>NZ_JAMYTM010000025.1:0-103228 GCF_040322475.1 Mesorhizobium sp. M0140 | reverse complement strand
GGATCTCGTTTGCCGTCGTCAGGATGCGGCTCGGCGTAGCATCCTCGTAGCGCAACTCCCACCACCACTGGTGCCCGGTCACCCTGATTGTCAGCACAGCCTCCGAGCCGATCGCAGCCAGCGTCCTGTTGGCGAAAAAGCTTAGCAGCGTCAGTCCGATCAGGATGATGGCGGTCAGTCCGACGGCGGACGCGACCACGCGCATCTTGCGGCGTTCGGCCGCTTCGTCGAGTAAGAGGGGTTCATCGCCGGGACGCGATCGCATAACCAGCGGTGCTGCGAGCGCGATCATCACCAGCACCCACACAACCGCGCAAAGCGCGGTGAAGAACCAGATCAGCCAAGCCAACTCGCCGGCTGCGGGGCCTTTCGGATCCAGCGCCGACTGCCAGCCTGCGCATCCCTGCAGAAGAAGCAGGACACAGAGGGCGAAGGTCATCGAAGCCAGGCGTTTCACGGTGATTTGCCCAGTGTCGCGGCATCCGGCAGGCGGTTTTCCGAGGGATGCACCATCATGCCGTCATTGCGTTGCGGCGCGGCGGAGGAGGGCGCGTTGCCGCCCAGTGCACGCACATATGCCGCCAGCTCCCATATCTGGTCGTCGGGTATCTTCTGGCCGAAGCTCGGCATCCCGTTCGGCCTGCCGTCGCGGATCGTGGCGTGGATGCTTTCGATCGAGCTGCCGTAGAGCCACTTCTCGTCCATCAGCGCCGGGCCCATGCCGCCACCGCCATTGGCATGGCAGCCCGAGCAGTTGAACCAGTTGAACAGGCGTTTGCCCTCGCTCATGTGGAAGGCGTTGGCCTCGAAGCTCGCCGCCTTGTTGTCGGTGGGGGAGGGGCGCTGTCCGCCCGGCTCCAACGTGGTCACAGGCGTCGGCTGCTCACCTGAGCCGAGCGCCGATTGCGGTTGCGTGTCGCGCTCCTCGCGCTGGCAGGCGACCAGGGTCAGCGTCAAGGGCAGTAACAACGCCAGAGCGTGCCTCATCGCGCCGGACTCCCGGCCATGTCCAGACGCGGTACGCCGTATTGCGCCAGAACCGCGTCGATCTCGGCCTTGTGTCTGGCAAGCGCGCTATTCACATCGCCACGCAGCGCATCGTCCTCGCGCCGAACACCCATTGAGATGTCGTACATTAGCGGCAGTTGCGGTCCGTCGATGCGAGGCGTGACCGGCGTGATCCGGAGCGACACCTTTTGCCTCTGGGCGAAATAGCCGGCGAGCGGACCCCAGACCACGGCAAGATCGATCTCGCCGTTCGCGACAGCTTCGACGATGCGCGCCGGAGGGTTGGGAGCGGAGTAGTCGCCATAGACGGGGTAGCCGATGAGGTGCCCGACGATGCCGCGGCGGCCAAGCGCCTGGACAGGCGGCGAGTTGGCGCCATCGTCGCCGATGAGCTGAACACCGATACGCAATTCTTGCAACCGCAGGTCGTTGAAGGAGGTCACGTCCGGGCCGTCCTGGCGGGTCACGAAGACATAGGACGAACGGTAGTAAGGCGTGGTCGTGCGCAGCATTTCGAGATTGGCAGGCGTGCCGGGCACGAGATCGCAAAGGCCTGCCTTCAGCGTGTTACGGATGAAGCCACGGCGCTGCGCCCACCAAGTATACGTCAGCTTGGCGCCGAGATCAGTGGCGATAATTTCCGTGATCCTGTTCTCGAAGCCTTGACCGGCCGCGTTGGAAAACGGCATGTTGTTCGGGTCGGCGCACACTCTCAACTCACGTGGATTGGCAATAGCCGGCAAGAGCAACAAGGCGAGCCCGGCCATGCCGATGGCCACCCGTTGGAACGCCTTTCGCGCCGGACGTACGGTCAAGTCCAATCCATCAAGGCAGCCGGAACACATAAAGCGTGCCTCCCGCCGTGGTAGCGTTCTTTAGATCCTTCATCGCGTTGACGAAGCCAAGTGCCGCGGTGGCATCGCGTGGGTCGAGGTCGCCGGAAACGATGGCACCGGCCCAGCCACCGACGCCTGACAGAGTTGCGACATATTGGTGCCCATCGGGGCCGCGATAGGTTATCGGCTGGCCGATGATGCCGGACGATGTCTTGAATTGCCAAAGGAGGTCGCCAGTCCTGGCGCTGACCGCCTTGAACCAGCCTTCCATGGTGCCGTAAAAGACGACATCGCCGGCAGTGACGACGGTGCCGCTCCACACCGGAAAGTTCTCCTTCAGGACCCAGGCCGGCTTGGCGGCGGCAACATCCCAGGCGGTGAAGGCACCACGATTGCCGCCCGGCCCGGGGATCATGCGTACGTTCATGCCGACATAGGGCGTGCCTGCGATGTAGTTTACCTCGACGCCTTCTTCATCCATGCAGAGATTGTTGTGGGGGATGTAGAGCAGGCCGGTCTTCGGCGAAAAGGCCGATGGCTGCCAGTCCTTGAGGCCGGACGCTGTCGGGCAAATGTCTCGCACCACCTTGCCGGTGCCGGTTCTCTTGTCGGGGTTTGCAATCAGCCGGCCGGTCTTCAGGTCGACGCCCTTGCTGGAATTGACCGGGCCATAGGCTGTGGCCGACAGCACCTCGCCAGTGGTTCGATCGAGGATATAGAGGTAGCCGTTGCGTTCCGGTCGGACTAGGACCTTGCGCGGCTTGCCTTGCCAGGTCATGTCCAGAAGGATCTGCTCGTTGATGCCGTCATAGTCATGGAGGTCATGCGGGCTCCACTGATAGAACCACTTCGCCGCTCCGGTATCGGGATCACGCGCGAAAATACCGGACGTCCATTTGTTGTCGCCTGGCCGCAAATCCGGATTCCACGGTCCTGGATTGCCTGTGCCGTGGAAGATCAAGTTCAAGTCCGGATCGTAGGAGATCCAGCCCCACATATTGCCGCCGCCGATCTTCCAGGCTTCGGGCGGCCATGTCGTCACGCCAAGGTCTGTGCCCTTGTCCATGTCATAGTGGGGCTTGAAGTCCGGGCCGATCAGCACATCCTTGTCGGGTCCAGTGCCATAAGCCGTCCAGACAACATGCCCGTTTCCGGCATCCAGCGCCTTCACCCAGCCGCGGACGCCCATTTCGCCGCCGGAATTGCCGACCAGAACTTTTCCCTTCACCACCAGCGGCGCCATGGTGATTGTCTCGCCGATGTTGATGTTGCCGATATGAGCGTTCCAGATCGGCTTGCCCGTATCGGCATCGAGCGCGATCGTGTGGCCGTCCAGCGTGTTGAAGAAGATGCGCCCGTCGGCGAAGGCCGCGCCGCGGTTGACGACATCGCAGCAGGCCACCCCTTGTGCCGCCGGCTCGGGGTTGGGCTCGTACTTCCATTTCATCGGCGCGCCTGGCCTGGAGAGGTCAAGTGCGTAGACGATGTTGGGAAAGGGCGTGACGATGTACATGCTGCTGCCGACAACCAGCGGCGCTGCTTCCTGGCCCTTGTTCACGCCGGTCGAGAAGGTGAAGGCGACCTGCAGGTTCTTGACGTTGCCTTCGTTGATCTCGGTCAGGTCGCTGAAGCGGGTCGACGCGTAGTTCTTGGCCGGCATTGTCCATTGCCCGTCATCGGGTGGCGCGGCCGCGGCGGGCGGCGCAATAGCCGCCGCCGATGGGGGCTCCGAGGCACCGCTCAGGAATGGGCCGCATGCCAGCAGCATCACCGGGAGTATGCAGGTGCGAAAAGAATTCCAGGTCGCCAATGCGCGGGCGCCTTGTCCTGCGTCAACGCGCGCCGGTGCCGGGTGCAGCATGCCTTTCATTTGTGGATCGAGCCTCCCACGCCGGCGCCGAGCTCCGCCGCGATGTCAGCCTCGGTGCCGGCACAAAGCGGATGACCCCAGCCCGAGGCGCTTTTGCCGCCGGGATCGAGATCGTAGACGATGGCGTCCTTGCGATTGGGATTGACCCCGGCGGGAACCTTGTCGAGGCCGAGCGCCGCGCGAACACGCCAGGCGACATTGTGATCGGCGCATGAGGAATCTCCGGAAACCCCGATCCCTCCGACGATGCTCTTGCCGTCATAGAGGGCAAGTCCGCCGCCAAACACAACGACGCCTCCAATCGGCTTGCCGACGAGGGGATCGCTGGCGCTTCCGAACGTTTTGGGATCGCCCGCATAGGCCGCGGCCTGGTTGACCGGATTGGTCTCCTGCAAGCCGAAAAGCGGCCCGCCCGGCTGCGCCCCCGCGTAGAGATTGGCCGTCGATAGGGCCATCTGCGCCAGGCTGAGTCCATTGGCCGTGTTGGCCTTCTCTGCCGCGACGAGGCGACTGCCTGGCCATTGCGAATCGGCGGTGGGACCGCTGAAAGCGATCGCGCATACGGCGCCGTCGCGGGCGACGATAGCGGCCCATTCGTTGGTCTCAAAGCCACCGTTGGCAGGTCCGCCGCTTGCTTTCACATTGGCCTTGAGGACAGCGAGCAGCTTATCGTGGTCGGCCGGGCAGGGCGCCTGTGCCATGGCTTGGCCCTGTGGGAACAGGCCACCCGTCAACAACACCAGACCAAAGGCTGATAGCAAAAGCTGACAGCGATACATTGTCCTGCCCATTCGTTCGAGCATCAAAGAATCCCGGAGCACTCTGGCAGACTGGAAATGCGAGAATGAAGCCGTGATCCAATGCCGTCGGTATTTAACTTGGGCGATGCAGCTATGTTCCTGCTTCTGCAAAAAATTGCGCAGCCCCCTCGTACGCCGATGCAAGTTGCCATCTGTCCGTGTCGCCGGCGGAATATCCGCGGCGAGATTGTGCTGCCTGCTGTGATACATATTGTGATACAAACAACACCCCGCAGGAAGGAAAAACGTGACAAAAACAGTTGGTTGATGGGCGAACTGATCCCAGCCAACGGTACCACCGGCTTTCCTCATAAAGCATTGGATTTAGTGGAAATGATCGCCCTCCGTTGCAGGAAGCGGTCGGGATCATGCTGCCCAGAGAGGTCAGGGATCACGGAAGGCGTGTGGTTCTCCGTATACCAGCCGTGACGGAGGAGAACGAACGGCAGACCCGAGGTCCGCAACGCAGCTCGACCTTTTGCAACGCTGCGCTGAAGCGCTTGAGGGGTTTTGAGCTATGGCGTTCCGGATGGGTGTCGCATCGGCCCGAACTGCGAGGTCGATCCTGGCTGCGTAAATTAAACTCGTTGACGATGTCCGCTTCTGGCTGTTGGGACGCTTGGTCTTATCGTCCAACTGGGGATCGTATGGAGAACGGCAGCTATCTCAAATGCCTGCCGAGACCTGACAGTCGGTTACAGCCCGTTGCCGCCGGACTGCTTGCGCCCGCTTTTGGTCAGGCGAAATGCGTCAAAAGATGTTCGATGACGCGCTGTGTAGCATCGATGTCTGCCATGCTCAGCCCTCGGCGATGATCGCTAGTGCCTTTGCAAAGCTAGCATCAAGGGAGGTCAGCGCCTCAATCGCTCCGTCATATACGCTGTCGAGTGTCGCTCCCCAGCCGTCTGCTGCGCCACGAGTATCGATGCCAAAGCGGGCGAGCGCCTCCTCGATGCCGGCGTCGATGCGCCCAGCCAATTTTACGCCAGATTCGTTCCAACTTTGTGCGGCGTCTCAGTTGGGCGAACGCCGATAGATACTCGTTTGACAGGAAGAACAATGACCGTTCTCACTTGGTCACGAGCGTCTGTTGGTAGAAGGATCGTTGACAGAGGCGCTCTGGGGCCATAGCGTATTGGTATAACAGGTATGCCAATGATCGGAGTTCTGATCAAGCCGCGGAAGCTTTCGGACGAGGTTGCAGCGCACCTTGAGCGGATGATCCGCGAGGGAGAGCTGGCCGAAGCCGACCGGCTCCCATCCGAACGGGAACTCATGCGGCAGTTTGGGGTCGGGCGCCCTTCAATCCGCGAAGCCCTGCTGCATCTGAGCAAGATGGGCCTTGTCGAGGTGAAATCCGGCGAGCGCGCCCGCGTCACTCGGCCAACGCCCCAATTCGTGATCGACGCCCTCTCGGGGCCGGCGCGTCACATGATTTCGGCCCCCGGCGGGGTTCATGACTTCCAGAGCGCGCGTTTGTTTTTCGAAGTCGGTCTTGCCCGCAACGCCGCCATCAATGCCACCCCAGAAGATATTGAAAGTCTCAAAGAGGCGCTTGAAATCAACCGACAGTCGATCGGGGACCTGACGCGCTTCGAGCGCACCGACGTGGACTTCCACTACGTGCTGGCGGTGATCACCCGCAATCGAATCTTCACAGCTATCCACGCGGCGTTGGCCGAATGGCTGCTCGAACAGCGGCGCACGACTTTGGCCAAAGGTGAAGACCGCAAGGCCTATGAGGCTCATCGCGAAATCTTTGATGCCGTCGCCGCGCGCGATCCAGACGCCTCCGAAGCGGCTATGCGCAGGCATCTGGAATATGTGTCCAGGCGCTATCTGGAAATTGCAGGTGCCAAGTGATGAGGGGCTTCGTGGTCTGGGTCGATTTCCGCCTCAAGCCGGGTGCCCGGGGCAGATTCCGCGAACTTGTGGACGCCAATGCAACCGCGTCGATGCGCAGCGAGGCCGGCTGCCGCCGCTTTGACGTGACGGAGGCGCGCGGCGAACCGGACCGGGTCCTGCTCTATGAGATTTACGATAGCGAGGCCGCATTCGAGGAGCACTGCCGCACCGCTCACTTCGACGAATTCAATACGCAGAGCGCGCCGCTCGTCGTGACCAAGTTGGTGATGACCTGCGACCTCGTTCTTGAGGCCACGCATTGACGAGAACTAGGCGGATTGGCCCTTTTGGGCGAACGGGAGGAAGTGCATGTCAGAGCCAAGTCTCAGGGCGTTAACTTCTCACAGGCGGGTCAAACTTGGTACGCTCGTCGCCGAGTTCGCGACGCCGGGTATAGGTCACATCCTGAAGTCCGCTGGCTGTGACTTCGTCTTTTTCGATATGGAGCATTCGGGCTTCAGCCTGGAGACGGTGAAGAGTGCGATCCGCTATTTCGAGGCGGCCGACCTGCCGGTTATGGTGCGTGTGCCATCGCAGGACTACCATTTCCTTGCCCGCGCCATGGATATGGGGGCCGAAGGCCTGATCGCGCCGATGGTGAGTACCGTCGAGCAGGCGCAGCACATCATCAATTCCATGAAATATCACCCTGCCGGCGTCCGCGGCGTGGCGCTGCAGATCGCTCATGACCGCTACCGTCCGGGCTCGGTCACTGATAAATTCTCAGCCGCCAACAAGCGCTCGACGTTCATCTGCCTGATAGAGACCGCCGACGGCGTCAGGAACATTGACGGCATCGCGGGACTGGACGGGGTCGATTGTCTGTGGGTCGGACATTTCGACCTGTCCGTCTCGCTCGGCATTCCTGGCGACTTCGCCCACCCCACTTTCACTGCTGCAATGGCCAAAATCGTTGCCGCCGCCAAGAAGCACAACAAATCGCTTGGACGCTTGGTGCCCAACGTCGCGCAGGGACACGACTTCTACGCACAAGGTTTTGATTTTATTTGTTATTCAGGCGACGTTTGGGTTCTGCACGACGCGATCGCCGACGCGGTTTCCAAGATCCGGGCCGGGTGCGAATAGGAGCGGAGGAGACGATGGACAGCGTAAAATTCAGGGTGGCGCTTTCCGGTGATTTCCGCAAGCCGGACGGCTCGCCGACCTACCCAGATTTCGATCTGGTGCCACTGCGCAATGCGACAGGCGTCGAGATGGTGTTCCTAGAGTCAAACAGTCCGCTTCGCGCCGACCAACTTGAGGATTTCGATGCGCTGATCCTCCTCGCCCATCGCTTCGATGCCACGAGCATCCCAAGGAGCGGGCGCCTGGCCGTCGTTGCCCGCTTCGGGGTCGGCTACGACACTGTCGACGTTGAGGCCTGCACCGCAGCCGGCATTGCCTTGGTCATCACGCCCGATGGCGTGCGACGCCCCGTCGCCGTATCCGTCATCACCTTCATGCTGGCACTGACCGGCAAACTGCTGACAAAGGACGCGCTCACCCGCAAAGGGTCTGTTGGTTTCGAGAAGCGCTCCGATCACATGGGGGTCGGCCTCGTCGGGCGTTCGCTTGGGTCACTGGGCATCGGCAACATCGGTGCCGAGGTCTTCCGCTTGGCGAAGCCCTTTGACATGCAATTCATTGCCCATGACCCGTTTGCCGACAAGAGGGTCGCTGCCGACCTGGGCGTCGAGCTGGTCGGGCTGGAGGATCTGTTTCGCCGCGCCGACGTGCTGTCGGTCAGTTGCCCCCTGTCGCCTCAGACCCACCACATCGTCAACGCTGAGCGGATCGCCCTGATGAAGCCGACAGCTTACCTGATCAACACCGCGCGCGGCCCGATCGTCGACCAGAAAGCGCTGTCGCAAGCGCTGCAGGAGCGCCGCATCGCCGGCGCCGGTCTCGACGTGCTGGAACAAGAGCCTCCCGACGCAGACGATGCGATCCTCAAACTCGACAATGTCATCCTGGCGCCGCACGCACTTTGCTGGACCGACCAGTGCTTTGCCGGCAACGGTGCCGCCGACGTCAAAGCGGTAATGGAGGTGCAGCGCGGTCGGGAGCCGCGCGGCGTGGTCAATCGCGAGGTTCTTTCGAGCGAGCTGTGGAAGACCAGGCTGTCGGGGCTCGCCGCCCGCTTCGGAACCTAGGAGGACACTGATTTTTGGGCGCGCCGCCGCGGCCCCTTTGCGGCGACCTTACGGGAGGAAATGCTTGACCGCAGCGCCGGCGGACGAGTGAAGCAAATGGAAATGGGAGGACCAAGCACTATGAACGATCGTGAAAAACGTGACTTTCAGGCAGGTCTCGAAGCAGAGGTCGACGCCTTCATGAGCGGCGAAACCACCCGCCGAACTTTCATCACCCGCTTCGGTCAGATGACCGGCATGTTGGCCGTGTCCGGCCCGATGCTGGGGATGATGACGGATTGGGCGATGGCGCAGCAAACATTGGAATTGGCGGACGCCACGTCGCCGCTCGGCCAGGCGCAGGCCGCAGCCCTAAAAGCATCGAAGGAAGGGCCGGCGGACGGTTCCGCCTTTCGCGCGGCGGAGGCGGCCAAGGCGCATTCGGGCGTCACCCTCAACATGACCTACGAGGCTGGCCTGCAGGCACTCGATCCGCGCAATTTCAGTGGGCCGATGTGGGAGCAGCTTACCGGGATGAAGTCGAATGTCGTCGAACTGTCGAACCCTGACCAGTACTCCAAGGCAGTCGCCGAGCACATCGCCGGCTCGGGTGCCTATGACGTTCTCGACATCTCGCCGGCCTGGACACCGTCGCTTGCCGATGGCGGCGTCATTGCCCCTCTAGACGACTACATCGCCAAATACATGAACCCGGCAGACCTCGAGGACTATCATCCCCTGTACAAGGCGCTGCCGACCTACAAGGGAAAGATCTGGGGGTTCTTCGACGACGGCGACATGTTCGCTCTCTACTACCGCAAGGACATCTTCGAGGATCCGAAAATGGTGGAGGCTTACCAGGCGAAGTTCAACGCCAAGCTTGGACCGCCGAAGACCTGGGAAGAATATGCCCAGATCGCCCAGTTCATTACCGACCAGATGGCGCCAAAGGTTTATGGCGCGGGACATTTCCGCAAGGCGGGCAGCCCTGGCAATCAGTTCGACTTTCTGCAGCAGTACCGCGCCAACGGCGGAAAACTGTTCGGAGACGACATGAAGGCCGGCTTGGTGTCGGATGCCGGCGTCAAGACGCTGACAAACATGCTCGCCGCAAACAAGGCCTCGATCCCCGGCAACAACGAGCTCGACGCCGTTTCCTTGTGGGCGGCTTTCCTGACCGGCAAAGTCGCGATGATCTATTCCTGGCCTCCTAGCGGCCGTATGGCGGCGAACTATTCGCAGTCCGCCACGGCAATCAACTTCATTCCGCAGTCGCAGATCGCTGGCAAGGTCGGCTATGCCGTCGTTCCGGGAAATCCGGAACATGCGACCGGCTACAACAAGGCACTGTCCGCGGATTCGCCCAACCCAGAGGCGGCATATCTGTTCATGCAATGGGTATGCTCGCCACCCGTCTCGCTGGCACGTTGCATGCTGCCCTATGCGCTACGCGACCCATACCGCATCTCGCACTTCAAGTCCGAGCTCTACGGCGCGCTCTTCCCCAGTGCCAAGGAGTACCTTGCCAACCTCAACAACTCGGCAAATGTCGGTCTGCTCGATCCGATCATGCCAGGCGCGCAGGACTACTTCTTGAGCATCGACCGCATGTGCACCGCGGTGTGGGCTGGGGCGGATGCGAAGGCGTCGCTTGAAACGGCCGCCGCCGAGTGGAACGAGACGACCGACCGACTGGGTGTGGATTCGCAGAAAGGCTTCTACACCGAGTTCTTGAAACTGCCTGGCGCCACTGCCGACAACACGGTGGAAAAACTTGGCATGGCGGTCACCCTCTGAGGGGAGGCATGCTGTCTGGAGCAATTGGTGTTGCGGGCGCTTGGCTCGCAACACCTCCCCGCTAAGCGGCGATTTTTGGATACGCCTATGCAGCCCACCGCCACGATCCGTCGCTTGAAGGCCGCCGGCGCACCGCCCCGGCTGTCTGCCTTTGCCCAATGGGCAGACCGTCACTTCAAGTGGCTGCTGGTGGCGCCCGCGGTGCTGCTGATATTGGCGCTCTCGATCTATCCGCTTCTGTTCTCGCTGGTGGTATCTTTCATCAACTACGACTTCCAGGTGCCGGGCCACGCCTTTGTCGGATTGAAGAACTTTGAGCGGGTCGTGTTCGATCCAGTAGCACGTTGGTCGCTGTTGCTGACAGCATGGCTGTCGGGCATCAGCGTCGCTATCGAATTCGTGCTCGGTCTCCTGGTGGCGCTGACAATGGTGCGCAGCTTTCCGGGCCGCGGTGTGATCATGTCGATCCTGATCGTGCCGCTGTTCATCAGCCCGGTCATCGTCGGCCAGGCCTGGACGCTGCTTTTACAGCGGCCTTTCGGACCGACCAACTATATCCTGACGCAACTATTGGGGCAGGAGGTTACGATAGGATGGATGACGGAGCGCCCGTGGCTCTATATCTCGCTGATCATCGCCGATGTCTGGCAGTGGACGCCGTTCATGTTCGTCATCCTGCTCGCTGGGCTGACCGCAATCCCACCCAATCTCTATGAGGCGGCAGAACTTGACGGCGTCAACGCCTGGCAGGCTTTTTGGGCGATCACGCTCCCGCATCTCGGGCCGATGATGCTGCTGGCCCTGACCTTCCGTCTGCTCGACGCAATCCGTATGTTCGATACCATTTTCATCATGACAGGCGGTGGCCCGGGAACACAAACTTACACGGCCTCCTATTATCTCTATACCGTCGGCTTCACGCAGTTTCATCTATCGCAAGCAACAGCAGGAAGTTGGCTGTTCCTGATCTTTACGGCGCTCATCGTGACGTTGCTGGTGCGTCGGCTCTTGAAGGTAGAACCGGTCTAATGGCCGCCGTCGCGCCCGCCCGCCGCAGGAAACGCCGGTCGTTGCCGATCGGCCGAATTCTGCTGCTGGGGTTCTTCCTGGTGTTTGTGCTGTGGCCGCTCTACTGGATGTTCAACACCTCCATCAAGCCCAGCGACGACTACCTCACCGTACCGCCTGTCTGGTTCCCTGCCGCACCGACGCTTGTCCACTACGAAGCTGCGCTGTTCACCTATCGCGGTCTCGACGGGCTTATCAACAGCCTGATTATTTCGCTTTCGGCGACGGTGCTTTCGGCACTGATCGGCACGCTGATGGCTTATAGTCTGGCGCGCTACAACACGGGCGGCCGGCATCTGTCCTTCTGGGTCCTGTCGCAGCGCTTCCTGCCACCGATAGGCATCGTCCTGCCGGTATTCCTTATCTATCGTGGCGTCGGGCTGTACGACACCCATATCGGGCTGATCCTAGCTTACACGGTCTTCACGCTACCGGTGTCGGTTTGGATGATGTTTGCCTATTTCCGCGGCATGCCGAAGTCGATGGAGGAGGCGGCCCTCGTCGATGGCTGCACGAGATGGGAGGCGTTCTGGCGCGTTGCCGTGCCGCTCGCAGCACCAGGCATCGTCGCGGCGGCTGTCTTCGCCTTCATTGCCTGCTGGACGGAGTTCTTCTTCGCTCTGATTTTGACCAGCCGAACTGCCTTTACGCTGCCAACGGTCTTCCGAGCCTTCATCGGCTTCCAGGGCGCACAATATGGTGAAGCCGCAGCCCTTGCCATTGTCTCCCTTGTGCCATCGATCGCCCTTGGAGTGCTTGCTCAACGACATCTCGTGCGCGGGCTGACGCTCGGCGCCGTTCGCGGATAGGAAGGGAAGGCATGGCCGAAGTCAGAATCACCGGCTTGCACAAGCGCTACGGCGCCTTCCATGCGGTGCGCGGCATTGACCTCCACATCCCCGACGGCGAGTTCACTGTCCTGGTTGGACCCTCCGGATGCGGCAAGAGCACTCTGCTGAGGACCATCGCAGGACTGGAGGAGAGCTCACAAGGCACGATCGAGATTGGCGGCGAAGTGGTCAATGATTTCCGGCCGCGCGATCGCGACGTGGCAATGGTGTTTCAAGATTATGCGCTCTATCCGCATATGAGCGTGGCCAAGAACATTGGCTTCGGCCTCAAGGCTCGCAAGATGCCGAAGCCAGAGGTCGAGGTGCGCGTGGCCGAGGCGGCACGCATGCTTGGCATCACTCCCTTGCTGGGGCGTTTTCCGCGTCAGCTGTCCGGTGGCCAGCGTCAGCGCGTCGCCATCGGCCGCGCCATAGTCCGCAACCCCCTCATCTTTTTGTTCGACGAGCCACTGTCCAATCTCGACGCACAGCTTCGCGACGAAATGCGCGGCGAAATCAAACGCCTTCACCAGGACATTGCCACAACGATGATCTACGTCACCCATGACCAGATCGAAGCGATGACGTTGGCTGACCGCATCGTGCTGATGCGCGACGGGTTGATAGAGCAGCAGGGCGCGCCACTCGAGTTGTTCGAGCACCCGGCCTCAACCTTCGTCGCTGGGTTTCTGGGTTCGCCGCGGATGAGCTTCCTGCCAGGCAACCTTGCCTTGGACGGAAGCGCCGCCGCCATCCGGCTCGCGGACGCGCTGCTGCCCTTAGCGCCGGGCAGGGGGCTGAAGGGCGTCGCAGACGGACAGCAGGTGCTGCTCGGGTTGAGGCCAGAACATCTCACTCGGGCGCACACTGCCACACCGGAGCAGGGCACGTTTCGCTATGAGGCAACGATCGACCTGCTGCAGCCGACCGGCTCGCGCAGCTACGCGACATTCCGACTGGCTGGCGCGCCGGTGATGGCTGAGCTGCAGGCGCACGACGTCAGCCGTCCGGGCGAGAAGCTTGCGATCGACATCAACATGAACCGGGCCTCGATCTTCGACGCCACGACGGAGCGGGCAATTTGACCTCGACAGCTTCCCTGGCAGTCCGCTTATGTGGCACCGAACAGCACGAGGCACCGCTGCGCACACTGCGCGCCGGATCCTTGTCGGTCGCGTTCGACAATGGGGCGTTGCGCTACATCCGCATCGGGACGATCGAGATCTTGCGCGGAATCTCGTTTCTTGTACGGGACGAAAACTGGGGAACATGTACCCCCGTTCTCGATGATCTGCGGATCGACGAGAGGCCGGATGCGTTCGCCATTGAATACCGTGCAACATGTGCCGCAACATCCGGCCGCCTGGTTTACCGGGCACGCGTCTCGGGCAGTAGCGATGGTGCGCTGTCGTTTGTGACAGAAGCAGAGCCTGAGACCGACCTTTTGACCAACCGGACCGGCTTCGTCGTGCTGCATCCCATAGCAGATTTGGCCGGCAAGCCGGTGCGGGTCCTGCATCAAGATGGTCTCGAAAGGCTTTCGCATTTTCCGGACTTTATTGATCCGGAATGTCCGTTCACCGACGTGCGCGCGTTGTCACATGAGATCGCGCCTGGGATCTGGGCCACCTGCACCATGGATGGTGATGCCTTTGAGATGGAGGATCAACGCAATTGGTCTGACGCATCCTATAAAACCTATGTTCGTCCCTTGCGTCGCCCGTGGCCCTACAGACTGCCCAAGGGCCAGAAATTCACCCAGGCCGTCCGGCTGCATATGTCGGGGACGCTTCTTGCGCCGATGTCTGAAAATCCTGACCCGCCGATCAAAGTGACGATTGGCGGACCGGCCGGCCGAGTGCCTCGCATTGGCGTCGGCGTCGCCGCCGACGAGGCCAGGCACGCCCTTGGAAACTCCGATCTAATTCGGCAATTGGCTCCGCAGTGGATAGCCTGCCAGGTCGATCTCCGTCTCGGGCACGGCCACGATGAACTTGAACGGTACGCAGCGCTGACCCGGTTGATTGGTGCAAGCGTCGTGCTGGAGATCATAACCAGGGGAACGCTGGATCCCTTCGGCGAGTTGAAGCCGGTCGCGGATGCTGTCCGTCGCCTCGGCCTCAATCTAGAAGCTATCTGCGTCTTTCCGGCGCAGGACATGAAATCGGTACAGCCGGGAGCAGCATGGCCGGCCATGCCGAGCTTCCAGGAAAGCTACTCGGCAGCGCGCCGGGCTTTCCCGGGTGTACCGGTCGGCGGCGGCATGGCCGCGTACTTCACCGAGCTCAATCGCAAGCGCCCGCCAAGCGAGGCGCTCGACTACGCGACCTTTACCACCTGTCCAAGCGTGCACGCTGCCGACGATGTGTCAGTGATGGAGACGCTTGAGGCCATTCCCCACCTGATCCGCTCTGCCCGTTCCTTCATGGGCGGGTTGCCGCTGCGTGTGGGTCCCAGTCAGCTCGGCTGCCGCGAGAACCCTTACGGTGCCTCCACGGCGCAGAACGAAGCGAATGGTCGCGTCTGCCTATCGCGCATCGATCCTCGTCAGCGCGGGCTGTTCAATGCGGCCTGGATCGTCGGCTATTTCGCCGCATGCGCTCGCGAGGGCATCGAGGCCGTCGTCTTCGGTGACTTCACCGGTCCATTTGGCCAAATCCATAGGAAGGCTGACTTCGTGCAGCCATGGTTTGACCAGCAGGATTCCCGAACGGTCTATCCCGCTTTCCATGTCTTGGCTGGTCTCTCAAAGCTCGGCGGAGCCACCTTGCTGTCCGTAGGAACTTTCGGCGCTGACGGCGTTGTGACGATCGCAGCTGAAAACGATCGGGGCGTGACCCTGTGGGTCGCTAACCTCACCGCCAAGACGCAATCTGTGCGGCTTTCGGATGCGCCGAGCAGCGCCCGTATTGCTCTTCTCGGCGCCGAGCAGTTCGAGCAGGCGGCAACCGATCCCAACTTCATGGAAATTTCCGCAAGACCGCTGGATGACCAATTCATCTCGCTTGACGCCTACGCCGTCGCGCGAGTCGACCTCGATCGGCCGTCTTCGGCCTAGCCCGATCTTCGCTTAGTTGGCCAAAACCCCAACAAAGATGAGGGTGATAGTTCTATGAGGCCCTAAGGCCGCGCTTGGGATCAATCTCGCTTTGACCCCCAACCCCATCGTTGGTCAATTCAAAGGCATAGCGCGCGAAAGCAGCAGATGATTGAGACCTGGTCTGCCGTGCAAAACGTCCGTGAGCCTGGTTTGCCCTGGCTGCGCCGGGCAAGCCTCACGCGCCTCAATGCCCCCTGGCCACTACGTGCGCTTCAGCATGTGCCTGGAAACCCGTTCACCGAAACGATTTTCAGGTCAACAAAAGTCAACATAATCGTAACACCCCATGGAGTGGCACCGTTTGCATCTTGATTCATTCAAGCGGATTGTTGACCCATTCAAACCCGTCCGAATATGTCCGTTGAGGAGTCAAGTCATTCGTTGAGCGCCGACGATTGCCAAGCCAATTTGCTAGGAATCAGCCGCAGCTCTCCACCTCTCCCAACGATACCGCTGCGCTTCGGCTATCCTATCCTTTCCTCCTTGGGATGTGGGGCCTGTACTCAGCCCACCATGAAACCGACATCTGAGCTTTCCAGGCACAGCTGCGTTTCTGCATTCCGTCCCCCTCCTAGTTTTAGCTTCGCATGTCTCGGTGTAGTCTTGGGCCAACTGGTTCTGTCCTCCATGTTCGATCCTTCGCTCCAACGCGGAACAGGGTAGCTTCGCCGCTCGCGGCAAACATTTTTCAAAATGGTTTAGGTAAGATTTTTTGTTTCGTTGGATTTCCGTCTTGTATGGTCTCTATCTCTGTCTCTGTGTCGATAGGGTATCGATAGGGTATCGATGGGGTATGGATAAGGTATCGATAGGGTAGGGCAGCGACAGGGTCTCGATAGGATGGCTCACTGAGAGCGTTTCAAAGACCCAGCATTTCGGACGATTGCGGTATTATGAATACCCGATTTGAATGGGAGTACCTCTGATTCATCTTTTAGCTTTACTGGGCAAAGCCGCTCAAGCTCGGATAGCGCCGCTCCACGAACTCGCTTGCTTACATTCTTGTCGATTTGCATTATCAGGCCAAGCCGATGTTTTTCACGGCGGGTTATCTTTGAACCAGTCGATAATGAAATATTCTTCAGTCTTTGGATCGTAGATGACAAAACGATCTTCGATAAGGACAGTTCGAGCCAATGACAGCTGTTTTTCATTTAGGCGGCTCTCTGCAATGGCATGAGCATCGGGGAGCTGACAGCAGCCCCCACTGGTCTGGTACGGAGACGTAAGCAGGTAAACGTAAAAATGGTGGCTCTCCAGAGCTGGCAAAAGCACGGGCCGCTTCGATCCCGTCCAGCGTCGTAGAAATCTTAGCCGAGGCTCGGCATCGGTGAGAAACAGCGCCTGCAGGCGGTGGAACGCCTCGTGGTAGGCCGCATTGGGCCGGCCGCTGTCCAGCGCGGTACGATTGCGTCTCTAGGCGTGTAGTAGCCGCCGGCGGTGTCCGTCCGGTCGCTCCAAACTCAGGCGCGTCTGCTCGGTGTCACCGTCGACGGCACCCCAGCCGCATAGGCCGATTTCGCTGCCTTGGGGCGTAGACCCTCGAAGGCTTTTCGCGCGAAGTCGCCCGTCTCTTTCGACTGTTGCCGAAGCAAGTCGAGCTCAGAGGGCGTCAGCATCACGGAAGTCGAGGATGTACTCAGCTTCGGAGCGGATGAGGGCCGAAGGCTGGAGATTGAGTTCTTCCCTAACGACATCGCCATACATCCTTCGGCCTCTCGGATTTGTTCTCGGCTCACGGCCATTAATCGGAGAGCACCGCATATACAAGCGTGACTGTACCCCTGAGAGCGCATACGTGCCGTTGTTCGAGCATCTGGAGCGCGCCGTCGAGCTCAAGCGCGCCACGATGATAACGCGGCGGTCCTCACCGCAATGATGCGCGGGAGGTCAAAGATGCGCCGGCGGTTTGAACGCGATCTTCTTCAGCCAGAACTGCTTTTGCTCGAGCGTCGGGCCAGAACCGTATTTTGGCCGATGCCATTTGTGGCCCATCAGCATGGCCACGACCTTTTCGGGCGCCTCCACGGCCGTCAGCCGATCCTCGTATGTGTGCCGCAGGCTGTAGAGAGAGTGGTCATCAGTCGGCAGGAGATTCGCATTGTCAAGAAACTTGTTGACCAAGGCAGAGAGCGAGTCGGCCTTGTCGAGATAGCGCGGAAACCCTTTGGGGTGGAGCTTCATTACGGCGAGCGCGCAACCCACGAGCGGAATGTCGCGCAGGGAGTGGTCTGTCTTCAACACGCGTCCATCGGGCCTCACCTGCACATGTGGCACCGCGTGATCTAGCAAGATGCGGTGCGGCAGAAGGTTCGCCGCCTCCGACAAACGCATGCCGGTGTCCGCTATCAGCAGCACAAGGTGACGGGCCTCCTCGTTGAGTTCCGCCAGCGCGCGGTCGGCAAGGATCTTGTCTTGGACGAAAGCCGCTTCGAAAGCCGCTCGTTGGACCGCGACCTGTCCCGATAGCCGCAATTTCTTGAACACCGGCGGCAAATTCAGCTGATGTGCCATGTCGACAGTGGTCAGCATCTTCGACACGTGGCCAATGTCCTTGTTTGCGGTGCCGATGTCGAGACTTTCCACGCGTATGCGTTTCTGCCACCACTCGCGAAATTGTATGGCGTGGCTCCGGGTGAGGGCGGCTATGTTCATGTCGCCCACAACCTCGATAAGGTTGCCAACGGCGCGCTTTTTCGGATTGCGCCACTTTCGGAGCTGGTTCGGGGACATGGCATTGAGGCTTTGGGCCTCGATCTTCTCGAATTCTGCAACCAGCCCCGTGAGGCGGATCGCCGGCCGCTCCTCACCACCCAGGGCGGCCGCCACCTCCCGCTCGTCCTCAATGACGTTCCTGTCGAGGAGCAGTCTAATGCGGTCGACAATATCATCGCGCGCGCCTTCAGCGAGCTCGGCATTCGTCTGATAGACCAGCCTCAGGGCTTTCGCCCGCTGCTGGGCCGCCTCGAAACGCAAGCGAGCTTCGCCAGATTGACCGTCGCGAAGCCCTCCCCAATACGCATCGAGCTCGACGTGGAGGCGCTGCACTACTTCCTTGGCACGAATGCCACGGGGATCGTTTACGATCGGAATGTCGGTGCTGATGCGGACCAGGACGCGGCGATCGAGCTCGGCGAATTCCTTCGGAACACGGCGAACGAGGTACCAGGTGCCGTCGCGCTTATGCGCCTTTGGCGGATCTTGCAGGGGCGCCAGTTGGCGGAGGAAGTGGGATTCGAACCCACGGTGAGCTTGCACCCACGCCGGTTTTCAAGACCGGTGCCTTAAACCGCTCGGCCATTCCTCCATCGTGATTTTTCAACCACTTGGGTAGCGCGGGGGCCAACCCGTTTGGCCTGTTGGCACCGGATTGGCACCGAAGGCGCTCCCGGCTGGTTCACGCCTCATTCCTGTAAAGCGGCATTGAGGGCTGCGTCAACCGCCGCTGCGTCGCTTCCTGCTGTCCTGGGCAGACTCTGAGCTTGTCGGGATCGAGCACCGGGACCATCGCGGTCCAATGGTGCATGAAGAAGAAGCCCGCCGCGGGCGTTGCCCGAGATTGTGAGGCGCTGCAGTGCTTCCATGCAGCGCCCCAGGCAAGGGCGCAGTCCAGCTATCGCCAGAACCATCCTTGCAACCGGGCGGGGCGGGTTAATCCCTATAGGTCAACCTCTTGGGAGAGCTGCGGCATTTCCCCAAAAAATTCAGTTCGCCAAGGGAACAGCTGCTCGTGAGGAAGGCCGAAGCTGCAAATCGGCTCCGG
Organism: Mesorhizobium sp. M0140; assembly: GCF_040322475.1. Classification (NCBI taxonomy): domain Bacteria; kingdom Pseudomonadati; phylum Pseudomonadota; class Alphaproteobacteria; order Hyphomicrobiales; family Phyllobacteriaceae; genus Mesorhizobium; species Mesorhizobium sp. M0140. Next base: position 84,119 of record NZ_JAMYTM010000025.1, on the reverse strand, counting down.
CCTGCGTGTTCCTCAGTCTTTGCAGCTTTCGTCCGCCTTTGCCGCCGCGGCCTTATCACCATGCTGCTGCGCCTCAATGTCCTGCTGCGAGGTTGCAAGATTCTTGTCGCCGCCGCCTTCGGCGCCCGCCAACGGCATCGTGGCGCCATCCTTGGCGGCTGGCTTGCCCGTGCTGTCCGACGCTTTTGGGGTCTCTAAAGGCGCATGAGTTCCATCTTTCGAAATACCGGCGGTCTGTTCGGAATCCGTCCCTGCGTTGGAAGCCGACTTGTCCGGGCATGCGGCGATCGCAGACCCGGCAGAAAGTGACATTGCGATCGCGATTGTCAATGAAGCCATTTTCATCATGCTCGTCCTTCTGTTCGAGTGCCCTGCGGAAGAAACTAGCGGCGCATTTCTTTGTTCCGACGGTCGGTCCGCTGCCCGTCAAAGCTTGGTCAACGGCAGGCATGGGCGGCAGGAGCGAAGCCAGGCTCTTTGTGGCAGAGGGCATCACATCTCTCGCGTGGAAGCACGAAAACCGTTACTTTTCAGAAGGCTTTCACGGTGGAGACGCCACAATCTTGCCCGGTTGCAGCCACAATCGGTTAATACCGTGATAAGCAATTCCTGCGCACAAAGGATCGGGGTTCAAAGGCGTCGTTGTATTGGTCGGGTGAGTGTTTCGGCTTCTTCGACGGTTGGACACGACGTCTAGGTCAAGACTGAAGGGGACATCAGGAAAATGCAGGCTGTGACGCAACCGCGTCTTCGTCGCGCTGCTGCAGTCGCGTTGTTCGCCATGTCGGCCGCCTTGCTGGCGGCTTGTGCGTCGCAGCCCGAGCCGAAAGCGATGGTCTACAAGAAGACCCGCTCCAAAGAATATTTCGCCGAATCCGAATATGGCGTGAAGGCAAGCCCGCGTGTGATCTCCCAGAATGGGCGCATCCAACGTGGCGGCGGCAGGGATCAGCTCGGCAAACCCTATCAGGTCCGCGGCAAGTGGTATTACCCCCGGGAAGACAAGCGCTACGCCAAGGTCGGCCTGGCCTCCTGGTATGGCGACGCCTTCCATGGCCGGCTTACCGCCAATGGCGAAGTCTACGACATGACCCATCTAACGGCGGCGCACCCGACCATGCCGCTGCCGAGCTATGCCCGCGTCACCAATCTCAAGACCGGCAGTTCGGTCATCGTTCGCGTCAACGATCGCGGCCCATATCACGAAGGCCGCATCATCGATGTCTCGGAGCGCGCTGCCCAGATGCTTGACTATGCCAACACCGGCACCGCTCAGGTGAAGGTCGAATATGTCGGCCGCGCGCCGCTCGACGGCGATGACGACCAGTATCTGATGGCTTCCTACCATCCCGGCAACAGGGCGCCAGACCCGTCGGATGGACTGCCGACCGGCGTCATGGTCGCCATGAACGGGCCGTCGCCAAGCCTGCCTGCGGGCGCCGCCGCCGTGCCGTTTCCGGGCCAGTTGACCGATTCCGGCGCTGTCCAGCCGGTCATGTCGACGCAGTCCTCGGCCTATGGCGATCTGGCGCTTCCGGATTTCGGCCCGATCGTGCCGGAGCGCCCGCAGATCAATCTGCCGCCGCAATCACCGTTTGCCGTGGCCTCGCTGTCCTATGCCGACGAGCGGGTCGAACGCGCCTCAAATGCCTTCGCCGCAATGGGTAGCGACGGCATGTCGCCGGCCGACGTGCTCCAATCGTGGAAGCGGCAGCCGCCACCGGCCGGTCCGTCCACCGACTACGTTGCTGCCGGTTCGTTCGAGGATGCCGGAGAAGCCAAGCGTATTGCCGCTCAGCTTGCCGCCTTCGGCAAGATCGAGATCCAGCGTTCGGAACTCGACGGCGAGGATTGGTATTCGGTCAATCTCTATCCCGATGGCCATCACAACCTGGATGATTTGCTGCAGGCTGCCTGGTCGCATGGCGCTCCCGATGCGCTGGCTGTGCGCAACTGAGCACAAGCCAGGCTGGATTTCCGCTACGCGGTTGATCCGCCGTGCAAAAAGCCCGATACTTTTTGCGGGCTTGCCGGCGGTGCCGGCCAACGGGTCGAACATCATGCAATTGCGCTTGCTCCCGCTCGCCGGGCTTCTGGTTTTTGGCCTGCTGCTGTTTTTCCAGGCTCCGGCCGGTGCGCAGCTGTTCGAGACCAAGGCCGCACAGGCCTTCATGATCGACGCCGAGACCGGGACGGTGCTGTTTTCCAAGGATGCCGACAAGCCGATACCGCCGGCCTCGATGGCCAAGCTGATGACCATGGAAGTGGTTTTCAACGCCATCAAGTCCGGTCGCCTGAAGCTCGACGATACGTTCGTTGTCAGCGAAAACGCCTGGCGCAAGGGTGGCGCGCCTTCGGGAACATCGACAATGTTCGCCAAGCTCAAGTCGTCGATCCGGCTCGAAGACCTGATTCAGGGCGTGACCGTGCAGGCGGCCAATGACGGCTGCATCGTCATCGCCGAAGGCATGTCGGGATCCGAGGACAATTTTGCCGCGCAGATGACCGAACGGGCCCGCCAGATCGGCCTCAAGACGTCGACTTTCGTCAATTCGACCGGCCTGCCGGCGGATGGCCAACAGACGACCATGCGCGAGCTGGCGCAGCTCGCCCTGCACCTGTGGCGCGATTATCCGGATCTCTATCGCTATTACAGCCAGAAGGATTTCACCTGGAACAAGATCTCACAGAGGAACCGCAATCCGCTGCTGGCGATGGACATCGGCGCCGACGGCCTGGCGGTCGGTGCGAGCGAGGCAGCCGGTTTCGGCATCGTCGGTTCGCTCAGCCACAATGGTACCCGCGTGATCGCGGCGATGAGCGGGCTGGCCTCGGACAAGGAGCGCGCCGAGGAAGCGCGAAAGCTGCTCGACTGGGGTGTCCGCTCGTTCGAGAAGACTGAAATTTTCGCCAAGGACGAGGTGGTTGGAGAAGCCCAGGTTTTCGGCGGAGCGAAATCCGGGGTGACGCTGAAGGCCAAGGGTCCGATCGACATTTTCCTGCCGATCACCAACCGCGACAAGCTGACGGCCAGGATCGTCTACAACGGCCCGGTTGCTGCACCGGTGGAGGAGGGGCAGCCGGTGGGTGCGCTGCGCGTCTGGATCGGCGATACGCTCAGCCAGGAGACACCGCTTTTCGCCGCCGAATCGATCGGCGTCGGCACGCTGCCGCAGCGCGCACTCGATGCCGTCAAGGAACTGGCGGTCGGCTGGCTGCGATAACGCATATCACTCAAAACCAGCCATGGTTTTGGGGGCGACTGCACAAGGGCAAAAATTGACGGCATGGACGTTTGGCCGAACGCGGACTATCTAGAGCGCTACAATCCCATTCAGCCATGGACAAGAAGGCCTCTCGGTTGGCACGCGGTTTTTTCATCACCTTCGAAGGCGGCGAGGGGGCAGGCAAGTCGACGCAGATCGAGCGGCTGGCCAGGAAGATGCGCGCCAAGAAATACGATGTGCTGCTTACCCGCGAACCCGGCGGCTCGCCGGGCGCCGAAGCCGTCAGGCATGTGCTGCTTTCGGGCGCGGCCGAACCGTTCGGACCGAAGATGGAAGCGCTGCTTTTCGCCGCCGCGCGATCCGATCATGTCGAGCAGCTCATCCGGCCGGCGGTCGAGCGTGGTTCCATCGTGCTTTGCGACCGCTTCCTCGATTCCTCGCGCGTCTACCAGGGCGTCACCGGCGGCATCGATTCGGCGTTCATGGATGCGCTGGAGCAGGTCGCCATCAACGGCATGATGCCGGACATGACGCTGATCTTCGACATCGATCCGGCGGAAGGCCTGAGGCGCGCAACGCTGCGGCGCGGCACCGAGGCAGTCGCCGACCGCTTCGAAAAGGAGACGCTGGCGATCCATCAGGCCCGCCGCGAGGCGTTTCTGGCGATCGCCAAGGCCGAGCCGGAGCGCTGCATCGTCGTCGACGCAGCCGCCGAGTTCGACGCGGTCGAGAACGTCGTCACCGCGGCGGTGTTCGCGGCACTGGCGGCGAGAACGCCGGCACGCGACAGGCAGGCAACGCCGGCATGATCTTCGAACGCATCGCACCCGAGCAGCACGACACGCTCGACGGCGTGCCGGAGCCCTCCGAAACGCCCGTTCTGGTCGGGCATAGCCAAGCTGCAGGCGTGCTCACCGCCGCTTATCGTGCGGGCAAGCTGCCGCATGCGCTGATCTTCTCCGGGCCAGTCGGCATCGGCAAGGCGACGCTCGCCTTCCACCTTGCGCATCATCTGCTGAAGCACCCGGATTTTGCGCAGGCGCCGGAAAGCCTTGCCACTGCCGATCCGGCTTCGTCGCTGTTTCGCCAGATCGCCACCGGGGCGCATCCTTCCGTGCTGCATCTGACCCGGCCGCTGAACGACAAGACCAAGAGTTTCAAGACAGTCGTCACCGTCGATGAGATACGCAAGGTCAGCCGCTTCCTGTCGCTGACCTCGCACGACGGCAGCTATCGGGTCGTCATCGTCGACCCCGCCGATGACATGAACACCAATGCGGCCAATGCGTTGCTGAAAAATCTTGAAGAGCCGCCGGCACGGACTCTGTTCATCCTGATTGTCCACGCGCCGGGCAGCCTGCTGCCGACGATCCGGTCGCGCTGTCAGGTGGTGCGATTGAACCCGCTCGACGCCAACGACCTGATGACGGTGCTGGAAACGACCGAGCCCGCGCCGCCTGACGATCCGGCGGCTCGCGCGGCACTGGTCGGGCGGGCAGGGGGCAGCGCCCGGAACGCGATCCTGTTGACGCAGTATGGCGGGCTGGAGATCGCCTCCACGCTCGACGCTCTGGTCACCGGCAGAAAGAGCGATGTCGGCGGCGCGTTTCGCCTCGCCGAAGCCGTGGCTGGCCGCGATCAGGCGATCCAGTTCGATATCTTCAACCGCCGGGCGCTGGACCTGTTGTCGGACGCGGCAAGTCAGGCAGCACTGGCGGGCGATCTCGCACGGGCCAAAACGTTGTCCGACACTTGGCATGAGGCGCTGGACGCTATATCTGAGACCGATACCTACAATCTCGACAAGAAGCAGCACGCCCTGATCATGATCGACCGCCTGAATTCTGCAATGCGAATGTGACTGGGTTTCCTGGATCGGGATGGCAAATGCTGCCTCGATACGATATCCACCGCCACGCCTTTCCATTCAGACATTCATGACGGTTCCTTCATGTCACGCGACAAGTTCTACATCACCACCCCGATCTTTTATCCGAACGGCAAGCCGCATATCGGCCACGCCTATACGGTCATTGCAACCGACGCCCTGGCACGCTTCCAGCGCCTGGACGGCAAGGACGTCTTCTTCCTGACCGGTACCGACGAACACGGCCTGAAGATGCAGCAAACGGCCGAGAAGGAAGGCATAACGCCGCTGGCGCTGGCCGACCGCAATTCGGCGATTTTCCGCGCGATGACCGAGGCGATGGGTGGCTCGAACGACGACTACATCCGCACGACGGAACCGCGCCACTACGAATCCTGTCAGGCGATCTGGAAGGCGATGGCCGCCAATGGCGACATCTATCTCGACCGTTATAGCGGTTGGTATTCGGTGCGCCAGGAAGCCTATTTCGACGAGAGCGAGACGACGCTCGGCGAGGATGGCGTGCGTCGCGAACCGCTCGGCTCGCCCGTCGAATGGAACGAGGAAGAAAGCTATTTCTTTCGGCTTTCCGCCTATCAGGAAAAATTGCTGGCCCTTTATGAGAGCCAGCCAGACTTTATCGGTCCCACCGAGCGCCGCAACGAGGTGCTCAGCTTCGTCAAGTCCGGGCTGAAGGATCTGTCGATCTCGCGCACCACCTTCAAATGGGGCGTGCCGGTGCCCGGCGACGACAAACATGTGATGTATGTCTGGGTCGACGCGTTGACCAACTACATCACCGCCGCCGGCTATCCCGACACAAAGGCCGAGCAATGGCGCTATTGGCCGGCCACGCACATCATCGGCAAGGACATTGTCCGCTTCCATGCGGTCTATTGGCCGGCATTTCTGATGTCGGCGGGCATTGAGTTGCCGAGCCGCGTTTTCGCGCATGGCTTCCTGTTCAACCGCGGCGAGAAGATGTCGAAATCGGTTGGCAACGTCGTGGATCCATTCGCGATGGTCGAGCACTACGGCCTCGACCAGGTGCGCTACTTCTTCCTGCGCGAGGTGCCCTTCGGCAACGACGGCAGCTACAGCCATGACGCGATCGTCAACCGCACCAATGCCGATCTTGCCAACGGCCTCGGCAACCTTGCGCAACGCTCGCTGTCGATGATCGCCAAGAACTGCGGCGGCGTGGTGCCGCAGCGCGGCGACCTGACGGATGCAGACAGAGCAATCCTGGATCAGGCCGTCGCCGCTCTCGACATCGCGCGCAAGGCGATGGCCGAGCAGGGCATCCATCTGGCGCTGGCGGCGATCTTCGGCGTGGTGGCGGAAGCCGATCGCTACTTTGCCGGCGAGGCACCATGGGCGTTGAAAAAGACCAACCCTGCGCGCATGGAAACGGTGCTGTGGACGACCGCCGAAGTCGTGCGCCGCGTGGCGGTGCTGTGTCAGCCCTTCACTCCGGGATCGGCCGCGAAACTGCTCGACCTGTTGGCGGTGCCGGCGGAGAGCCGCGCTTTCGCGCATGTCCATGCTGACCATGCGCTGGTGCCCGGCACTGCGTTGCCCGTACCGGAAGGGGTGTTTCCACGTTATGTCGAACAGCCGGACGCGAACGTCTGATGCTCGTCGACAGTCACTGCCATCTCGACTTTCCCGACTTCGCCGAGGAGCGGGCGGCCATCGTCGCCCGCGCGTTAGCCGCCGGAATCGACCGTATGGTGACGATCTCGACACGCGTGAGGCGGTTTCCGCAAGTACTTGAGATCGCTGAAACTTTCGACGAAGTCTATTGCTCTGTCGGCACTCATCCGCACAATGCGGCCGAAGAGCTGGATATCACGGTCGAGGAGCTTGTGCGGCTATCCGCGCACCCGAAAGTGGTGGCCATCGGCGAGGCCGGGCTGGACTACTTCTACGACAAAGCGCCCCGCGATGCGCAGGCGCAAGGCTTTCGCACCCACCTATCAGCCGCGCGCGAGACCGGCCTACCGCTGGTCATCCATTCGCGCGACGCCGACGACGACATGGCAGCGATCCTCAAGGCCGAAACGGGGAAGGGCGCCTTCCCCTTCATCCTGCATTGCTTTTCTTCCGGACATCGGCTCGCCGAAATTGGCGTCGCTCTCGGCGGCTACGTGTCGTTCTCGGGTATCCTCACCTTCAAGAATTCAGCTGAGTTGCGCGCCATTGCCGCCGATGTGCCGCATGACCGGCTGCTGGTCGAAACCGACGCGCCCTATCTGGCGCCCGTGCCGTTTCGCGGCAAACGCAACGAGCCCGCCTATGTCGCGCACACGGCCAAGGTGCTGGCCGAAACCATCGGCGTCAGCGAAGCTGAAATCGCTGATCTGACGACGGATAATTTCTTCCGGCTGTTCGGCAAGATGCCGCGGCCTGTAGAGCAAAGTGCCTGAACGATGACCGACCGGCTGCGCCTCACCATTCTCGGCTGCGGCTCGTCCCCAGGTACGCCGCGCATCACCGGCGACTGGGGCAATTGCGACCCCGACAACCCCAAGAACCGGCGCACGCGTGCCGCCGCACTCGTCGAGCGGATCGCGGCGAACGGCAGCCGCACGACTGTCGTCATCGACACGGGGCCGGATTTTCGGCAGCAGATGCTGCTGGCCGGCGTTAAACGTGTCGATGCGGTCGTCTATACCCACCCGCATGCCGACCACATCCATGGCATCGACGATCTGCGCGGTTTCGTTCTCGATCAGCGCCAACTGATCGACGTCCATGCCGACAGGGCGACGATGCTTCGGTTGCGGGAAGCGTTCGGATACTGTTTCGAGACGCCGCAAGGCAGTTCCTATCCGCCGATCGTCAGGCCGCATCTCATCGACCACACCAGGCCGGTGGTCATCGAAGGAGAGGGGGGTACCCTCACCCTTGAGCCGCTGCCGCAGATCCACGGCGACATCGTATCGCTCGGTTTCCGCATTGGCGGTCTCGCCTATTGTCCCGACATCAGCGACTTTCCGGAACCCACCGCCGAACGGCTGCGCGACCTCGACGTGCTGATCATCGACGCGCTGCAGTACCGGACGCATCCCAGTCACCTGTCCCTTGGCGAAGCGCTTGAATGGATCGAGCGGCTGGCGCCGATACATGCGGTGTTGACACATATGCACGTGCCGCTCGACTACGCCACGGTGATGGCCGAGACACCCGCCAACGTCGAGCCGGCCTATGATGGGATGGCGATTGAAATCCCTTACGAATCAGCGTGATGCGAATAGACTTTCATACAGGCTTTCGGTTCATTGGTGCGAATATCAGCAGCGTTCCGATCCGTTCGTAGCCCATCCGGGGATAAAGCAGAGCCCCGGCGTGGGTTGCAGCCAGCACCGAGCACCTCGACCCACGCGCCCGATCGTCGTGCAACATTTTCGACATCAAAGCCTGGCCAATGCCGCGACGCCGGTGCGAAGGCTCGACATACATGCTCGAACACCACGTGGCTTCCACGGCATCCAAGCTGCGCACGCGCCCAACGATATCGGCGCCATCGACTGCCACATACTGGCGCAACGGCGCGCTGTCGCCGAGCAAATGATCCGGGATCGGCTGTCTGCGGATGATCTTTCCCAACTGCGCCGCCGCCCGTTCGGCTGTCTGCACGCGTTCGACCGAAGCGCCCGCAACCGCTGGCGGGCTCGGAATCCGGCGCAACCGGTGGACGAAAAAACCTTCGGTCCGAAGCAGCCGGTAGCCGAGAGCTTTGTAGGCGGTTCGTGTCGGCCCGTCCGGATCCTCGTTCGCGATCACAACGGAAATGGCAAAGCCCGGCCGTGCATGCTGCCGCACGACGGCATCGGCTTCTTGAGCGGCGACGTCATGGACGACCCATTCTTCGCCGCGGTAGTCACGAAGATTCTTGCGCTCGGCATCGCGCATCAGCCACAAGCGTCCAACGCGGCTGGCCTCGTAAGGAAAGGTGCGGCTTCTGTCGGCGCTGAAGCCATGCACGAACACTTCGATCGCCGCTTCGATCTCGCTGTTTGCCATCTTCATTTCGACAGCCTAGCGTTGGCCATCCGCTCAAGGCAATACGGCACAATCGGCTCAAGCCTATGAGAATCAGCGGCAATTTCCAGTTCTTGACCGATGCGTTAGTTCCATAATCTATCTTATGCGACTTTTGGATGCGGCGGCAATAGCAATAGAGTGTATGCGTCGTGACGGCTTTGCTTCGTGGGAGCCAAAATGAATTGGTGGTTCCAACGCGCGGCTGTCGGCGGCGTGCTCGACCCCATGTCAGTTGGGGCGATCAGGCTCCCTATTCCAGAATAACGGTGGCTTCCACCTCGAAAAGCATGGGGTCGATTGCAAGCTTGGGAACGGGAACCAGTGTCTGCGCCGGCAACGCCTCGCCGAACATGTCCTTGACGTTCCTGGTTAACACATCGAGCTTGGACATGTCGTGGTCGACCACGAAGACCGTGAGCTTCGCCACCTGATCCGGCTTGGCGCCGATGCCCCCGAGCGCCGCATGCAAATTTGCGTAGGCCTGCTTAACCTGGACGGCGAAATCGGGTGACAAGGCTCCTGTGCTGTCTTGGCCGCCCTGCCCGGAAATGTAGGCAATCCGAGCTCCGCGCGGTGCGATCACGGCGGTGCTGTAGCCATTCGGCGACGGGTCGTAGAGCGTCTGTGGATTGATGATGGTCAGCTTGAACTCGTTCGCCGGCGACGCAGTGGGAACTGCAATGGTCATGATGATTAGCCCTCCGATAAGCAGATGCTTGATTGCGCGTGACATGATTTCTCCTGGCTCTGCTGACTGCGAATAACGCACTCGCCGCCGGCATGAACTTTAAACCAGATCGCTCATACGATGAATCGTGCGATGTACGAGTCATCGTATGGTACATCGTACTAGTCAAGCGATCAGCGTCGACATTCCTGACGGTGCCTGCCAAAATCGACGTTCGGCCAGCAAGGAAGACAGATGGCAGCCAAACCCCGCAGTGCCAGCAAACGATCGCAACGGACAAAGCTTCAACCCATCCAGGAGGCGAGCAGCGAGCCGCCGCTGTCTCGAGAGCGTATCGTGGCGATCGCCGTGGAACTGCTGGACGCCCAGGGCATAGACGGATTGACAATGCGTCGGCTGGCCGATCGCCTCGGCTCGGGTGTGATGAGCCTGTATTGGCACGTTGACAACAAGGAGGATGTCTTTGATCTAGCACTCGATTCGGTGCTCGAACATCGCGGATCGCCTGAAACAGGTGAGTCTCCGGACTGGCGTGGAGACGTCGTTCATATGCTCGAAGACTGGCGCGCCAGAATGTTGCGCCATCCTTGGTCGGCATCGCTGTTGCCGCGCCGGGCGCTCGGCCCGAACATTCTCAGCCGCCTGGAAATGTTGAGCAAGACCTTGTCCAGAGCCGGTGTTGCCGACGCGAATCTGAACGCCGCGATATGGTCGCTCTGGAATTATGTGATGGGCGCCACCCTCACCCGGGCAAGCTTCGACCTCTCGGAAGAAGACAGGGCAGCCGCACAGCAGCGTCTTACACATCTCAGCGAACACTACCCGACAATCGAACGCTCTCGTCTGCTGTTGGACAACGATTGGGATGGCGCCTTCCGAAAAGGCCTCGACTTCCTGCTCGATGGGCTGTCGCCAAGATAGAATTCCGGCGGCTACGCCCGGAGTAGACCGGATGGCGCTGCTTTGCCAGTTTGACGCAATAGCTTCCCAATCCACATCATTACGTTTGGCTCGCCGCCAAGGCGGCGCAGGCAGCGGGCAAGCCCCGGTGCTCGATCCCATCGCGGCGGTGGCTGGCGCGGCTGCATTGCAGCTGAATTGGTGCAGCTGGCGATGTCGTCGTTACGCGTTGCCAAACGCTGGCCGGAATCCTCTCGGCAAGTCGATCTTTTGCGCAAACCTTTTTGCCTGACATGCGTTGTTTCCTCTCCAAGCCAAGGAGACGATCATGCAGATGAAGTCGGAAATAGCCGGTGAAGCGGCCAAGCAGCGCCATATCCAACGTGGCGTCGATGCCAAGGACAAATCGAAAGGCGGTGGGAAGCAGCAAGGCGCCATGCAGGCTGGCGCCCGTGAATATCCCGAGCCCCCCTTCCCCGAGCAACATCAGCCCAAACCGGGGCACGAATGGGCGCTAGAGCCGGAGCCGCTGTACGATGCGCCGTACTATCTCGGATCGAAAAAACTCGACCAAAAGGTAGCACTCATCACGGGCGGCGATTCCGGCATCGGCCGCTCGGTGGCGGTGTTGTTCGCCCGCGAGGGCGCCGACGTCGCGATCGTCTATCTGGCCGAGGACAAGGATGCTGAAGAGACCAAATCAGCGGTGGAAAAGGAGGGACGACGCTGCATCCTGGTCAAGGCCGATGTCAGCGAACGCAGCCACTGCCACAAGGCGGTCATGGAGACCGTTGAAAAATTCGGTCGCATCGACGTGCTGGTCAACAACGCTGCGTTCCAGATCCATTCCAGCGATTTCGGCGAGCTGACCGAAGAACATTTCGACACGACGCTGAAGACCAATCTTTACGGCTATTTTCATATGGCGCAGGAAGCGGTGCCGCACATGAAGCCAGGTTCGGCGATCATCAACACCGGTTCGGTAACCGGTATCGACGGTTCAAAACAACTGGTCGACTATTCGATGACCAAGGGCGGCATCCATGCCTTCACGCGGGCCCTGTCGGGCAATCTCATCGGCAAGGGCATAAGGGTGAATGCGGTCGCACCGGGTCCGGTGTGGACGCCGCTCAATCCGTCGGACAAGGAAGCCGACGACGTCTCGAAATTCGGCGCGGACACGCCAATGAAACGACCCGCGCAACCGGAAGAACTCGCGCCGGCCTATGTGTTCCTCGCTTCGCCGCATTGCTCGAGCTACATCACCGGCGAAATCTTGCCGGTCGTCGGAGGGTACTGAGGATGGCCGGAATGAAATCCATGAGCAAGGAGTAGGATGGATGGGCCGTCTGCTTTTCATGGTGGCGCTCACTTGTATAGCGTACCGCATCTACACGGAAATCGCAGGATCTGCTCGGCATGCGCCGCAGGATGACGATGAGGCGCTGCGCAAGCAATCAACGGCCTTGGGCGTCGACCCGTCTCGCTGACGGAGTGGAAACCTGCCAGCAATCCGGCCGGCCGAGTTACCAGCCGGCCGGATTGCAGCCCTATTCGGCTGCCTGCAGGTTGATCTTGCTTTCCGCCATTTCGGTGAGCTTGCGATCTGTCGCCTGTTCTTCCCTCAGGTTCTTGGCCAGCACATTGGCGCAGTCGGTGCGGCCGAGTTGCTTGGCCCAGGCGATGAGCGTCCCGTAGCGGGTCATCTCATAGTGTTCGACGGCCTGCGCCGAAGCAATCAGCGCCGCGTCGAGAACCTCCTTGTCATCGACGTCACCGCTCACATCGTCGGCCTCCTCGAGAATACCGTCGATTGCCGGACAGTTGACCTCCTTGGCCTTGACGCCATGCAACTCAAACACCTGTTCGACGCGCTCGATATGGCCTCTCGTCTGGTCGAGGTGTTTTTCAAATCCGGCTTTCAATTGCGGGTCGGTTGCCTTGTCGATCATCTTCGGCAGCGCCTTCTCGATCTGCTTTTCGGCGTAATAGATGTCGCGCAGCGTGTGCACGAAGAGATCGTCGAGTGTCTTGATGTCCTTCGAAAAGAAGCCCATGGCCTTACCTTTCATTGCGCTTGGTGTGGATTTCGGCGACGGGGTTTGCACGCCGCCAGCAAAGACCGGGACGGTTCCCGGCTTGTCTGGTCAACGTACCGGCACCGAAGGAGTTCCTGATTTCCGAGGGCGAACCGCCCCTCCTCCACCTACGATTCGGTCGGTGGGGAGCCTTTGTCTCGATCACACGTTCTAGCCACAGGGCAACCGGAACGAGAAGGGTCGGCGGAATGTATTTCATTGCATTGGCGGCAGACTATGACGGCACGCTGGCTCATGATGGGATCGTCGCCAAGAAGACGCTCGCCGCGCTTGAGCGGTTCAAGAAAAGCGGCCGCAAGCTGGTTCTCGTCACCGGGCGTGAACTGCCCGATCTCAAGCGCGTCTTTCCCGAGCTTAGCCTCTTCGACAAGGTCGTCGCTGAGAATGGCGCGATGATCTACACGCCGGCCAGCGAGGAAGAGCGGGTGATCGCCCCATCGCCCGAGCCCAAATTCGTCGCCAGATTGAAGCGGCAGGGCGTCAAGCCGCTTTCGGTCGGGCGATCGATCGTCGCGACCTGGGAACCCCATCAGGCGACCGTGCTCGATATCATCAAGAAGATGGGTCTCGAACTGGAAATCATCTTCAACAAGGGCGCGGTGATGATCCTGCCGAGCGGCATCAACAAAGCCACCGGGCTCGCTGCGGCCCTTCAGGACCTTCGACTTTCGCCGCACAACGTCGTCGGCGTCGGCGACGCCGAGAACGACCACGCGTTCCTGCAAGCCTGTGGCTGCAGCGCCGCCGTCGACAATGCAATTCCGGCGGTCAAGGATACAGCCAACCTGGTCATGCGTGGCGCCCGCGGCAAGGGCGTGGAGCAATTGATCGCAAAGCTGATAAAGCGTGATCACGCGATAGTGCCGAAGCGCCATGACGGCATCGTTCTTGGGTCGTCTGGCGGCGATGATGTCTACCTGTCGCCGAGCGACACGATCCTCATTGCCGGGAGTTCCGGCATTGGTAAATCCACCTTGGCCACCGCGCTGACGGAACGCTTCGTCGAAAGTGGTTTTCAGTTCTGCGTCTTTGATCCCGAAGGCGACTATGACGGCCTCGAAGGCGCCGTTCGCCTGGGAGACGGCTCAAGCGCGCCGACAAAGGCGCAGGTGCTGGATCTGATCGCCAAGGCCGACAGCAACATTGTCGTCAACGGATTGGCCCTGCGCGTCGACGAGAGGCCGGATTTCTTTGCCGACCTGCTGCCTGGCCTGAGCAGTTTCCGCCGGCGCACCGCGAGACCGCACTGGCTCGTCATCGATGAAGCGCACCATCTTCTGCCCAAGCGGCGCGACGATACGCGGGCGGTCCTTTCATTGGAATTGCCGGGCACAATCTTGATCACCGTTCACCCCGAGGCGATCTCGACAGACGCCTTGCGCCTTGTGACAGCCATCATTGCGCTTGGCCCCAAGGCGAAGGACGTGGTGAAGGTCTTCTGCAAGGAGACTGGCATTGAGCCGCCAAAGGACATCCCCAGCCCCAAGGGCGCGCGCGTGCTGTTCTGGCGGCCGCAGGCGGGCAAGAAAGTCAAGACGGTCAAGGTGGTGGAACCACGTCAGTCACTCAAGCGGCACAGCCGGAAATATGCCGAAGGCCAGCTCGACGAAGCCGGCAGCTTCTATTTCCATGGCCCTGACAATGCGATGAACCTCAGGGCTCACAATCTGATGATCTTCGCTCAGATCGCCGAGGGCATAGACGACAAGACTTGGGAGTTTCACTTGCGCACCGGCGACTATTCCAAATGGTTTCGACATCAGATCAGGGACAAGGACCTGGCGCGCGAAACCGCCGAGGCGGAAGAGGACAAGACCCTGTCGGCGCAGGAGAGCCGCAAGCGGGTGCTTGACGCTGTGCGCCGACGTTACACGGCTCCGGCCACAGCCCCGGAGTGACACTCGAGAGCCAAGGCAACTAAGCTATCGCTGCACGCGAAAACTTTTTCAGTCAGGCAACGCCGCCACCGCGACAATCGATGTCGGCTTGCGCAAGCGCTGCAATCCCGATCACCTCGGAGGGCGGCGGGTTGTTATAGCTGCAGTGCTTCGCGCAATGCTCGGCAAAGAACTCGTCCCGTACGTCGAGACGAAAATTGGGTGAACTTAGAACGCCGCCATCGGGAAATGGCCCCTTGATGAAGAAGGTCAGCCGGATGAGATAGTCGAGCGCGCTGCCGAGTTCTTCCAGATCTGATTTGATGTTCGCCAAAATTGCGCGCCACTGTGCCGCCGCATCGCCAGGGAAGCCCCTCCTCTCTTTCCGGCAGGATCGTAATTTTCGGCGGTTGCCGTATTGCCGCAGAGGTAGACAAATCCCTTTGCTCCGGTGACGACCGTGCCTTTTCCCCACGGCATCAACCTGCCGTTTTTGAATTTCCTATGGGTTACGAGTTCCATGCTCCGTCCAGAGCTCTTGATCGTCAGCCTATCAAATCATCTATTCTGATCGGCAGATCGCGAATGCGCTTGCCGGTGGCATGATAGACGGCACTCGCCACGGCAGCAGCCGTTCCGACATTGCCGAGTTCGCCCAAGCCCTTGACGCCGGCAGGATTGACCTGGTGGTCGATTTCGGGGACCAGGATAACGTCGACCTGTTTGATGTCGGCGTTGACCGGCACGAGATAGTCCTGCAGGTCGCGATTCACGTAGCGCGCGTGTCGCTGATCAATTTCCGTGGCCTCGTGCAACGCTTGGCCAATGCCCCAGATCATGCCACCTATCAGCTGGCTGCGCGCGGTGCGCGTGTTCATGATGCGCCCGGCAGCGAAGGCTCCGACCATGCGCGGCACCCGGATTTCGCGTGTATAGCTGTTGATGCGCACTTCGACGAACTCGGCGCCAAACGCATATTTGACCGAATCTTCGTCGTTCTCTCCACCATGAAACTCCGATTGTCCGGCATAGAGTTTCCTCAGGGCTTCAGGCGAAGAACCCTTCGGCGCAAACTCGGCATATTCTTCGATGGCGCCGACTTGCATGGCCTTGAAGACATCGGCCAGCTTGGCGGACTTGCCGGTCTCGGTGACGACCTCTTCGTCCTTCAAATCCAGCTTCGCATTGGCCGAACCTGCCAGCGGAGCCCCCTTGCCCGCAGCGGCGGCAAACAGTTTTTCGCGTATCGCGTCGCAGGCTTTCATGACCGCGGAGCAGACGCTGGCGGTCGAGATCGATCCGCCCGACACGGGAGCCGGCGGCAAGGCACTGTCGCCCATCTCCACGCTGATCTTGTCCATGCCGACCCCCAGCCTTTCGGCCGCCATTTGGCCGGCGATGGTGCGAACGCCGGTGCCAATTTCATGGGAGCCGCACTGGACCCGAACCTCGCCATCCGCGGTGAGACGAACCCGGGCCGCGCAAGGTGCGGCGGCAGTCGGATAGATTGCCGTCGCACAGCCCATTCCGACCAGCCAATCGCCGTCGCGCATCGAGCCGACCCTGGGATCGCGCTTCGACCAGCCAAAGGCCTCGGACGCCTGGTCGTAGCACTTGATGAGTGAGCGGCTGGAAAATGGCTTGCCTCCGATCGGCTCCTTCTCCGGTTCATTGATGCGACGAAACTCGACAGGATCCATACCGAGGGCCACGGCCATTTCGTCCATGGCGTTTTCCAGCGCGTAGACATAAGGCGTCTCCGGCGGCGATCGCATGTAGCCAGGCGTGTTGCGGTCGGCATGAACCAGCGAAACATGCGTCAGAACGGAGCCGTAATCGTACATGCGCGCGGTGGCGGACGTGCCGCCGACGACATAAGGGTCCGGGCGTGACGTCACCTCCCAGGCCTCATGTCCGAACGCCGTGATGCGGCCGTCCTTGCCGGCGCCCATGCGGATCCGATGCCGCGTTTCGGCGCGATAGGTCTGCGTACCGAAGGCTTGCATGCGATTGACGACGCAGCGAACCGGCCGGCCGATGCGCCGCGCCGCGACGGCAACGATAGCAGTGCGTGCCGTCATCGGCCCCTTGGAGCCGAAGGCGCCGCCGATATAGGGACTGACGATCCGCACATTGGCCGGATCGAGCTTCAGTTGGCGTGCCAGTTCCACCTTCCAGCCCGTAACGTTTTGACTGGGTTCGTGTATCGTCAACTGGTCGCCCTGCCATATGGCGGTGGTCGAAAACAGCTCGATCGGATTATGATGCTGGGTCGGCGTCGAATATTTTTCGTCGATCTTCACCGTCGCATCCGCCCAAGCGGCGTCGAAGTCACCGGCCTTCGCATCCTCCTTGAACATCGGGCTTTTGCCGGCAGCCGGTTCCATCTTCACGCCCTTGGAATCAAAGCTGGCGCTGGGCCGTTCGTCCTCATAGTCGGCGCGGACCAACATCGCTGCCTCCTCCGCCGCCTCGAAGGTTTCAGCGACCACCAGAGCGATGATCTGACCATCGTGAAAAACCGTCTTGTCGTGCAAGGGCCCAATCGAACTTGCACCGGTGTTGCCGAATTTCGGCATGTCGGTCTTGTCCAGATCGCCATAGGTGACGATGTCCAGCACACCGGGTACGGCATTGGCGTCTTTCGTGTGAAGTTCGGAAACCTTGCCCCGGGCAATGCTGCTGGTGGCAAGGGCACCGTAGGCGACGTTGGCCGTAACGATGTCGGCGGGATAGCCGGCTTGTCCGGTAACTTTTAGCCGGGCGTCAATGCGAACAACGGGATCGCCCTGGTTTTCCCTTGGAGCGGGTGCAGCTTGGTTCATGGCTCAGCCCTTCATATCCCGGGTTTCGAGCAGCGCCCGCACCAGCGTGCGCTTGCCGAGCGGTATCTTGAATGCGTTATGCTCGCGCGGTCTGGCATCGGCGAAAGCAGCCTCGGCGGCCTCCTGCGCCGTGGCTTCGTCAAGCACTTTGCCCTGTAGCACGTCCTCTGCTTCGCGCGCACGCCACGGCACCGTCGCCACTCCGCCAAGCGCAATGCGCGCGCTCCTTACCGTCTCGCCATCCATGTCGAGCGCGACAGCCGCGGACGCCAGCGCAAACGCGTAGGATTCGCGATCGCGTATCTTCAGATAGCGCGACCGGCTGCTCCACTGTGCCAGCGGCACTTCGATGGCGGTAATGAGCTCGTCGGCGGCCAGATCCGTCTCGATGTCGGGCGTTTCGCCCGGCCGTTTATGCAGCTTGGCAAAAGTGAGCGTGCGCCTTCCCCGCGGACCTTCGACATCGACGGTGGCGTCCAGCGCAACCAGCGCCTGCGCGAAATCGCCGTGATACGTGGCAATACAGGCATCGCTCGTACCCAGCACGGCATGCTGGCGATTGGACCCTTCCATCGCAGCGCAGCCGGAGCCCGGTTCGCGCTTGTTGCACGGCCAAGATATCTCTCGAAAATACTCGCAGCGCGTACGTTGCAGCACATTGCCGCCCAGGCTCGCCATGTTGCGAAGCTGACCGCTGGCAGCGAATTTCAAGCTGTCGGCGAGGACCGGGCAACGGCGCCTGACATCATTGTTGTCGGCTGCTTCACCCATACGGACCAGCGCACCAAACCGGATCTTATCATCGTCTATCCTGATCTGCCGCAAGGCCGGCTCGGCAAGAGTGTTGAGGTCGAGCAGTCGCTCCGGCCGCGCGACACCGAGCTTCATGTAGTCGGCCAGATTGGTGCCGCCGACGATGAACTGCGTGTCGGCGCCGGTTGGCGGAACATGCACGGCATCGGGACGGGACGCCATGGCGATTGCCGTGGAGACGCTGGTTGGTCTTTCATATACGAACGGGCGCATCCTAAGCCCTCCTGGTCTCGTCGCGTGCCTGAACGATCGCCGCAACGATGTTGGGATAGGCCGCGCAGCGACATAGATTGCCGCTCATATATTCGCGAATATCATCTTCCGATCCAGCATGGCCTTCGTTGATGCAACCGATGGCGGACATGATCTGACCCGGTGTGCAATAGCCGCATTGAAAGGCATCGTGGTCGACGAAGGCCTGCTGGACCGGATGCAGGTCCCCGTCCGCCGAAGCCAGGCCTTCCACCGTTGTGATCTCCCGGCCCTGGTTCATGACGGCAAAGCTCAAGCACGACAGTACCCGCTTTCCGTCGATCAGCACCGTGCAGGCACCACACTGACCGTGATCGCAACCTTTCTTGGTGCCGGTCAGGCCGACATGGTCGCGCAGCGCGTCAAGCAGGCTGGTTCGATTGTCGAGCGCGAGGTTGTAGGTCTGCTTGTTGATACGCATCGAAACCGCCGACAAATCGCGCGGTTCGGCCGGTTTTGCGGACGCGGGCTGGGCAGCTCTCGTTGGGGAATTCACAAGCGGCATCACCGCCGCCGCCGAAACAGAGGCCGTCATGAACATGCGTCTGCTCAAGCCGCTGGAAATTTTGGCATCGGACATGGCTGGCTCCGGGCTGGCTGGGTCTCAAGCGGCCCAAACCACTCGCGGAGGGCAAAGTTCCCTCCTCACGAGCCTGTGATCCTTTTTCTGCTGGCCGGATCGATGCAATCGGAACCTCCCCGGTCAAGCGATGGTTGTGTGCCAAGAGCCGGAAGGAGGCGATCATGAGCGATGGTCGGCATGGCAAGGACGGCGACAATGGACCTGTATTCTCTGCGGAGCAGGCGAGACAAGGCGAGATCATCCTGCGAACGCGCACCCGTCGGGTCATCTTCATAGCCGGCTTGGTCGGTGTCGTGATCCTGGCCCTCGTCGTGAGGTTGGCAATCGGCTGAACCAATTCCCCTCGCCTGCTGCTGCGCTCTCCCCGGCCCGAAAAGCGTTAGCCTGCGCGCGGCGGTGTTTGGCCATGCCGGGCGATGGCATTGGCTACGCGAACTTCTGTTGGAACCAGCGCGTCAAATCGACGTTCAGCCCTTATTCAATAGGAGCAGGCCATGCCACGAGGCGACAAATCGAAATACACTGACAAGCAGGAGCGTAAGGCCGACCACATTGCCGAAGGCTACGAGAAGCGCGGGGTTTCGGACAAGGAAGCAGAGCGGCGTGCATGGGCTACCGTCAACAAGGACGATGGCGGTGGCAAGAAGGAAGGCGGTTCGGGCCGCGGCAAACACACGGGCCATCTCGCGGCGCACAAAGGCGGTAAAAGCGGCGGCAAGGCATCGGCATCACGGTCTGCCGCAAGCCGATCCGAATCGGCAAAGAAAGCTGCAGCGACCCGCAAGCGCAATGCGGAACACCGCGCCCATTGATCTTGGCGACGGCCTTGGGCCGAACGATGGAAGCACAGGGATGAAATCTCAGCTCGTCAATGAGATCGGCGGACAACGGACATTCGTCGTGGTGCTCGACCCAGGCGAAGAAGCGTTCGCGGCACTGACCGCCTTCGCGGTCGACCAGGAGATCGGCAGTGCGTCCTTGACCGCCATAGGGGCTTTCGAAAAAGCCACCGTGGGCTGGTTTGATCCGACCGCGAAGACCTACCGCAAAATCCCCATCGGCGAACAGTGCGAGGTTCTGAGCGCGATCGGCGATGTTGCACTGGGTGATGATGACAAGCCCAGCCTGCACGTCCATGCGGTGCTTGGATTGAGCGACGGCACCACCCGGGGTGGACATCTGCTTGACGGCATCGTTCGACCAACGCTCGAAATCACCCTGGTGGAAGCGCCCGGTCATCTGCGCCGCAGCAAGCGTCCGGACCTCGGTGTCGCGCTGATCGATCTGGCCGACTGATCTACAGCCCTCTGTCTCGTTCTCACGCTTTTTTGCTCCGCTCAGCAGGCGCTGTGTCCGGCGCAGCTTCCCACCCGAACACGCTGCGCCCGCCAAGCAGATGCGATTGGTCGAATTCTCCCGCGACAATTTCCTTCAGGCTGGGGCCGGTCACGTATCGCTCGACTTGCCGCGACTGATCGTCGAGCCGCCTCAAGGCGCCGATTTCTTCATCGCGACCGAGCTTTGCCTTCTGCACGGCCGACTTCAGAACCCCGATCGTCTCGTCATAGACCTTCAGCGGTACCGGAAATGGATGCCTGTCCTTGCCGCCATGCGCCAGCGAGAAGCGGCCGGGATCGGAAAAACGGCAAGGAGCGCCATGCACCACCTCGGCAACGAGGGCCAGCGCGCGCACTGTGCGTGCGCCGACGCCGGGGACCAGAAGGAGCTCGGCGAAATCGGTGGGACCGCGGTCCGCGGCGGCTGCGATATTGCCGTGTAGGCGATGCATGACGACATCGCTTTCGCGAACGTCATGGTGGGCCGGCATGACCAAATGCGGCAGCAGCGGTTGTTCCGGTTCCTGCCGGCGCGTCGGCTCCGCGCCTCGCTCCAATGCCGCCAGCTCGCCCAGGATGCGATCCGGTCCGAGATTCTGCAAAAGGTCAAGTTGCCCTTGGCGGGACGCCTCGGCACGCCGGTCGGTCAGGTTGACGATCTCGCCTTGATTGGCCCCTTCGATAGCGGCATGCGGCTGGTCGACAAAACTCTTCAGGCCCTCGGAGAGCCAATGGTAGCGGCGCGCCACCTTGCTGTCGCCGTTCATGCCTTGCTGCACCACAACCCAGTGACCGTCATCGGCGACGATAAAGCCATGCAGATAGAGATCGAAACCGTCCTGGACGGCGGCGCTGTCGACCTTGGCGACCAGCCGGCTGGCGGTTGCCAGGCCCGCTCCGTCGAAGCCGACGCGTTGGCCGATGGCTTCCAGCTCATGCGGGGTTTTGCGCGAATGCGCGCCGCGGCCACCGCAGACATGAATGCCGAGCTCGCCGGAAAGCGGCGTGAGGCCACGCTTCAAAGCGCCCACGACGCTGGTCGTGATTCCTGACGAGTGCCAATCCATGCCCATGACAGCACCAAAGGACTGGAACCAGAATGGATGCGCCAGCCGCCGCAGCAACTCGTCTCGACCATAGTGATGAATGATCGCCTCGCACATCACAGCGCCAAGACGCGTCATGCGGTCGCCGAGCCATTTTGGCACGCGCCCGCCATGGAGTGGAAGATCAGCACTTCCCGATCGTTGCGTCACGTCCTGCTACCTGTTCTGGTGTCCGTCATTCTCTTAACAGATAGGCAGCCCAACCGCGCAAGGAAGCATGGACACTTCCCACCCGGGCCGGGTTAGCGGACGTCAAGTCCAGTTCGAGAGAACCGTTTCCATCTCAACCGTCTCGACCTGTTGCGCGAAACGTTGGTGGTAAACGGTCAGCAGTGCATCATGGGTTGCGTCGGAAGAACTGCACAGCGCGTCCGTGACGAGAACCACGCGATAGCCGAAATCGATGGCCCCGAGCACCGTAGCCAGAACGCAAACATCCGTTTCGCCGCCGGTGATGACCAGCGTATCGATGCCGCGCTCCACCAGGAGCGCTCTGAGACGCCCTTCGAACCAGGGCGAGTAGATGTGCTTGTCGACGATCGCCGCTGGCGGGCAGTAGCCGGCTAAAGACGGCAACAATTCGGTCATTTCGGGCCCGATCGTCTCGATCGTCAGGGAAGCCCAGCGCTGATAATAGCGCTTCCATGTGCCGACCCCTTGCCCCGGCTTCCCGGCGGGCAGGAAGCGTGTAAAGACCGTCTGTGGCGCGCGTCTTTCGACCAGCCTCTCGATCTGCGGGAGAACCCGGGTGATCCAGGGTGTTGCCCATTCAGACGGCTCTGCAAATAGCCGCTGCATATCCACGCAGATATGCATGCATCGATCGCCGAGAGGACCGTATGCCAGCCCCGGCATCGACATCAGCGCTTCTCCGACCGGCGATGCATTTTCCCTGTTTCCTCCCGTTGTCGGCAAAGACACGCAACGCCGCGCGCAAGCACTGGTTCCTGAGATAGCCACAGGAACCGACGTAAATGGCTGGCGTTTCCGCTGAGATGAATGGAGGTGCTCGCATGAGACCGCGCGAGAGGCGTTGGAGCGGCAAGTCAGCCGGGGCGCCAAAATGGAACTGAGCGGAGGATGTCTCTGCGGCACGATCCGCTTCCGCGTTGGAAGCGAACCGAGAGTGCATTACTGCCATTGTGATATGTGCCGGCGGGCGACCGGCAGTGCGTTCGCGGTTCTGGCCTGGGTGCCTTCCCAAAGCGTGACCTGGACCAATGCGATGCCGACCTATCGCAGGTCTTCGCCGATTGCCCGGAGGGGCTTCTGCTCCGCCTGCGGGT
Organism: Mesorhizobium sp. M0140; assembly: GCF_040322475.1. NCBI lineage: Bacteria > Pseudomonadati > Pseudomonadota > Alphaproteobacteria > Hyphomicrobiales > Phyllobacteriaceae > Mesorhizobium > Mesorhizobium sp. M0140. The sequence continues at coordinate 61,209 of NZ_JAMYTM010000025.1, read as the reverse complement.
CACCGCTCAGCCTTGCCTATGACGCATCGCCCGGAGAGGTCGCGCTGCATATCGGAACGTTCGACGATCCGGCTCGCCTGGAACCGCGCTACAATTATGGATCGAGGCAGCGACTTGGCTGGGTTTGCTGCGGAATAGACCTGCCGCACCACGATACCGAGGAGCGATGGTGAAACCAGGTCTGAAGGACAAGCCAGATGAGCATGTTTTACCGGGCGGCCAAGATTGCCGAAGAGGTCCACGCAGCACAGCGCGACAAGACCGGGCGACCGTATATCGAGCACTGCCGCCGTATCGTTGACGCGGTCGAAACCAAGGACCAGAAGGTCGTCGCCTATCTCCATGACGTCCTCGAAAAGGGCGAAGGCTGGGACCGGACCAAGTTGGAAGAGGCCGGTTTTGGCCCGACGATCGCTTCGGCCGTCGACGCCATGTCGCGCAGGTCCGGTGAGGATTACTTCGCGTTTGTGCGACGAGCGGCATCGAATCCATTGGCGCTGCCGGTGAAGCGCGCGGATCTGGCGGACAATATCTGGCAGGCACGACAGGTCGGGGCATCGACTGTCAAATATGAGGAGGCACTATGCATCCTTGATGACGAGTTTCCGCGCCGTCAGCACCAGCCTTGAATTCAGATCGCCCCGCTGCGAACGGGCAATCTACTCCGGGACGTGGGGCGTGTGCCGTCTGTCCTCCGCGGGCTCGGCATCGATGCGCGCCTTTTCCGGATCGAATGCACCATGACGTGCAATGGGCCGCGCCGCGGTTTCAGGCGTCTCGTATGCCCACATGACATCGTCAGCCGAGCTGCCCACCGCATGGACGCGCCAGTAGCTCGCGGTGCCTTTCAAAGGGGAGCGGCTGGTGGTGTTCGTCTTTTCGAAAAGGTCGAAATAGATGTCTTCGAAAGGGATGTAGAACACGGGCTCATGTCCTTCTTCCTGAAGCACTTTCGCCCGTTCCGTGGCAGCGACTATGGCGTCGGAAAATCGTACCGTCACCGTGCCGGCAAACGGTTCTATGGCCAGTTGGCCAGCATGGTGTGTTGAGATTGCGCCTGAAGCTTGCATTCAAATTCTCCCTGGCTGCCGATTGATTGCGAGACCGCATTTCGGTTCGTCATGCATGGAGACGAAATGCACGGCGATGCGTCAGGTTCCGGTCTGTACTATGAGGTCGAATGACGACCCCACTTCAGCGCTTGCCATGGCTATCGAGAAACGCAGCCAACAATCGCGAAACCTGATCAGAAGCCTCACGCGTCGGGAAGTGTCCGATGCCATCCAGCACCACCCGCCTGTAGAACGCGGTGAAATGCTTTTCGAGCCCCTCTGAGGACTGGGCAAACACAACGCGGTCGTCGCCACCATGAAGCGTCAGGATTGGCACCGTGATGATCTTGACCGCTGCTTGCCGGCGGGCGAGTTCGGCATAGCGTGGATCGGGCTCGGCCTCTTCCCATCTGACCCGATAGGAATGCAACGTCACATCCGCCCAGTCAGGATTTTCGAACGAGCTCGCGACACCATCGAAAATAGCGTCGTCGAACCAGCCTAATGGGCCCCAGCTATCCCACTGGTATCTGGCGAATTTCTTGCCATTGTTTCGTACGAACTCAGCGCCCCGGGCCGTCGCCATGAACCATTGATACCAAAATGCTTTCGCTTGTCCGGGCGCCGGCGTTGCTGGTTTGCCTGGTTGCCAGCCGAGCGACAGCGCAGCACAGCACTTGATGCGGTCCGGGAAAACCGACGCGAGCAGATAGGATATCCGGGCGCCCCAATCGTGTCCGACAACCGCAAAGCGGCTGAGGCCAAGCGCATCGGCAAAATCCAAGGCGAAAACGTCCGAAAGCCAGCTTCATGAAGGGCTGGCGAAATGCGAGCGTATGTCGTCGCGTCGTCGGGCCAGCCATGCAGCAGGATAACCGGGGCGCCGTCTCGCGGTCCACCATCGAGATAGGCGACGCGCAGCAGAGGTGTGTCGCAATGTGAGACCGAGTTCATTTGCCCTGAGGCACAGTGGCTGGCTGATCACCACCAGTCGTGGACTCTGGTCTGGCGGCCTGGTCAATCTGTGGGTTCTTGTTGATGGTGCCGGTGTTGGCTTTCATCGGCTCGATATTGTTGTCGCAGGCGCCGAGCGCAAGGACGGCGGCCAGGACCAGGAGTAAAAAGAACCTCTTCATCGAAACCTCCTCTGGTTGCTGTCCGGCAAACGAGGTTCCACCAATTTGGTTGCCTGATCGTACTCTCAAGACGCCATGGATTTGACGATCAACGCTTTGAGCTATTGGAATCGGCTGCAACTGTCGGATCAGGCAAAACCGGGCCACGTTCAGTCTCCGAACCCTCAGCCTCGATCTCCTGCACGGCCTGGTCCCAGTGCTCCTGCTCGCGGCCAGCCGGCCGGCCCTCTTGCTCCCAGATTTCATGGGCTCGCCGTTTGATCTTTTCTTCCCTGCTGTCCATGGCTAGATCCTCCAATTCGTCAGTCTCAATTCCGGGCCATATTTTTTGTTCCTCCCCATATTTTTCCTCCTCTGTCGGGAACAGCGCTGCCGGAGTCGCGATTTCGGGGAAGGCGCTTGTGGATTGCGTGGGATGAGCCGCTTGGTAATTTTCGTACCGATATTTTTTCGTGACACACCGATGCCCGCAGCTTTATGAATCTGGCTATCGGCCAGCGCCGAGCACGTCCCTCTCCGATCCCATTGCCCGGCGCTCAACGCCTGATCGCCCGTCGCATCGACATGACGGGCTATTGCTTCGAGAGGAGGTGACGCCCATGCGGGAATTGCCGAAAGACATCGACGCCGATGTGGTCATCGAAATCAGCAAGCTGCTGGACGACAGCCCGCTTTTCGTCCCGGTGCGGGTTCATGAACTTGCGGCCAAGGTGAGGCAGAGGGTGAAGACCGGCCTGCCGGATTTTTCGATCGAAGAACTGATCGTGGAGATGGCCTCCGTACGTCAACTGGCCATGGCCTTTGATCTGCCTGGATCGGAGAACGTCGTGCAAATCCCGGTGCGGTATCGCCGCTAGCACTGCGGCATCACACGCTCCATCCGGAGGTCAGAACAAGCGACGCCTCAAACATCTGCGCACCGATCTCATCGCGTACTTTGACGGTTACCTTGACGAAATCGCAGTCGGGCATTTCGTCTTGGGCAACATCCTGCAAAATACGAATTGCTTCCGCTCTGGCTTGTTCCCGGGATTCGAACAGCTGCCCGTCATCGTCGGGTACCGCGCCGTCACCGTTTTGAAGATCGAAATAGTACCGCTTCATTTTCGGGCCACGCTGGAAACATCGGGCGGGTCAGTGATTTCGCTTCATTGGGGTTCCTGCCCGCTCGGCGGCCGTGCTGGTGAAGACGTGGTCGTTCAACGCACCGCAGCGCGAAGCGCCGATAGGAAAAGCACAAGCAACGCCAAGGCATTGAGGCCGGCGGCGATGGCATGTGAATACTCCCATTGGCGCCGCAGCAGCTCCCAGTTTTCAGGCAGGACAGTCCAGTTCCGGGTCGCCTGATTGATTGGGTAGGTCAGCGTCCAGAAGGCAAATTGCGTGGCGCCGATGCTGAGAAAGGCGACGACAACCAAGCCGAAAGATGCACTCGCTCGGTAGAGCAGGATCGCCAGGGCGGCCGTAGAGAGCAATGCTCCCAGCACCACGATTCCGAACAGGCTCCATCCATCATAGGCGCGCTGCGCAGCCAGATAGTTTGGCCCGTCAAGCTTCATCTTGTTGAATATCGCGAAGAAATGCGCGGCGGCCGGAACGAAAGCCAGTGCCACGAAAATGAAGCTGACCACCCTCAGACTATAAATTGCCATATCCGGCCTCCTCTCAGGAGAGAGCTAGGGCAATCGGCAAGGTTGAAAAGGTCATTATAACGACGGCTTCCGCCCGCGATCATGTGGTCTCGAGTGAGGTCGTTTTTTTAGACCTCACTCAACTATCTCGGAACATTTTTTTTGGGTTCTGGTTCTACGCACTGAAGGGACGAACCTTACCCAGGGAGATTTCCCCATGAAACATGTTCTCATTACCAGCATGCTGGCGATCGGGCTCGGCTGTGGAACGGCAATGGCTCAGACACAACAGCTCGAAAGCCAATCTGGCGCAGACGCCAATTGCGCTTCCGGGCAGGCTGACTGCCAGGGCGGTTCCAAGATGGGCGAGCAGGCCCAGGGCAAAGCCAAGCTGAAGACCGACGAGCAGGCGCAGGGCAAGGCCGGCACCTCCACCGACCAACAGGCTCAGGACAAGACCAAGCTGAAGACCGACGAGCAGGCGCAGGGCAAAGCCGGCACCACCGACCAGCAGGCTCAGGACAAGACCAAGCTGAAGACCGACGAGCAGGCGCAGGGCAAGGCCGGCACCACCACCGACCAGCAGGCTCAGGACAAGACCAAGATGCAGACCGACGAGCAGGCTCAGGGCAAGGCTGGCACCACCACCGACCAGCAGGCTCGGGAGAAGACCAAGATGCAGACCGACGAGCAGGCTCAGGGCAAGGCCTCGACACAGGATACGACGTCGACCGGTTCCATCAACAACGTGACGGTGGAGCAGAAAACCCAGGTCACTCAGATCATCCGGGAGACGAAGGTCGAGCCTGTGTCCAATATCGATTTTGACATCACCGTCGGCGTCGAAGTCCCACGGCAGAAGGTCAGGCTGCATCGTTTGCCGGCTCGCATCGTCAAGATCGTTCCCGCTTACGAAAGTTACGAGTATTTCGTGCTTGCGGACGGCCGGATCGTCATCGTTGATCCGGATACGTTCAAGATCGTCCTGATTTTGACCTAACATCTCCAACGAGTGGTCCGCCCTCTAGAGGGCGGACCGTCATTGCTGGACTGCTATGGATTCAAAGCAACCCAGAAGGACCGCAAGCGGCAGGTGATACATTCTGCCACCCGCATCGCGGACTCGGCTAGAGACGCCCGAGCACGACTAAGATAATGACTACAAGCAGCAGCAGACCGAGACCGCCGCCGCCATAGTAACCGGTGCCGTAGAAAGGCCCGCCGCCAAGACCACTAAAACCGCCAAGCAATGCAATGACCAGAATAATGATAAGAATCGTGCCGAGACCCATGACTTGCTCTCCTGTTTGCGGCTTCGCGCCGTATAGACGGAGCGGCGATCGCCGGCTGATGAGAATATGAACTCGCTACAAGCCTTCCTGTTCCCGACTGAGACCTCATCGACGCTGCTAAGGTAGTGTTTAGGCGAACAAAGGTCACCCCGAGACGCCCGAGTAGTCCCGCTCTTTCAGCAATCCAGCGAGATGGGCGGCGTTTGAGGCTGCCATTTCGATCGCACCCGAGACTTTTTCCGGAGTTGCCGGCAGGTCGACGTAGTTGACCTCCTGCATGGCCTCGCCAACCCAATAGACCCCGCCATTGGCCGGGATGGTGAAGCCAACATCGTTCAGTGACTGAAAGCATTCCGCGTGGCAGTGATGCGCACCGTCCTCATTGCCGACGATGGCTACCAAGGCCGCCTTTCCTGCTGCCGGCATGCGCCCTCTGTCATCGGTCTCATCGAGAAACGCATCCATCCGCTCCAGGACGCGCTTGGCCACACTCGAGGGCTGGCCAAGCCAGATCGGGAGCCCGAGCACGAAAATGTCGGCCGCCAGTATTTTCTTCCTGAGTTTCGGCCAATCGTCGCCCTCGCCCATGTCGGAGAGCACGCCGGGCTTGATATCGTGGCTGAGCGCACGCACGATCTCGCCCTTCACCTCGTATTGCATCAGCGCCGCCAGGACATCGGCGAGCAACCGATCGGTGGAGGATTTTTCTCTGTCGTTCGAAGCTTTGAGCGAGCAATTGAGTGCGAAGGCCGTAAGCGGCATCTGGATCTCCCTGCATTGTCCTAATTGCAAATCGCCGCGACGACTTCGCGACAGCCCATTCGCCCGTTGCGGGACCGCTCGACATTTTAACGTCAGGATTAAATGCTTGTTCCGCCAGGCGGACCAACAGGCCGGTGGCGAGAGTGGCCCCCTCCTCCCGCCGGGTGACGGTCCAGCCGGCTGAGCGAGCAGGCTGGGTTCTTTGAGCACTGGCCACTGCTGGAGAACGGGCGGCGGTGAGCAGCGACGCCGGCGGAACCGGTCGGGCAACCTATTCGTTCGCTCATCGTTTTCTCCTGAGTTCCCGAGAATGGATAGACGATGCTCGTCCGGACCCTCGAAGCAGGCAATATGCGGCTGGCGGTATCCATGGCCGGCGATCCGGGCCGACCGGCCTTGATCCTTCTGCACGGCTGGCCCCATTCCCGGAAAATCTATGAGGGTGTGATCGATGAACTCGGCGCACGATACTTTACGCTGGCTTTCGATCTTCCGGAGATCGGTGAATCGCGTGGCACGCCGCCGTCGGCGGAAAAGAAGGTTCTTGCCGATATCGTGATTTCAGCCGCCGAGACGCTTGGGGCCAAATCCATCGTCGTTGCAGGCTTTGATGTGGGCGGCATGATTGCCTTCGCCGCTGCTCGCCATCATGGCGATCGCATCGTTGGTGCGGTGCCGATGAATACGGTTATCCCCGGCCTTCATCCCTGGACGAAGATAGTGGCAAACCCGGACATCTGGCATTTTGCGTTCCATGCGGTGCCCGAACTGCCGGAGTTGCTGGTGACAGGCCACCAGCGCGCCTACTTCGATTTCTTCTTCGATCTGCTCGCCGGCCGTCCCTATGCATTGACCAGTGAAATGCGGGAGACTTTTGCGGAGGCCTATTCGAGGCCGGAGGCACTTAAGGCCGGCTTTGATTGGTATCGCGCGTTCAAGGAGGACGCCAAGGTCAATGCAGTACCGGCGCGCATCGAAGTTCCGATCCTCTATATCCGCGGCGGCGCGGATTTCGGATCGATCGACGACTACCTCGAAGGTTTGAGGCTGTCTGGAGCAAAGGACCTGCAAGGTCGCGTGATCGTCAACTGCGGCGAATTCCTGCCGATCGAGGCACCGGCAGAATTCGTCAAGGCGCTGGTGGAATTTGCACCGAGATAGGTGAAGCGATCCGCGTTTATGCAGGTGCCTACTGACTCGCGGAAGTTACGCGCCAGACCGTGTTTCCGACATCGTCGGCGATCAGCAACGCGCCCGATTTGTCGACGGCAACGCCGACGGGCCGCCCGTGTGCCTTGTTGTCCTTATCGAGGAAACCGGTGACGACATCCTGCGGCTTGCCATCTGGATGACCGTCCTTGAACGGCACGAACACGACCTTGTAACCGTTGAAGGTCTTGCGGTTCCAGCTGCCATGCTCGCCAACAAAGGCGCCATTGCGATACGGGTCCGGCAGGTTGGTTCCAGTGTAGAACGCTAAGCCCAGCGGTGCGACGTGGGAACTCAAGGCATAGTCGGGAGGGATCGCCTTGGCGACAAGGTCCGGCCGCTGCGGCATCACGCGCGGGTCGACATGCTGACCATAGTAGCTGTACGGCCAACCATAGAACGCGCCGTCCTTGACCGAGGTCATATAGTCGGGAACCAGGTTAGGCCCGAGCTCGTCGCGCTCGTTGATCACAGCCCACAGCGCGCCGCTCTGCGGTTCCCAGCTCAGCCCGTTGGGATTGCGCAGGCCGCTCGCGAAAATACGATATCGGCCAGTGGCCCTGTCGACTTCCCATATCGCGGCCCGGTCCTTTTCTGCCTGGATGCCGTTCTCGGTGATGTTGCTGTTGGATCCGATGCCGACATAAAGCAGAGACCCGTCGGGGCTGACCACGAGAGACTTTGTCCAGTGATGATCGATGGGCCCGCCGGGCAACGGCGTCAGCACTGTGCCCGGGGCGGTGATCTTGGTGTCGCCCGACATGTAGGGGTAACGCACGATGGCGTCGGTGTTGGCGACGTAGAGATCGTTGCCGACCAGGGCCACGCCAAAGGGCGAATTGAGATGATCGAGGAAGACCTCCTGGACATCGGGCACACCATCGCCGTTGGTATCGCGCAGCAGGGTGATACGGTTGCTTCCTTCGGTGCCGCCGCCTGACGTCGCCATGGACTCGATCCAGCCCATGACCAGGTCTTTCGGCCGCTTGATCGCCGCACCGGGCGGCGCCACGGACTCGACCACCAGAACGTCACCATTCGGCAATTTGTAAAGCGAGCGCGGATGCTTTAAGCCCTTGGCGAAGGCCTGGATTTGCAAACCCTTGGCGACCGTCGGCCTTTCCTCCTGTTTCCAACCGATGACGGACGCGACATGCATCGGCGGCACCAGATACTGGATCGGTTCAGGCAGCGTCGGGTTCGCTCCGACCTGATCGGTGGGATCCGGTTCGCTATCGCTGCATGCGGGCAGCGCCAAAATCGATCCACACAGCAGACCGAGGCTCGCGATACGCCTGATATGCCTGGCCGAGACATTCATTCGACCACCTCCACCTGAGTGCGGCCGGAACTCCATCCCAGCAGGCCCACCAAGAGAACAACGATCACGGCGACGGCGGACAGGATGAGCCCCGTCGGCACGACCGAGGTCCAGGCATCCCGGCTGTGCACCAGTGCGTTGAAGAGCGATACGACGAGCACGACGAGGCTGCCGAGGAGATATGGCCATACACGCCCGGCTTCACCGGAAAGCCGGCCGGTAAACAAATCGACCAGTGCTGCAAGAACCGCGAGCACGCCCACAACCAGGCCGGCAAGCAGCAGCCAGGCGGAAAAATCGGCCCACATCATTTCAGTGCTTCGCCAATAGGCAACGTCGGTCAGCAATGTGCCGACGAAACATGCATTTGCGACTGCCATCGGCGTTTTATGGAACGGACGCCTGGCGGCCACCAACACGGATCGGGCACGGGCCATGGGCATTCTCCACCTTTGAAGCTGTACCTGTCCTCCAAACCAACTTGTGGTTGGGAGGTTCCCGGAACCGTTTGCGTTCAAGAACTCGTGATGGCGCTGGCGATGCCTCAGAACGGCTCGGCGCGCGATGCTCATGCGGAGTTGGCGCGCAATGTCCGCAAGGTGATCGAGTATCGATGCAGGTCAACTGGCGGAATGCTATGCTCCCATTCCGTGCGCGATGGTCCGGTCATGAGATACGCCGACCTTGGTTCGACGACGATGGTGCGGCGATCCCACTTGCTGCCATTCTTCCGCCGGAGCCGGAAGCTGCAAGGCGCCAGCAACGAAACACCCGCAACGTCTTCGAAATGAGGCTTGTCTCGATGCCAGCCAATGCCGGCGCCGGGCCGGTATTCATTGATCAACACTTGCGCGAAGGCCTCGGCGGGCCTGCCTGCCAACGCCGCGATCTTGTCGCGTAGGGCCAACAGGAAGTCAGGGATCGGCGGCGCCTCGACGACTTGGCGCCTGTCGTAGTCGTAGCGCAGGCCAAAACCGACGACGCGCCGGTTTGCCAGATGGCCATGGAAATCGAACGCCTCGAAAGGCAGGCCTTCGAGATGCCGGGCGAGTTCGGTTTCTTCTTGCGCCGTGATCAGTTCGGGCTGGTAAAGGAAACCTTCCGGCAGGTCGTCGGCGGCACCAAAGAGATCGTGCTGGAGCCCGGATGAGCCGGAGCCGAGTGTTTTCGATGTGGGTGTCGCCATCCCAGCTAGATGGTGAAGGCCAGCCCGCCTGGCAATATCGGAACCTGGCCAGCAAATCTGCACCCCACCCAGCGACATCACCGCATCTGACAACGCCTGCCAATCCGGAGTTTATCGGGTGCTGTATTCAACTCAGGATTCGCGAGCATGCCTTGAATGCAACCGAGGGAGGTTGCGTGCATGTACGTACGGTTCTTACCAAACCGTGAGCCTTCGTTGCCAGTTGCTTGTCAGCAACTAGATTGGCACCGCGGCATCCCCAAAAAATGCCGCGGTGGCCGGCGCGGGCTTAGGCAACGGTGTCTCACCGGCATCATCGCGTCGGCCACTCGAAAATGTCTTCCTGGCGGTTCAGTGGTGGAGAAGCCTCTGTTGGCCCCGGCGCTCAAGCGAGAGGCCGCTCCTGCCTCGCGGCATGCTTCGAGCCCAAATCTCCGATCAGTCGGCGGTACTGGGTTTCAGGTGGACCGTAAGAGCCTCGCGCCAACTTCACGAGACCGTCTCGATCGCGGATCGTGATCTCTCCGCGGCGCGCTCGGATATAACCATAACTCTCGATCATCTGCAGACCCACGGTAACCCCCGGACGCCTGACACCAAGCATGATGGACAGAAATTCATGGGTTATCATAAGTCTGTCGCCGACAGTGCGGTCGCTGCACATCAAAAGCCATCTCGCCAGCCGGACTTCCAGGCTCTGCCGTGCGTTGATCGATGCCGTGTAGCTTGTCTGAACGTGGAAATATTGGACATAGCGCAACAGGAACGACCGCAACGTAGGGCTGTTCTCCAGGGCTTCGACGAATGGGGCAGCCTCCATCCGGAGGGCCTCGCATGTCGACTGGACGTAACAATCAAAGTTTGCCTGGTCGTCCCCCATGACCAGGGCCGATCCGGTCATTCCTTCGAACCCGATGATTCCGACTTCAGCTTCGGTCGCCCCCGAAGTCCTGGCCACCACCGAGGCCAGTCCGCTTTCCAGAAAATAGACGGCCTCGATCTTCTGCCCCGCAGTCTCCATCGGCGCGCGCAACTCCAGGAAAACGCTCGCGAGATGTGGCCTCAGCCGCGCGAAATCGTCCGCACTCATGCGGCGAAGCAATTCGCTCTTGGCTTGCAGGATCTGGTAATCCACGAGACTCTTTTCCCTTGGGCAAGAGCACTGGGATCTCTTAGCCGGTTGCGCCCGTCGAACGAGCGGACGGTAATGAACCATAGACTTCGTCTCGCGCAGCACTAGACGGGCCGGCGTGTTGGTATGAAACCAACAGTTACTGCTGAAGACTCGAAGGCCTTGTTGGCTGACCATCTTTCGCCAGCAAACGAGCCTCCCGCAGGATAGAGGCGCGATCGAACCCGAGGAGCGATATGATTTCACGTATCTGCTGTTCAATGGCGCCTGTATCCCGCGCCAGCGCGGTTATCGCGTCCAGTGGCAGACCGGGGTGCTCGGGCTCCTCGCCATGCAAGGCCATGCCTCGTGATGGGCAAGAGCGATGGTCACTCCCAAGCGTCAGCGCCCAACTGTGCTGCTGACGATTTTCCTTTGTACGCTTCCGTACGGAGCTTTGCGAGTCAATTCGGGCCGAGGCTGATTTTGAGGGTTCTTGCATCCTTGTGTCGTCCGTCCGTCGCCCCCGAAATTGTTCGGAACGATTGCTCGGCTGAGAGGTTCAGATATTCCACCCAACAGGAGTCTCGAACGATGGATCACACCAACCACGTACGCCTCACAAGCACCGAACTGACGCCCGACCTTCTCGAAGACGCCACGATTTACGACGCGGACGACAACAAGGTCGGCAGCGTTTCGCATGTCCACGGCTCTGGAGCCGCCAGTCAGGTCGTCATCGATGTCGGCGGCTTCCTCGGCATAGGCGCCAAGCCAGTGGCCGTTCCCGCGAGCCAGTTGGAATTCATGCGCGATGAAGACGGCGACGTTCACGCGGTGACGAACTGGACCAAGGATCAGCTCAAGAGCATGCCCGAGCATCACGATGCATGATTTCCACGACTTCACCTTGAATGAGAGCGGCCGTTCGGCCGCTCTCTGAACGTCCCTTGGGCGCGACAGGAGGACAGACGATGCGGCGCGAGACCGGAGCCTGCTTCTGCGGACGGATCGCGGCAGCCATGGATGGAGAGCCTTTCTGGATATGCTACGATCACGACGACGATTGCCGCCGGGCGATCGGAAGTCCGCTGACGATCTGGGTCGGTTACCGGCCGAAGCAATTTCAGCTTCTTAGGGGAACTCCGAAGGCCTTTTCCAAAACGCCAGGCGTCACTCGCACGTTCTGCCCAGACTGTGGAAGCTCGATAGGCTATAGCGACGAAGGCCTGCGGGACGAGTTCTATGTGACGATCGGCTTCCTCGACAAACCTGAAGGTTTTCGGCCGCAAGCCCATGCCTATTGGGACCTGAGGCTACCGGGCATCGAGTTTGATGACAGCCTGCCACGCATCGACCGATATTCGAGGAAGCGCGACCCGACGTTCGGCAACCCGCGCGACCGGTAGTCGCGGTGCGAGCCGCGAGGACATCGGCGGAACCTGACTATTGCTAGCGGGTTATTCGGGCAGACCCGTCGGGTGCCACTATGCCATCGACCGTGATCCAAAACACACAATACGATCCCGCCACCAAGATCCTCTCGGTCTGGTTTGTGCCGAGCGGCAGACGTTACGATTATGAGGGTGTTGCGCCGGCAACTTATGCCGCTTTCACCAAAGCCTCCTCAAAAGGCCGCTTCTTCAATGAATTCATCCGAGATCGCCATCGGTACCGCCGCGTGGCGTAACAAGTTCGGACATGAGCAGGCGATGCACGGAACCTGACCGGCATCGTCTCGTTGACGTCTCGTCGAAGCAAACCAGGCAACGACAGTTCATCTGGATATGGTCGGGCGTTGGCACCGGCAAAGATCGATCGGAACAGGGCTTCAAGGGAGTTCAAGAGCCATGACGGCCAAGAAGCAGAAGACCGAAAGCAAGGACAAGAAGGCGCTGCGCTTGGCAGAGACCACCGACGTCTCACCCAAGCAGGCCAAGGAGCTCATGCGAAAGCATGGCAAGGACAGCCCCAAGGTCGAGAAAGAAGCCAGAAACTTCAAGGCGGAAGGATAGGATCCGCATTGACGCCCGACCTGTATGACCCTGCAAGCGATCGGCCGCCAGGCAATTCGGTATTAAGGGGGTGCCCCGGCCTTTTCGGCCGCGAGCGCAAAGGGGAAGCGCAGCACCAGGTTGCGGTTCTCGTCAAAAATCTCGAAGGCCAATCCGGTACGCAGCGGCTTGCCATGCAGCAGCTCTTCGGCGAGGATTTCCTTCGCCGACGCCATCGCGTTTTCCTCGGCGCTCGCGAGATCAGGAAATTCCTGGCCCTCCGGATCCTCCTGCAAGCTTCCGCTCTCATCTCGAAGGTCGAAAAAGTATCTGGACATGCCGACTGAACTCCTGCTCATCGCGATGGTGGCCTCGGAAGCGCCAGCCTCAGATTTCAGTGCCTGATATACCCGGATTGTCGAAGAGCACGGCGAGGCCATGCTCTATGGCGCAGGCCGCAATCAGATCATCGAAGGCCTTTCCCGAAAGCGGGCAACTTGGCATCACCTCTCGGATTGCGGTTCCGGCGTTGGCTGTAGAGATCACATCGTGGCGCTTCTTGCGTGTCTCGACATATTGCTCGACCAGGATTTTCAGGCGCCTCACCGCAACGTCGTCCGTAAACATGGATTCCTCAGCCAAAGCCTGAAGTAAGGCTGTCGGCCTGATCATCGTGCCGACGGTCTCGGGGTTAGCCGGGATTGCTCGCACAATATTTCCATGGGCAGTTGGTTCCCCCGACCGCTCGCTTGGTAATTTTCGTACAGGGAATACCCTTGCCCGCGCTTTCGTCGGGCCGAACCGACAGCCGACTTCAGATGCCGATGGCGAGCCTTCAGGCTTGCATCACCTTGCGGCTGTGACGTGCAACGACACTTTCCTCATCGGTCGCAATCACGCGCACCTCCACCTTGCTCTCCGACCGACTGATGATTTCGGCGTGGGTGTCGTTGGCGTGTTCTTCAAGCACCACGCCAAGCCAGGTCAATTTTTCGCATATGGCGTTGCGGATAGACGCGGACCGTTCGCCGATGCCGGCGGTGAACACGAGGCATTCAAGACCACCCATCGTGTTTGCAAGCGCCGCGGCCTCTCTCGCGGCGCGAAAGGCGAAAAGCGCCATCGCCTCATGAGCGCGAGGATCATTGCTCGCTTCCAGCGTCCTCATGTCGCCCGAAATACCGGATACGCCGAGCAGTCCCGACTTCTCGTAGAGGATTGTCTGCAGTTCCTCAGCCGCGATGCCTCTTTCCAGCAGGAAGTACAACAGCACGCCGGGATCGATGGCGCCGCACCGCGTGCCCATGACGAGGCCATCCAGCGCCGAAAACCCCATCGTCGTATCGATGCTCTTGCCCTGCTGCAAAGCGCAAAGGCTGGCACCATTGCCGAGATGGGCGACGATGGTGCGTTTCGTCGCAAGAGTTGGCGATATCCCGCTGAGTCGCCCGGCGATGTATTCATAGGAGAGACCGTGAAACCCGTAGCGGCGCAAGCCTTGCCCTTCATACTGGCGCGGAAGGGCGAAGCGCCGCACGAGCGGATCGATCGTCTGGTGGAAAGCGGTGTCGAAACAGCCAACCTGTGGCAAGTCCGGTTGCAAGGCAGCTATCGCGCGGACCGGCGCGAGACTGCGAGGCTGATGCAGCGGAGCAAGCGGCGTCAACCTGTCGATGGCGTCGATGATGTCTGGGGTCAGACGGACAGGTTCGATGAATTCGCTTCCGCCATGCACGACGCGATGGCCGGCGCAGAGCAGGTTTCTTTCGCCAATTTCGCTCTGCACCCAATTCAGCATCTCGCCTATGGCCGCATCACGCGGCTTGTCGGCGGCGAGCTGCCGCTCGCACTGCACCGTTCCGTCGGCCGCTTTTGCCCGGAGTGTGGGTGTGTCGCCCAAGTCCAACGTGCCGCGTGAAACGAGCTGCAGATCCTGCGACGAGGCAACATCGTAAAGCGCGAACTTTATGCTGGACGAACCGGCATTCAGCGCCAGGATCGACCGGCGGATCATCGGCGCGCCTTTGCCGCGCTTTTGCCGGGCCAGCTCCATTCCTGGATTTCGGGCATGTCTTCGCCGTGCTCGCGGACATAGGCCCTGTGCTTCACCAGCCGGTCGTGGAGTTCGCCCGCAAGCCCTTCGGCCCTTTCGGCCAGTCCCGGCACGCGTTCGATGGCGGCGAGCGCGAGGTGGTAGCGATCGAGTTCATTGAGCACCACCATGTCGAACGGCGTCGTCGTGGTGCCCTCCTCGCGGAAGCCATGCACATGCATGTTGTCATGGTTGGCGCGACGGTAGGTCAGGCGATGAATGAGATAGGGATAGCCGTGATAGGCGAAGATGACAGGCCGTGTCTTCGTGAACAACGCGTCGAAGTCTCCATCGGCGAGGCCGTGCGGGTGCTCGGTGTTCGACTGCAGCGTCATCAGGTCGACAACATTGACGACACGTATTTTCAGGTCGGGGATCGCAGAGCGCAGAATGTCGGTCGCGGCCAACGTTTCCAGGGTCGGCACGTCGCCGGCGCAGGCCATGACCACGTCGGGCTCTTCGCCCTGAGCAACCGTACCGGCCCATTCCCAGATGCCCGCCCCCGCCTTGCAATGCGCTTCGGCTTCTTCAATGGACAGCCATTGCGGTGCCGGCTGCTTGCCGGCGGTAATGACATTGATGCGATTATAGGTTCTCAGGCAATGATCGGTGATCCACAGCAGAGTGTTGGCATCCGGCGGAAAATAGAGCCTTACCGTATCGGCCTTCTTGTTGGCGACCAGATCGGCAAAGCCCGGATCCTGATGGCTGAAACCATTGTGGTCCTGCCGCCAGACATGGGAGGTCAAAAGGTAATTGAGCGAGGCGATCGGCTTGCGCCAGGCAAGCTCGCCGGAGGTCTTCAGCCATTTGGCATGCTGGTTGACCATCGAATCGACAATGTGGATGAAGGCTTCATAGCAGGAGAACAGGCCGTGCCGGCCGGTGAGCAGATAGCCTTCGAGCCACCCTTGGCAAAGATGCTCACTGAGCACTTCCATGACACGTCCGTCACGGGAAAGATGGACGTCGTAGGGTTCGATGCGCTGCATCCAGATCCGATCGGTAACTTCGAACACCTCATCGAGGCGGTTGGATGACGTCTCGTCCGGCCCCATCAGGCGAAAATTCCGCGCCTCGGCATTGAGGCGGAACACCTCGCGAAGATAGCTTCCGCAAATCCGCGTCGCTTCAGCGATGACGCCACCTGGACGCGGCACTTCCAGCCCCAGGCTTTTCCAGTCTGGAAGCACAAGATCGCGCTTCAGCAGTCCGCCATTCGCGTACGGGCTTGCACCCATGCGCTTTGTCCCTGTTGGGGCAAGTGCCGCTAGCTCTGGCAACAGGTGTCCGCTTTCATCGAACAGCTCTTCCGGTTTGTAGCTTCGCATCCAGTTTTCGAGGATCGTGCGGTGGTCCTCATTTCCGCGTGCGTTCGACACCGGCACTTGATGCGAGCGCCAGAAACCCTCAACCTTCTCGCCATCGACCTCCTTGGGACCTGTCCACCCCTTGGGGCTGCGCAGCACGATCATCGGCCATTGCGGGCGTTGACCATGCCATCCCGGAGCCCGTGCCTGCTCCTGAATGGACCGGATGCGATCGAGCACCGTGTCGAGCGTCGCGGCCATCGACTGGTGCATGGAAAGCGGCTCGTGGCCTTCGACGAAGAACGGTTCGTAGCCATAGCCGGCGAAAAGCTTTCGCAATTCCTGGTCGTCCATGCGGCCGAGGATCGTTGGGCTGGCGATCTTGTAGCCGTTGAGATGCAGGATCGGCAGGACGGCGCCGTCCGACATCGGGTTCAGGAACTTGTTGGAATGCCATGCCGCCGCGAGCGGACCGGTCTCGGCTTCGCCGTCACCAACGACGCAGGCAACCACCAGGTCCGGATTGTCGAAGGCCGCACCGAAGGCATGGACCAAGGCATATCCCAGTTCACCGCCCTCATGGATTGAGCCGGGCGTCTCGGGCGCGGCATGGCTTGGCACGCCGCCGGGGAAGGAAAACTGCCGGAACAGTTTCCTGAGGCCGTCTTCGCCCTGCCCGATATCGGGATAGATCTCGCTATAGGTGCCCTCGAGCCAGGTGTTGGCAACCATTGCGGGACCGCCATGGCCCGGGCCGCAGATAAACAGAACATCAAGGTCGCTTTCGCGGATAACGCGGTTCATATGCAGGTAGAGAAAATTCAGCCCCGGCGTCGTGCCCCAATGTCCAAGCAGCCGCGGCTTGACATGTTCGGCCTTCAACGGTTCGCGCAACAGCGGATTGTCGAGCAGGTAGATCTGGCCGACCGAGATATAATTCGCGGCGCGCCAGTAACGGTCCAAGAGGTCGATCCGTTCGTGGCCGATAGCCTGCGGCGTCGCGGCTGCCTTGTCGTTCATCGACATCTCCAGCTTCGGTTCGCTGGTGATAACTGGGGCATTTTTGCGCTTGAGCAACCCCCGACTGCCGCCGTCCGGGGCGGCGTCGCGACCCGCGCAGCCAAGAGACCGGACGCTATCCCGGCGGGCACACGGCTCTGTCCGCAGATAGTCGGGAACCTTGAAGTCTTCTGGCGGTTAGAAACTGGAATCGCGAAGGCAGGCTCAAGGCAGGTACCGCGAAGGATCGCCTCGAAGCGTTGCACCAAAGGGGAGCTAAAAGATGCTCGATCTTCCTCGTGCCCGTGATCGAATGGTCAAAATCCATGTCGGCCGGCGCGGCATCCATGACCGTGAGATTCTGCAGGCTATGCGCGAAGTTCCACGCGAGGCCTTCGTCGAACCCGGCTTCGAGGAATTTGCTTATGAAGACACGCCGCTGCCGATCGCCGACGGCCAGACCATATCGCAACCCTACATCGTCGCGTTCATGATCGAGATGGCGGATGTCAAACCGGGTGACCATGTGCTCGAAATTGGCACCGGCTCGGGGTACGCGGCCGCGGTGATGAGCCGGATCGTCGAACAGGTCTACACGATAGAGCGTCATCCCGGTTTGGCCGAAACCGCGAAGCGGCGGTTTGAAAAACTCGGCTACCAAAACATCGAGGTTCGGACAGGCGATGGCACCAAGGGCTGGCCGCAGGCGGCGCCGTTCGATGCCATCGTGGTGACAGCCAGCGGTCCCGGCGCACCGCTCGCCCTTCAGGAGCAACTCGATGTCGGCGGCAGGCTCGTCATTCCGGTCGGCGACGACCCGGATTTGCAACGTCTGCTCAAAGTCACCCGGACAGGCGCCGCAACCTATAGCGAGGAGGATTTCGGCGGTGTGCGCTTCGTCCCTCTGATCGGCGAGCAGGGTTGGTCGGAAAACGGCACGGTCACCGACGTCGGTCGTCCGCTTCGACATCCCCATCCGATCAGCCTGCCTGATATGATCGCGGCCGCGGCCGAACCCCTGCCCGATTTCGACGATCCGGCCTTCGGCGCATTGTTCGATCGGTTCGCCGACCGGCGCATTGTTCTGCTTGGCGAGGCAAGCCATGGCACGTCCGAATTCTACAGGGCGCGCGCGGCAATCACCCGCAGGCTCATCGAACGCCACGGCTTCACCATCGTCGCGGTCGAGGCGGACTGGCCCGACGCGGCGGCGATCGACCGCTACGTTCGCCATCGTCGGCCCCGAACCGGCACTGGTGCGCCATTCCAGCGATTTCCGACGTGGATGTGGCGCAACACCGATGTCGCGGCCTTCACCGACTGGATGCGCCGTCACAACGAGAAGCTAGAGCCTTTGGAGCAAGCAGGGTTCTACGGCCTCGACATCTACAATATGAGCGGTTCCATCGGCGCGGTCCTCGACTATCTCGACCGGGTCGATCCCCAGGCAGCCAAGATCGCGCGCGAACGCTATGGCTGTCTGACGCCCTGGCAACACGAACCGTCCACCTACGGCCGCGCGGTGCTCACCGCCGGCTATCAAAAATGCGAAAAAGCGGTGCTGGAACAATGCCGGGACTTGCTCGCCAAACAGCTCGAATATGCAAAAAGGGACGGCACCGACTTTCTCGATGCCAGTCAGAATGCCCGGCTGATCGCGTCCGCCGAACACTATTACCGGATCATGTACTATGGCGGCGCGGAGTCCTGGAACCTGCGCGACACGCACATGTTCGAAACGTTGGAACATTTGCTGCATGCCGACGGCCCCAAAGCCAAGGCCGTGGTGTGGGCGCACAATTCCCATATCGGCGATGCCCGCTTTACCGAGATGGGCGTCGTCAGGGACGAACTGAACATCGGCCAACTCTGCCGGCAGCGTTTCGGGGATGAGGCAGCGCTGATCGGTATGGGCACGCATTCCGGCACTGTAGCGGCCGCCAGCAACTGGGATGGCAAAATGGAGGTGAAGCAAATTCGCGCGTCGCACGCCGACAGTTACGAACGGCTTTGCCACGATTCCCTTGTGTCGCGGTTCCTGCTCGACCTCGGGCGCGACACAACGCTGCGTGAGCGGTTGCTGGAACGCAGGCTGGAGCGATTTATCGGCGTGATCTACCGGCCGGAAACCGAGCTGGGCAGCCACTATGCGGACGCTTCCCTGCCCCGGCAGTTCGACGCGTTCCTATGGTTCGACAAAACCGCGGCAGTGACGCCGCTTGGCCCGGAGCATGCAAGAACCGGCGTTCCCGACACCTATCCATTCGGGCTTTAGCCGGCGCGCTGCGAACCAATGAAGAAGCCGAGGCGTGGAACCGGAACGAATTATCCGCTCTGCGATTTCAAAACTGCAATCCCCGTCGAAGGAGTTTTCTCATGACCGGAACCAAACATCCGAAATGGAAAAAACCGAGCGATGCCGACTTGGCGAACAATCCTGGTATCGGGACTTCCAAGGGAACGATCAAGGAAGGCGAAGAGTTCGAGCTTGAAGGCGAGAACAGGGTCGAAGGTGACGTCGAAAACGACACGACCGCCGCTGGCGGAATCGATCCAAGACAAAAGATGCGGACCAACAAATAGCTGCCCTGCGCGTCGCTGGGATCAACTTCGCCCGAGGAGTGAACCATGCCACTTGCCCTTAGCAGTGCCGCCTTTGCCGAAGGCGGACAAATTCCCGAAAGATACACACGAGACGGCAAAAACGTATCGCCGCCGCTGAAATGGTCTGGAGTGCCAGATGAAGCAAAGAGCCTTGTTCTCGTCGTTCAGGATCCTGACGCGCCGAGCGGAACGTTTGGTCATTGGGCGGTGTTCAACATCTCCCCGGACACAAGGGAACTTCCCGAGGCCGAAAGCGGCAAGCCGGGTCCGGGCGCCCTCAGGCAAGCAACGAATGATTTTGGCAACGCCTATTACGACGGCCCTGAGCCGCCGGTCGGACATGGCGTTCACCATTACCATTTCCGGCTGGCCGCGCTCGACATCCCGAGCCTTGCCATTCCAGCCAGCGTGGGCATCGAGCGCATCTGGCGGGAGGCGCAGAAACATTCGCTTGAGCAGGCTGAACTCATCGGAACCTACGAGCGCAATTCGTAAGTTAATGACCAGGGGCGACCGAGGTGGCCTGCTGCGCGGAACGGTTCTCCTCCTCGCCGGTTGTCTGGGAAAGGAGATGGCGCCATGTTTGGAGATATCATGTGGTTGGTCGTCGTTGCCGGCGGCCCATTGCTGCTGATCGTGCTGATGGCCTATGCCGTTATCGCACGCCGTCGGCGTGGACCCGCCGAACGAAGGGAGAGCGACCGAGCGACCGAGCGGCTATACCAGGACAAGCGTTGATCCGCATCGGCGAGACCTCCGATTGGCAAGACATCCAATCGGCAAGACATCCAATCGGCAAGACAGGGGATCGTATGCCGCACCGAAGCGACGACGATCCCCAACTACGGTCAGCGCATTATCCTTTGCCGCAACCACGCAAAGAACCTGCCGCTGATGGCTGAGCGGACCCGCGTCGCAGCCCAGCGCGCTTTCATGGTTGAGCCGACGTGGCAATCGCAGACGATGTCGTGCAACTGCCAGTCGTTCAACTCGAAAAAGCGCTTTGCCTCACCATATGTGTCGTCTTTCAAACCCGATGCGCGCAGCACTGGATCTTCGAAGGCAACCGAAATTGCCGTACCCTCGCCCCGCATCATCGCACGTGCTTCAGGGTGCAAATGTTCAGTGCCTGCAAAGGCCCCAAGGCATCGCTCGGGATTACGCTCCAGCAGTTCAGCCCAGCGCTCTACGCGCTGATTTCGTGTCATTGCGGAATAGGCAGCCGACGATTCAATCTTGGCGACGGCATGCAGTTGGTCGAGTGTTTGATGTTTCATGGCCAGCTCCTGTTGAGGCAGCGAAGCGCCCACGCCTTCAAGGGAATTACCGCGCGTTAATGCTTCGACAAGAGCGCCAGGCTGGAGAATTCGACACAACCGGATTGGGCCGGCGGGATCATAAACACGCCGGCTGCGTTCATCGACGGGGCTGCTTGTGACAAGCCACTGATCCGCGACGGGATGCATCCATGTTCATCCAGCCAATCGACTATTTCCTTGCCGTCTGGTTCGCTCTTGCCGCCGCCTCGACGCTTTATGTCGGCTTCGATCAATACCGCAACAATCCCGAACCGGTGGTGATGAAATGGGGTTTCATCCTGGTGACCCTCTATATGGGTCCATTGGGGCTGCTGCTTTATGTGCTTGCAGACAAGGAGCCACGGCCGGGCGAGCATGAAGACTTTACCAGGCCGCTGTGGAAACAGGGGGTCGGTTCGACCATCCACTGCGTTGCCGGCGATGCGACCGGCATCATTCTCGCCGCAGTCATCACGGCAACGCTTGGCTTGCCGATGTGGCTCGACCTCATCGTCGAATATCTGGCGGGCTTTGCCTTCGGCCTGTTCATCTTCCAATCGCTGTTCATGAAATCGATGATGGGCGGCACCTACCGGGAGAACGTGCGCAAGAGCTTCCTGCCCGAGTTCATCTCGATGAATTTCATGATGGCCGGCATGGCACCCGTCATGAGCTTTCTGATGATGGGGCGCGACATGCGCGCCATGGAGCCGAACGAGCTTTTGTTCTGGGGCGTGATGTCGATCGGCGTCATCGCTGGCTTCACGCTCGCCTATCCGGCCAATGTCTGGCTGGTCGCGCGCGGGCTGAAGCACGGATTGATGACGCAGCGCCCGCAGGCGAACGAAACGAGCAGTGGAGAGCCGACCGCCCACCAACAGCATGCTATGCATCACCCCAACGCCGGCGACGGCCGACGAAGCCGCAACACCTCCCATAAGTCCAAACGCAGCGGCCACCAGATGGAGACGGACGCTACCACGCCGCAGATTGCGGCCCTCGGTATTGTGTCGGTGTTGGCGCTGGCGATCGGCATGGCCGCGCCGGCCAACTGGCTGAACCTGACGCTTTCGGCGCGTGACGTCGGCGGCGCGATCATGCCGCAAGGCATGATCATGGGTCGCGACACGCCGGCGGAGGCCATGCGTGAAATGGCTGCAACCGATCCGCGTCGCGTTACCTCGTCCTATGCTCTTGCCGCCAAGGGCGACCAGGAACTGCCATTCCGCCTGGAGAACGGCGTCAAGGTGTTCGAGCTCAGACCATCGGTGGTCCGCTGGCAGATCCTGCCCAACGTCGCGGTCGACGCCTATGCCTACAATGGCCAGATTCCCGGTCCGCGCATCCACATTCGCCAGGGCGATAAGGTTCGCATCGACGTCACCAACGACCTGCCCGAAGAAACCACGGTGCATTGGCACGGCATGATTCTGCCGAACCAGATGGATGGGCCTGCCGAGATCACCCAGCCGCCGATCGAACCTGGACAATCCTATTCCTATGCATTCACCGCGACCCAGCACGGGACCTATTTCTATCATCCGCATGCCAAGCCGGACCGCACCCAGGCGCTGGGGCTTTATGGGGCGCTGATCATCGATCCCGCCAATCCTGCCGACGAGGTTCCGGCTGACCACGACTATGTCATCGAACTTCAGGAATGGCTGGTGCGTGATGGGCTGACCTACCCCTCAATGCCAATGGAAGGCGGCATGCCGAACTTCTTCACCATCAACGGTAAGGCCTATCCCGCAACCGACACCATTCCTATGAAGGTGGGCGAGACGCTGAAGGTGCGTTTCATCGGCACCAACAACGGCTTCGTCCATCCAATGCATATCCATGGCGGACCCTTCGAGGTCGTCGCCCGTGACGGTGAGACGCTTTCTCCCTCGGCACGCTTCCTGGCCGATACCATCAATGTCGGACCGGGACAGCGCTATGACGTCGTGTGGAAGGCGCTGCGTCCCGGCAAGTGGCTCATTCACTGCCACATCCCGCATCACACGACGAACAACAATGTCGAGGAGAAGGGCGGCGGCGGGTTGATGGTCGTCATCGACGTCGGCTAGATCTGCCAACCCCTGTGGATTTACCGATGTTATTCGGAGGCCGCGTTGTTGCGCGCTACTTCTTGATAATGGTTCCGTTGCGCAAGTCGAATGCTTCGGTACCGCGAGCCTGACGGTAGAAATCGTCCTGCAATTCGCCCCACTCGCCGAGAAAGGCGCCGCAATTGCTGCAATGAATTGGCGTCGATTCCTCCGCGTTGTCGGGAATGTCCATTTGGATAGTCCCACAAGCCTTGCAATCGAGTTTGTCGTCCAACCGTCGTCCCATTTCCCAATGATTGCGCATTTTCGGCCATGAGCCAATTGTCGATTTCGTACCAAATCGCTTCAACCGCCGGTGAGTCCTCCAGCCATGGCTCATCGGTCAATCGCGAGAGTCAAAAAGGACGGCCAGCCCCAGTTCCCGTGCCAGCTCGACGATCGTCTCCATCAACTCATCGTCTGTGTCCTGCAAATAAGGCGCGTCCCTACGAGCGGCCTCTATCGCCGCTTTGACCGAAACAATGTCGCCGTATCGCGCACTTCGAAGCTCCTCTGCCAGAAACGCCTTGGCGGTACCGACAGGTCTTATTGCCCATCTGGCGATGCTCATGCGGCTCCCTCCCATGGTCACCTCTGCTTGATTTTGATCCTGTCCAAGGTGCAGATCAATCGATGGTACGATTCCGTACGAAACCGCCCAACCGGTTGGGAGACAGCCGTGTGACGGACGCCCTGGCCAAGGTTTTCGGCGTCTCTCTGGGGTGAGTTGGGACGAAATCGCCCGGCGGGACCAGCCCCGCGGGAACCATCGCTCAGCATGGGGGTTTCTTCAAAATCTCCTCGAGGATGCAAGGAGCGACCATGCGCATGTTGACGATAGCTCTCGCACTTTCCGGGGCGGTCATCATTCAGCCCGTCTACGCCCAAACTGTTGGCCCGCAGCCTCCCCAGGTGACGCCACCGCAGGGCGAAGTGCAACCGGAGCTGGCGCTGCCAGATCCAGGCTCTGCTGATTTGAATTTCACCGGCGTTGCCATTATCGCCGTCGAGGATTTGCCTGACGAAATCAAGGCGCAGGCGGATGCCGTGATCAATCAAACCAGCGCCGAAGATTTGCTTCGCCTGCAAAACTCAGTCGATGCTTCGCCTCAGGCGACATCGGCTTTGAGGGCGAATGGGCTCAATTCCTCGCAGGTTGTCGCTGCAAACATAGATGGCGATGGCACGCTGACCCTGATCATCCAGACGACGACTTGAGGCGCCGAAGCAACCATTCAACTTTGCCGATCTGCAGGCGATGGGCTTTCTGTCTCGAGGTTGCGCACTTGCCCCGCGATAAAGAAGCTCCCCTTCGTCTATGCGTGGACGGGAGGCTCTTCATTCTCGTCGGGATTGGGCAGCGGGGTCTCGTCCGGGAGCCTTTCCGGTTCGGGTTCCTCGATCGGCTGGGGCTTCCATGTTGGAGGCGGCACGGGCACATCGCGATTTGGGTCTGGCTGTCTTGGCTGTGGCATCTAACTATCTCCGTTCAGTCGGAACAACTCGTGCGCCGTGGCATGGTTCCTGGCAGAATCCAGCCATCGAGATCGTTACGCCCTCAGGGCACGCGCATGTTGGTCCGCCCAGGTGCCGGCCCAAAAGTTTGCAGATCGTTCGGAACCGGTCGGATTTTCGAGCCGTTGTCATCGACAGGGATCAAGGAGAAGCGCGATGAAGGACAAGCAAGGAAATATCGACCATACATTGCCGCAGGTCGCCATCGACGATCAGCAGGTGCGACAACTGGCGGCCACGACCGATTTGCCGTCCAGGCAGGCTCGCGAACTGGTGCGCCGTCACGGCAACGATCCCCGGAAGCTGGAAGAGTTGGCGAAGTCGATCAACGCCACCAATTGAGTTCAGGCCAATGGGCACCACGGCGCATGCCGCTGGCGTCAGATTTCGAGCAAGGCGTAGGGGCGGCCGCTTGGCTTGGTCACATGCATGGCGACGTTGTAGACCTTGGCTCCGCCAGGCGTTTGACCTTCGTAAGAACCGCGATGTGCATGACCGTGCACGACAGCACTAACCTGGAATCGATCGATCGTCTCCGCCAGGCGTGAAGAGCCCAAAAATGGAAATATCTCCGGCGGTTCTCCCGCGACTGTGTCGGCAATCGGCGCATAGTGGAGGATCACCAGCGTGCGCTTCGCCCGCACCTGGCGCATCGCGTTTTCAAGTCGCATTGCCTCGTTCACGCTTTCGGCGACCATCGTCTTGATGGCCGGTTCACCGAATGAGCCGAGCATGCGTGACCCGAAGCCGCCTATGAATCCCTTCACGCCGACAAAACCCACCTCTTCGATTTCGACTGCCTGCCCGTCGAGGAGATGAACATGCGCCTGGCGCAGGATATTCGTGACGTCTTCCACCGCACCAGACTCGTAGTCATGATTGCCGAGCACCGCCACGACCGGGATCGAGCAGTTGCGCAGATCCTCGGCCAGCATCTCCGCTTCACGAGGCTTGCCGAGATTGGTCAGATCTCCCGTGAGAACGAGAATGTCCGCTTCGCTCGAAATTTCGCCGAAGAGGTTTCGATACGAGGTTTGCGCATCTTCCCGCACATGGAGATCCCCGACCGCGGCAACTTTGAGCGCGCGTGCGCCGTCCTTGGGCCCGCTGCTCTTGACGGGATCAGCCATCACGGAATTCTCCCACACCACCGACGCCGGCGAAGCCCCATTCCTTGACGTCGATTTCGTAATCGGTTTGCGAAAGCAGCCGCCCACGGCAGATCTTCATCCTTGGAGACGGCAACTGCCGTTGCTTGGCGAGGCGGTCGAGCAATTCATCGAGCAGCCACGCCGGGATATGATCGCGCTCGCTCGGATAGATCCATCTGAAATTGATAAGCTGCATCAACAGAACCTCCCAATGAACCTCCA
Organism: Mesorhizobium sp. M0140; assembly: GCF_040322475.1. Classification (NCBI taxonomy): domain Bacteria; kingdom Pseudomonadati; phylum Pseudomonadota; class Alphaproteobacteria; order Hyphomicrobiales; family Phyllobacteriaceae; genus Mesorhizobium; species Mesorhizobium sp. M0140. The sequence continues at coordinate 35,231 of NZ_JAMYTM010000025.1, read as the reverse complement.
GATAAGAAAGCAGCCGGTGCCAATCGATCTGATCGCCCGCCTTGAGAATCGTATGAGCGATATCGGCGCCATCGTGTCGCCCTCTGTCCTGGATAAAGCATTTGGACCAGATGAGTTCGGTCGGGCCGATGATCCGCACCCTGCTGCCCAACAGCTCTGTTTGGCGGGCGTGTTCCAGCCACAGGTCGCCAACAGGCACCGTGCCGTTGGCCGAGCCGAATATGACGTCGAAGAAATGCGTGCCCTTGAACACCTTGCCGAGCCACCGGTCATCCTCGATTTCGACGGCATATCCAAGCTGCTTGAAATGGGCGAGGATCCGCGCGTAATCGCCTGCCTTGCAGAAAATATCGAGGTCCTTGGTCTGGCGGGTGACACCCGTATAAGCGCTTACCGCGTAAGTCCCGGCGACCAGAAAGGGTATGTCGGTGGCGGTAAGCTCGCGGATTGCTTCCGTGTAAAATACCTCCGCCTCGGCATTTTTGAGCGTCGGCGCCGCTTTTGCATCGATCTTGGGAAGCGAGACCAGAACGTTTTCAGGCAATGGACCATTGGTCATGAAACGATGACTCCGAATCCGGCAACCGGTAGTCGCCCGCTGTGGTAACAACGTGAACCTCGCCTGGTTCCGCTACCAGGCGACCAGCCAAGGTTCATTCTCGTCACGCACTGGAAATTTCGGGATCGCGCCTGCCGATCCAAACCGCCAACGTCCTCGTCGGCAGCGCAATGTCGCCTCGAGATCGGCCCATGCCACCGCCAATGTCCCATTGGCCCAAATTTGAAACACCAGGTGGGTGATCGATCTCGATTGTTTTAGAGTTTATTGGGCTTACCCAATCGGCCCACAAAGCTGAAGCCGAGGCGCTTGACTTAGACGCAACCGATTGGCGTGCGCTAAGCCATCATCAGGATCCATCAAGCCATGACACCCTCGCCTCCCTTTCTCGGCTTTCCCGATCGCCTGACAGATGGTCACATGCCCCGCGCAGTGATCTTCGGAGCCGGTCACGGCAGCACTTATCCCGGCAAGGACAGCCGCGGCCATGCCTTGGCGGCGGATGCCATCCGAACTGCGAGCCAGGACGATGCCGCGCTCGTCGAGCACTGGGATTTCGATCTCGGTGGCCCGCTGTTCGACGGCAAGCCGGCCTCTTGCATCGACGTCGGCGATATCTTGACCACCATGCATGACAATGCCGGCAACAGGGTCAGGATCGAGGCAAAGACGCGCGAAATCCTGGTATTGCCGGCCGTGCCGATCCTGATCGGCGGCGACTGTTCCATGACCATTCCCTTCCTCTCCGGCTTTGCGGAGCACGGGCCGGTCTGGGTCCTGCAGATTGACGCCCATATCGACTGGCGCGACGAGGTGCATGGCGAACGCTACGGCTATTCGAGCCCGATGCGCAGGGCGAGCGAGATGCCGCATGTCGGAGGCATGGTGCAAGTCGGCCTGCGCAGCGTCGGCAGCGCACGCATCACCGAGATCGAAGCGGCACGGCGCTATGGCAGCCGCTTCGTGACCGCCCGCGAGGTTCACGCTCAGGGCGTCGAAGCCGCGCTCCGGCATATTCCGGAAGGCGCGCGGGTTGTCGTCACCCTCGACTGCGACAGCCTTGATCCAAGCATCATGCCGGGCGTGGCGGCGCGTACACCCGGCGGCCTCACCTACATGGAGGTGATCGACCTGATCGCCGGCCTCGGCAGACGGGCCCGGATCGCAGGGTTCGACCTTGTCGAGTTCTATCCTCCGGCTGACATTGACGACCTGTCAGCGCTGACCGCCGCGCGCCTTCTCGTCAATGTGGTCGGCACCGTCGTCCGGCAGGTTTGACGTCAAAATCCTGCTCTCCGCCGCAGACCTGCCCAAAAGCGCGTGAGCGAGCTTGCGGTTGAAATGCCCTTTTCCACACCTGGGTATTCGATCCTGCCTTGTCCGACCGGCTCGTCGCTCCAGACCAAGTTGAAAGCAATGCCCTTGAGCCCAAGCTCCCCGATCCGGCGTACGATCGTCTCCTGCAGATAGATATCGGATATTCGCACCCCGTCCGCACGCTCGGGCAGCTTGAATATCTCGGTACCGCCGATTGCGTCCGCTCGAAGGACGAGGCTTTCGATCACCATTATGCCGCCATCGTCAAAGCGAACGATCTTTGAACGTTCCTCGTCCAGCGCATCGATCACGGTGGTGACATTGCAGAGCGATATTGGCTCGTCAGCACGAAGCGGCAGGAATTCACCGTACGGTTCGAGGGTTGGCCGAAGCAACTTCAACGCCCTCGCCCGCAGGATGAGCACATGCTCGCCAAGCCATGGAAAATCTGAATATTGCCGGAACGTACCGTCGTCGTGTTCGCGCAGGATCTCCATCCCGGGCGGATGCCATTGTGTCTGCTTCCGGCCGCAGAGCGTCGAAAACAGCTGGTAGTCGTCCGCCTGTCGAGGAAGGACCCATTCCTGCCCTTCGACCACACTCAGGACATAGATATTCATCCGATCCCCCGCACATCATTGCCTTGGTAGACTCGGCCTGCTGCGCGGCTCTTCGCGCGCGTTCTCACCGCTGGTCCGCGACAGCCGTTTGCGGCACCGGCGGCAATTCGGGTGCATCCATCCCCTTGAAAGGGTCACGCCAGGCGTCGATGTCTTCAAGCCGACGGTACCAGCGGCTGACAGAGGAATAATCGTCGAGCGGCAATCTGGCGGCATCGTTGAACGGCAGAAAGGTCGCCATTCGAAAATCGGCATAGGAAACCGAATTCCCGACCAGCCACTGCCGCTCGGCAAGCACGGCGTCGAGTATTGCCGCGGCCGTATGGAATTGGTTTAGGCCCTCCTCCACCCGCTTCTGATCGATCGGGCCGATGCCGTACCGCTGTTTGGTCCCACGTTCGAAATGCACCGTGTCGCAAGCGAGTGCGAAGTGCTCCTTGCCCCAGCTGAGCCAACGGATCATCTCGGGTTCGTCATCGCCGGTGCGCCAGAAATCCGAATGCGCGTCGCGCGAGAGCCTGCAGGCTATGGCGTCTGCCTCCCAGAGGCTCTTTCCCTCATCATCCACAAGGATGGGCAGTGAGAGATTGGGATTTAACGGCCGATATTTCTCCGCCTGCCCCGGAGCGAAGGGCGAGGCGAATTCAAATTCGACTTTCGCGTCGAGATGGAGTGCCGCCGCGACCGCCAATCGAGGATTGGGATTGCGGCTGAAATACAGCTTCATAGGGCACCGACGGTCTGAGCGACCACCACGCAATGGTCGATCATGGGCTTATGCAGCTTCGAAGTCAGGCCGTGCGCCCATGTATCCTGACGGACTGGGCTCGCCTTTCATCATCGTTTTTCGCCAAGCTTCCTGTTCGGCATTTATCAGAGCCAATTCCCAAACACAGGCAATAACAGGTCGCTTTACCGTATCCATCGGTACGGTAGCGGAATACAGCTTCCGATAGATGTGCTGACAAAGCACCGAACCTTGTATCCACCAGTGAACTAAGATGGACACGCCGAGCTCACCCGGATGAATGATCACAAAGCCCATGCCATTGTCGCCACCCTCGTCCACCACACGCGGCAGAACCTCCTGTCGCACGATTGACTGCGCCAGAGTCGCCAGGGGGCCGTCGACCTTCTTGTTGTCTGCGACGAGGCCATAGACTTTGAGCTTGAGACCCTCAATGTCCCATTCGCCCAAATTCGAAACACCACGTGGATGGTAGATCTCGATTGTTTCAGAAGTCACGGGGCTCACTCCAATCGGCTGTTGGCGCATACCGCGGCAGCAGCCGTATCTGATAGCTCATCACGCGCCTTGCACCCGGCGCGATCAGCATCAGGCCTGGTTTGTCGACAAAATCACCATCGAAATCCACCGGGCTTGCAAGGCCGTGCCAGGGTTCGATGCAAAGGAATGGCGCGCCGCCCGGCTTTGACCAGACGCCCAACTCCCGAACCCCTTGCCAGGACATCTCCAGAGCCGGGCCACGCTCGGCGGCATAACGCACGCTGGAGCTGGCGGGCTGGTCCATGATCACCGCGTCCTCGTCGAACAACCGCTCAGAGAGCGGGAGTATGTTGCCTTCGACAGGCGTCGGCTGTGGCGTTTTCAGCAGCAGTCCGTCCTTAAGGCGGCGGATCGGCGCCGGCTCATCATCGGCAAAGATCAGCCGGTAATCCGTCTTGGCCAAATCCGGCTGCAAGGGCCAATTGAATGCCGGGTGCGCCCCGATCGATGCCGGCAGGAGCTCATCACCGGTGTTGGTGACGTCGAAAGTCACATCAAGCTGCTGGCGGACCAGCGTATAGGTCACTTCAAGCCGAAAGGCGAACGGATAGCGCGCCCAGGTGTCGGCGTCGTCAGTGAGCACCAGCGTGCAGGATCTCGCCCCCTTCTGCGTCCAGGCAAACGGCTTGTCGCGCCCAAACCCGTGCTGCGTCATTGGATAGGTCCGGCCGCGATGGCGCAGATGATCGCCCGCCAGCCGCCCCACGATCGGGAACAGCACCGGCGAGTGCCGCCGCCATTCTGGCCCCGCCTGCCACAGGAATTCAAATCCGTGCGCGTCTTGCAGCGAAATCAGTTCGGCACCCTGCGCGACGATGGTCGCCGAGATGCCGTCGCCATGAAGCGTTTGGCTGTCCTGTGCCACATTTCCTCGCGGGTCGTTGTTGAAGGCCGGCGCGGTCGGCAGACTAGCAAAAGCTCTTGGGGACTCAAGGTGTAGCCTGGTTCTGCAGGAACGAATTGTGGCCGGAGGATCTCCCTCCGGCCACCTCTCCGCATCAAGAGCAATAACCCTCGCTCTTGCCCACATTGAATAGTCGTTATTCGCGTTCGCCGGTAAAATTCAGCAGCAGCTGGAAGATGTTGATGAAGTTCAGATAGAGCGAGAAGGCGCCGAAGACGGCAAGTTTCTGGCGCGATTCCGCGTCGAAATTCTCGGCATACTGTTCTTTGATCGTCTGCGTATCCCAGGCGGTCAGGCCGATGAACACGGCGATGCCGATCACCGAGATGGCGAACTGCAGCGCGGTCGAGCCGAGGAAGATGTTGACGATGCTGGCGATCACCACGCCGATCAGGCCCATGATCAGGAACGACGAGAACTGGGTCAGGTCGCGCTTTGTCGTGTAGCCGTAGAGACTGGTGGCGCCGAACATGGTGGCGGCGATGAAGAAGGTGCGCGCGATGCTGGTTCCGGTGAAGACCAGGAACACGGAGGCGAGCGACAGGCCCATGACCGCGCAGAAGGCCCAGAACATCGCCTGGGCACTCGCCGCCGACATGGTCTGCATTTTGAACGAGAACAACATGACGAAGGCGAGCGGTGCCAGCATCACCACCCATTTCAGCGGGCTGGAGAAGATCGGCACGTAGAGCGCCGGCGTCGATGAGATCATGAAGGCGACGAGGCCGGTGACCACAAGGCCGACGCCCATGTAGTTGTAGACGCGCAGCATATGCTGGCGCAGGCCCTCGTCGAAGATGGCTCCGGTTTGGGCGCCGGCGCCGACGCGATATCCCAGATTGGGGGTGTTCATTTGCGTTCTCCTTTGTGGATCGATCAGTAAAGCGTCTTGGCAAGCGTCTCGGCGGCGCGGCCGAGGTCGTGGACCTCGCTTCGTCCGACCACCGCATAGGCGACATCGCCGATCTGGAAATAGGCCGACGAAATGTCGCCCGAGGGCGCTATCGTCGGCTTGACGACGTCGAAGGTTCCGGGCCGGATCGCAAACAGCGACACCAGCCCCATGTCTTTCGTCTCGACCGCCATCTCGACGCTCGGCCCAAAGCGCGACGGATAGATCTGCACGTCGCGCACCCTCCAATCCGTCGGCAGCGACGGCATGACGATGGCAGTGGCGGCGCGGATTTCGCCGGCGTTGTAATTGGGCGCTTCCGGCTGCGAGGGCATGCTCTCGCGCACCAGCGTCGTCCTGTGGGCCTGCACCGCCTCGTCGACATAGGCGGGCGGCTGCGGCGAGGCGACGACCTTGGTCACCGACATCGGCCCGATGATGCCGTTTGCCAGCCAGCCGGCGGCGACGAAGCCGGCGACCGCCGCCGCGCGCTGCAACACGCCGAAGAGCCGGCCGCGGGCAAGCCCCCTCTCCAGCCGCCGCGCGGCATCGGCGGTCGCGGACCGCGCCATGCCCTTGGAGCCGGCCAAACCTGCGGAACCGGCAAGCGCCACGCGCAGTTCATCGCGGGTCCTGAGATCCGACATCACGCGCGCCGCCGCCTCCGGGCGAGCGGACAAGAATGCTTCGACCTCGATGCGGCGGGTGACGTCGACCTGATCGTCGACATAGGCGTCGAGGTCGATATCGGTCACGGGATCGACAGTTGCGGTCATGACGGGCCTCCAACGATCCTGAGATGGTTTTTTGCCTTCGCCGGCTCCTCCATCTCGCGCAGTGCGGCGCGCGCCCTGCCGATGCGTGACATCAGCGTGCCGAGCGGCACGCCGCTGGCATCGGCGGCCTGTTGATAGGAGAGGCCTTCGATGGCGACGAGGTGCAGCGCTGAACGCTGTTCTTCCGGCAGGCTGAAAAAAGCCTCGCGCACCTGCGCTAGGCGCACCGAATGTTCCTGTGGTGCCGGCGTGCTGCCGTCGGCCAGGTATCCAGCCTGTTCGACGCGCGACGCTTCGGACTTGCGGGACCGCATCTTGTCGATGAAGGTGTTGTGGACGATCGACAGCAGCCACGCGCGCAGGTTTCCGCCGGAGCGGAACGTGCTGCGCCGCTCATAGGCGCGCACCAGCGCGTCATGGACAAGATCCTCGGCGTCGGTGCTGTCGCGCGTCAGCGAGCGCGCATAGCGACGCAGCGAACCGAGCTGTCCTAGGATGTCAAAGCGTGGCATCGACGGTTTCATGTCCTGTTTACGGAGCATGTGGGGATTTTAATCCCTGCCTTGCCAATTTTTTCCCTTTGAGGACATCGTTCGCCTCTACCCTCGCCTCGCAGCATCGAGCGGCTATCCCTGGAACCGCATGATGAAGCCGAGAAATACAAGCTCCCGGAATCGTTGTGCGGGTGATTTCCATCGGTGAATCGACGCCAGGCATGGCGGCAGTGGGCCCAATGTGGCGACTGGAATGCAGTAGATCGTGCCTACTTCACACGCCTCTTCTCCAGCTTCCTCGCCAGCGTCCGGCGGTGCATGCCCAACCGTCGTGCTGTCTCGGAAATGTTGAAGTCGGCCTCCACCAGCATTTCGTGGATGCGCTCCCATTCGAGGTTCTTTATCGAGGTTGGTCGCTCGGCGAGCGGCACCGAAGCATTGCCCTCGACCTGGCCGAAAGCGGCTTCAATGTCGTCGGTGTTGGCGGGCTTGGCAAGATACTGGCAGGCGCCCAGCTTGATCGCCTCGACAGCGGTGGCGATGCTTGCAAAGCCGGTCAACACGACGATCCGCATTTCAGGATCGTGCTCGTGCAGCGCCCTGACGCATTCCAGGCCCGAGCCGCTGGCAAGCTTGAGATCGACGACGGCATATTGGAAGGCAACGGTGCCGATCAGCGCATGCACGCCGTCGACGCTCCGGCAGCTATGCGTTTCGTAGTCACGCCGTTCGAAAGACCGGCGCAGTGCGTTGGCAAAGGCGATGTCGTCCTCGACGATCAACAGCGTGCGTTTAGTCGGCATTGTGCCCTCGCGGAGACAGAGCAGCCAGCGGCAGATGCAACGTAACCGAAGCTCCCCCCTCGGTTCTATTTCTTACGGTGACGCTACCCCCCAGCTTGCGGATGACATTGACGACCAGAAACAGGCCGAGCCCGCTACCTGGCCGGTTTTTGGTCGACGTATAGGGCTTGCCGAATTCAGCAAGCATGGCTTCTTCAAATCCCGGTCCCGCGTCGACAACTTCGACGATAAGATCGTCAGCGTGGCGGCTGACGATCAACCCGACCCATAGAGGCGACGCTTCAAGTGCGTTGTCCAGTACATTGAACATCACCTGTTTGAGCGCAGGATCGGAGACGATCTCCTGGTTGGCGCCGAAACGCCTGGTGTATTCGAAACCTTGCGGCAGCCGTGTCGATTTCCATTCGGCCACCAGCTCCGCCAGGAAGGTGTCGACGGAGGTGCGAACCGTGCCTTCGCCGCGCAATTCGCCCGACGACATCAGGATTCCCGATACGATCTTCTTGCAACGGTCCAACTGGCCCTGCATCTCCCGGATTTCCTGCGCCAGATCCGGATCGGCCTCGAGAGCCGGCATGCGCTGCCAGTCGTTGAGGATGACCGAAAGCGTGGCCAGCGGCGTGCCGAGCTCATGCGCGGCGCCAGAGGCGAGCAGGCCCATCCTGACGATGTGAGCCTCCTCCGCCGACTGCTGGCGCAAATCCGCAAGATGGGCGTCGCGGGTGCGAATGTTGTTCTGGACCCTGGTGATGAACAGCACCAGAAGCGTTGCCGCCAGGACGAAACAGATGAACATGCCCTGGATGTGCAAGCTGAACAGCCCGGCACCGTGTGCGGCGGGCAGGCTGATCTCACGGTAGAAAGTGGTCAGCGCGATGAAGCACGTGCTTGCAATGAGAACAAGGGCCCAGACCGACCATGTCTCCAGCAGCACCGCGCCCAGGATGACCTGGAGCAGGTAAAGCGAAATGAAGGGATTGGACGCGCCGCCGCTCAGGTAAAGCTGGACCGTCAACGCGGTGACGTCGAGCAGCAGCCCAAGAAACAGCTCGGTGTTGGTGATCGCGTCCTGGCTGCTGTGCCGGCGCAGGCTGGCGACATTGAGAGCGATCAGCAGCAGGATCACCACCGCCATCGGCACCAGCGGCAGGCCGATGCCAAGCGCGTAGCGGACGAACAGGATCGTCACGATCTGACCACCGACCGCGATCCAGCGCAGTTGGATCAGAAGCAGGAAATTCTGTTTGTTGGTCTTGTCGTGCAGAGTCATTGGGCCGGGAGGTCCCCAGCCCTGGCCAAGCAGGTCACTCAAGCGGGCGTCCGATCCAGGCGCTGGTTGAGCCTCAGCGCCAGCAACGTGCACAGCGCTCCCGACAACAGATAGGCGCCTGACGAGATCAGCCCGAAATGGGCGGACAGGAACAGGGCGACTATGGGGGCGAAGCCGGCGCCGAACAGCCAGGCGAGGTCCGAGGTCAGCGCAGCACCTGTATAGCGGTAGGTCTTTGAAAAGTTCGAGGCGAGTGCTCCTGAAGACTGGCCGAACGACAGGCCGAGCAGGACGAAGCCCAATACCATGAAGACGGACTCTCCGACGAAGCCGCCATCGAGCAGCTGTGGCGCGAAACCGCTGAAAACGGCGATGGCCACCGCCGAGCCTCCTAGCAAGGGCCAGCGCCCAACCCGGTCGGCGACGAAGCCCGAGATCGCGATTGCCGCCAGGCCGAAGAAGGCTCCGATCGTCTCGATGACCAGGAACCGGGCCGGTCCCTCGCGCGTGAACAGGAAAATCCAGGACAGAGGAAACACCGTCACCATGTGGAATAGGGCGAAGCTCGCCAGCGGCGCGAAGGCGCCGAGCACGACAGTGCGCCCTTCGGCGCGCAACGTCTCGCGGACGGAAGTCGGCTCCAGTTCCTGGCCTTCGAACAGTTTGGTGTATTCCGGCGTCACCACGATGCGCAGCCGTGCGAACAGGGCGACGACATTGATAGCGAAGGCGACGAAGAACGGGTAGCGCCAACCCCAGCTGAAGAAGTCTTCGGCCGACAGGTTGCCGACGAAATATGCAAACAGGGCGCTGGCAACGATGAGCCCGAGTGGTGCGCCCAGCTGCGGGATCATCGCATACCAGCCGCGGCGCTTTTCGGGCGCATTCAACGCCAGCAGCGAGGCAAGTCCATCCCATGTCCCGCCCAGCGCCAGTCCCTGACCGATCCGGAACATGGCCAGCAGCCAGGCCGAAGCCGGGCCGATCTGGTCGTAGCCGGGCACGAAGGCGATCGACACGGTCGAGGTCCCCAGCAGGAACAGCGCGATGGTGAGTTTGGCGCTGCGTCCGTAGGCGCGGTCGAGCGCGGTGAAGATCGCCGTCCCGATCGGCCGCGCGATGAAGGCAAGCGCGAAGATGGCGAAGGAGTAGAGCGTGCCGGTCAACGGGTCGGCATAAGGAAATACGAGCTTCGGAAAAACGATGACGGAAGCGATCGCGTAGACGAAGAAGTCGAAGAATTCCGACGTCCTGCCGATGATGACGCCAACGGCGATTTCGCCGGGCTTCACCTCATGATGCCGCGCGTTGATCCGTCTTGCGTCGGCTTCCATCTTCGAAGTTGGGCTCACAGCATTCTCCGTCGCCCCGCCGCGGTGTCATACGATCGCTTGCCATGTGCGCGGGCCAGATGCTTTGATGACGCCTGCCGCGTCATTGCGGCATTGGACAAATTGTCCAATGCCTTCATTGCCGCGGTGCGGCTAGCACTGGGGGGAACAACCGACAGGTCATACATTGAGCCGTCTCCGTACCCTTTTCCTGCTGCCCCTGCTGGCATCGCTCGGCTCCTGCAGCATGGTCGTCATGAACCCTGCCGGCGACGTCGCCGCGCAGCAGCGCGACCTGCTGATGGTGTCCACGGCACTGATGCTGATCGTCATCATACCGGTGATGGCTCTCACCATATTCTTTGCCTGGCGATACCGCCAGTCCAACCGCGAGGCGCGCTACGAGCCGGATTGGGACCACTCGACCCATCTCGAGCTCGTCATTTGGGCTGTGCCGCTTCTGATCATCATCTGCCTGGGCGCGGTGACGTGGATGGGGACGCATCTGCTCGACCCCTATCGGCCGATCGGACGTGTATCGGCCGGCAAGCCGCTGCCGCCGGACGTGCGCCCGCTTGAGGTCGAAGTCGTCGCGCTCGACTGGAAATGGCTGTTCATCTATCCGGAGTACGGCGTCGCCATGGTCAACGAACTGGCTGCGCCGGTCGACCGGCCGATCAGCTTTCGCATCACCTCCGCATCGGTGATGAACTCCTTCTACATTCCAGCACTGGCCGGCCAGATCTATGCGATGCCGGGTATGGAAACCAGGCTGCACGCCGTCATAAACAAGTCCGGCGACTATGAAGGGTTCTCCGCCAACTACAGCGGCGCCGGCTTCTCGGGAATGCGCTTCGCGTTCCACGGCCTAGACGATGCCGGTTTCCAGGCATGGATCGCGAAGGCAAAGGACGGCGGCGGCAAACTCGACCGAAACGGCTATCTGGAGCTCGAACAGCCCAGCGAGAACCAACCCGTGCGCCATTATGCGGCGGTGGATGCCCATCTCTACAAGGCGATCCTCAACATGTGCGTCGAGCCCGGCAAGATGTGCATGAGCGAGATGTCGCAGATCGATGCCAAGGGCGGTCTGGGAATGGCCGGCATCCGCAACACCCTGCCGCTGCTGTATGACAAGTTCGCCCGGCGCGGCACGATATTCGGCCCTGCCCCATCCTATGTCGCCAGCATATGCACGACCGAAGAAGCACTGGCCGCTTCGAAGGCTGATCAATCCGCCACGCCGATGACCTCGACGCCGATAGTCGGCGCTGGTCTGCAACGGCCACCGCCCCTGTCGATCCGACTGCCGTCACCTTCCGCAACCGGCACGCTTCGGTCGCCCTTCAACTCCTGAGGCGCCACGCAAGACATGTTCGACAATCCTGCTCTTCTCAAGGCGATCTTCGGCCGGCTCACGCTCGAGTCGCTGCCGCTGCACGAACCTATCGTGGTCGCGACCTTCGTAGTCGTCGCGCTGGGCGGCATCGCCCTCGTCGGCGCGCTGACCTATTTCAAGCTCTGGGGCTATCTGTGGCGCGAATGGTTCACCAGCGTCGACCACAAGCGCATCGGTGTGATGTACATCGTGCTCGGCATCGTCATGCTGCTGCGCGGCTTCAGCGACGCCATCATGATGCGGCTCCAGCAGGCGATGGCCTTCGGCGGTTCGGAAGGCTACCTCAATTCGCATCACTACGACCAGATCTTCACCGCGCACGGCGTGATCATGATCTTCTTCGTGGCGATGCCGCTGGTGACGGGCCTGATGAATTTCGTCGTCCCGCTGCAGATCGGCGCGCGCGACGTGTCGTTTCCGTTCCTCAACAATTTCAGCTTCTGGATGACGGTCGGCGGCGCGGTCATCGTCATGATGTCGCTGTTCGTCGGCGAATTTGCCCGCACCGGCTGGCTTGCCTATCCGCCGCTGTCGGGTATCGGCTACAGTCCCGATGTCGGTGTCGATTATTATATCTGGGCCCTGCAAGTGGCGGGCGTCGGCACGCTGCTGTCGGGCGTGAACCTGGTCTGCACCATCGTCAAGATGCGCGCGCCAGCCATGACCATGATGAGAATGCCGATCTTCACCTGGACCGCGCTCTGCACCAATGTGCTCATCGTCGCCGCCTTCCCGGTGCTGACGGCGGTGCTGGCCCTGCTGGCTCTCGACCGTTATGTCGGCACCAACTTCTTCACGAACGACTTCGGCGGCAATCCGATGATGTACGTGAACCTGATCTGGATCTGGGGCCACCCCGAGGTCTACATCCTGATCCTGCCGGCCTTCGGCATATTTTCCGAAGTGACCTCGGCCTTCTGCGGCAAGCGGCTCTTCGGCTACACATCGATGGTCTATGCAACCATCGTCATCACCATCCTGTCCTACCTGGTCTGGCTGCATCACTTCTTCACCATGGGATCGGGAGCGAGCGTCAACTCGTTCTTCGGCATCACAACGATGATCATTTCGATCCCGACAGGCGCCAAGATATTCAACTGGCTGTTCACCATGTACCGCGGCCGCATCCGCTTCGAACTGCCGATGATGTGGACGGTCGCCTTCATGCTGACCTTCGTGGTCGGCGGCATGACCGGCGTGCTGCTCGCGGTTCCGCCAGCCGACTTCGTGCTCCACAACAGCCTGTTCCTGGTCGCGCATTTCCACAACGTCATCATCGGCGGCGTGCTGTTCGGCCTGTTTGCCGGCATCAGCTACTGGTTCCCCAAGGCATTCGGATTCCGGCTTGATCCGTTCTGGGGAAAGATGTCGTTCTGGTTCTGGGTGGTCGGCTTCTGGTTCGCCTTCATGCCGCTCTACATCCTCGGCTTGATGGGCGTAACGCGCCGGCTGCGCACCTTTGAGGATCCCTCGCTGCAGATCTGGTTCATCATCGCCGCCTTCGGCGCCTTCCTGATCCTGCTTGGCATCCTGTCCTTCCTCATCCAGATCTTCGTCAGCGTGCGCCGGCGCGAGCAGCTTCGCGACGATACCGGCGATCCGTGGGACGGGCGTACGCTCGAATGGGCGACGTCCTCGCCGCCGCCGGCCTACAATTTCGCCTTCACGCCGGTCGTCCACGATCTCGACGCCTGGACGGACATGAAGAATCGCGGCTACCAGCGTCCGTTGACGGGCTTCCGCGACATCCACATGCCGCGCAACACCAGAGCCGGCGTCGTCCTGGCCGGGTTGAGCGTGGTGCTTGCCATGGCGCTCATCTGGTACATTTGGTGGCTGGCGATCGTCAGCTTCGTCGCCCTGATCGGCTACGCCATCGCGCATACTTTCAACTACGACCGGGACTTCCACATTCCGTCCAGTGACGTCACCCGCGTCGAGGACGAGCGGACACGCCTGCTCGCAGCCACCAGCCAGGCGGGATAAGCACCATGGCACACGCCGACACGGTGATCGACGACACGGTCTTCCACCTGGAAGACGACCACGGCCATGCCGAGAGCGGCAGCAGCACCATGCTCGGCTTCTGGATCTATCTGATGAGCGACTGCCTCATCTTCGCGATGCTGTTCGCGGTCTACGGCGTGCTCGGTGGCAATTACGCGGCCGGACCCGCGCCGAAGGACCTGTTCGATCTTCCGCTGGTCGCGCTGAACACCACCATGCTGCTCCTGTCCTCCATCACTTACGGCTTCGCGATGCTGGAGATGGCGAAGGGACGGGTGAAACCCATGCAGGTGTGGCTGGTGATCACTGGCCTGTTCGGCCTCGCCTTTCTCAGCATCGAACTCTACGAATTCGCCCATTTCATCCACGAGGGGGCGACGCCGCAGCGCAGCGGCTTCCTGTCGTCGTTCTTCACGCTGGTCGGAACGCACGGCCTGCACGTCACCTTCGGCCTGATCTGGCTGGTGGTGCTGATGGTGCAGGTCTCCAGGCACGGGCTGATCGCCGCGAACCAGCGGCGCCTGATGTGCCTGAGCATGTTCTGGCACTTCCTCGACGTCATCTGGATCGGCGTCTTCACTTTCGTTTATCTGATGGGAATGTTGCGATGAGCGCCGGCCACCACACAGACACCAGCGACCAGAGCCACGCGCATCCCGGCGTCGATCACGGCTCGCTGCGCGGCTATCTGACAGGCTTCGGCCTGTCGGTCGTGCTGACCGCCATTCCCTTCTGGCTGGTCATGACCAACGCGCTCGGCAATCAGATGGCGTCGGCGATTGCCATCATGGCCTTCGCCGTCGTGCAAATCATCGTCCACATGGTGTTCTTTCTGCATATGAACACCAGGTCGGAGAACGGCTGGACCATGATGGCCCTGATCTTCACCCTCATCCTGGTGGTGATCGCGCTGACGGGCTCACTCTGGGTCATGTACCATCTGAACGTCAACATGATGCCCGGCCATGACATGAGTCAGATACCCTGAGAGAGGGACCTGGCTTTGGACGAACAGGCACGGACGACACCGCATTCGAATACAGGCGACGGCCAAAGGGTTACGCGTTCACCATGGACGCTGTTGGTGCTTTGCCTTTGCGGGGCCATCGGCATCACCGGCCTTTCGGCGCTTGGTGTTTGGCAGCTGGAGCGCCGCGTCTGGAAACTCGACCTGATCGAGCGTGTCGACCAGCGTCTCAAGGCAGTACCTGTGGCCGCCCCGGCGCCTTCGGCCTGGCCAGCGATCAACGCCAGGGATGACGAGTATCGCCGCCTCGTCGTTCCAGGCCGGTTTCTCGGTGATCGCGAGACCCTGGTCCAGGCGGTCACCGATCTCGGCGGTGGCTTCTGGGTAATGGCGCCGTTCCGAGCGGATGATGGCTTCACGATTCTGGTGAACAGGGGCTTCGTGCCGACGGACAAGCGCGATCCGGCAACCCGCCTCGCAGGCAAGCCCTCGGGCGATCACACCGGAATTCACGGCCTGCTGCGCATCAGCGAACCGAAAGGCGGCTTCCTGCGTACCAACGATCCGGCCGCCAACCGCTGGTATTCGCGCGATGTGCAGGCGATCGCCACGACGCAAGGCCTCGGGCAGGTCGCTCCTTATTTCATCGATGCCGATGCCACGCCCAATCCGGGAGGGTGGCCGGTCGGCGGCTTGACGGTGGTTTCGTTCCACAACAACCATCTGGCCTATGCCCTGACATGGTTCGGGCTGGCCTTGATGGTGCTGAGCGCGGTCGCCTATCTGTTGCGGCAGGCTGTGAAAGACAGGCACGGTGGGGGCTGACCACTGGCCGTGGCAAAGCCGAAATTTGCGCACAGAAGCGCTCATGCCGACGCGGACGATGGCGTGGTGGCGCTGTTAATGCCGGCTGGTCATTTTCCCACGCGCATCAATGGGTTCCGCATCAAACCCCGTCCACATCACAGGAGCGTGCAGAGCAGGCTTCCCGGCACCCCCGTCTAGGGCTGGATCACCCAGCTAAAACCGCTGGCGAAACGTGACCGATTTGCGTATCACTCCGCCGCCATTGGAGCCCTATCGATGTTTGAGACCCTGCAGCCCGCCCCTGCCGACAAGATCCTGGCCCTGATCGGCCTTTATCGTGCCGATCCGCGTCCAGACAAGGTCGATCTCGGTGTCGGCGTCTACAAGGATCGCGACGGCAAGACGCCGGTCATGCGCGCCGTGCGCGAAGCCGAAAAGCGGCTATTGGAGGGTCAGGACACCAAGACCTATCTCGGCCTTGCCGGCGATACCGGCTTCAACACAGTGATGGCCAAGCTCGCCTTCGGTCCAGGCGCCGACATGACGCGCATCCGCGCCGCACAGGCGCCCGGCGGTTCCGGCGCGCTGCGGCTGGTGGCGGAACTGCTGAAGCGGACGCGCTCGGATGCAACCATCTGGCTATCGGATCCGACCTGGCCGAACCACATGCCGGTGATGCGCGCCGCCGGCCTGCAGATCCGCGAGTACCCCTATTTCGATGCCGCCTCGGGCGCCGTTCGTTTCGACGACATGCTGGTGGCCCTGCGGACCGCAAAGAGCGGCGACGTCGTGTTGCTGCATGGCTGCTGCCACAACCCGACCGGCGCCAATCTGGATGCGGCACAGTGGGCAGCCGTTACCGATCTGGTCGTCGAGCGCGAGCTGCTGCCCTTCGTCGACATCGCTTATCAGGGCTTTGGCGATGGCCTCGAGGCCGACGCCCTCGGCTTGCGCCTGCTGGCCGCGAAAGTTCCGGAGATGGTCGTCGCGTCGAGCTGCTCGAAGAATTTCGCCGTCTACCGCGACCGCGTCGGCGCGGCGATGATCCTGGCCAGGGACGGCGCACAGGCGGATGTGGCGATGAGCCAGATGCTGTCGGCGGCGCGCGCCATGTATTCGATGCCGCCGGACCATGGTGCGGCAGCCGTGCGCATCGTGCTCGAAGACGCCGCCTTGCGCGCCGACTGGGAAGCCGAGCTCGAAGAGATGCGCCTGCGCATGCTCAGGCTTCGGGTCCAGTTCGCCGAGGCGCTGCGCCGGCAGTCCAATTCCGACCGTTTCGATTTCGTCGCCAGCCATCGCGGCATGTTTTCTCGCCTTGGCCTCACCGAAGCGCAGGTCGAGCGGTTGCGCGCCGAGCACGGCATCTACATGGTCGGCGACAGCCGCATCAACGTCGCCGGCCTACCCGAGGACGGCATGGACGAACTCGCCAAGGCGATCGTTTCGGTTCTTGATTGACGCGGCTCATCTGTGGACAAGGCTCCCGCGCCGACTGACAGCGTTGGCCGCGCGGCCGGTCGCGGGATAGCATCCGATAGACTGTTTTGACGCAATTCCGGACAGAAAACCGTTTCACACTTTTCCTAGAATAGCTCTAGATGACGCCATCGAAAGACATTTCGCGCCTGATCGAGATCATGGCGGCGCTGCGGGCGCCGAAGACTGGCTGCCCCTGGGACATCGAACAGGATTTCTCGACCATTGCGCCCTATACGATCGAGGAAGCCTATGAGGTGGCGGACGCCATCGCGCGCGGCGACCTCGACGATCTGCGCGACGAGCTCGGCGATCTTCTGCTGCAGGTCGTCTACCACGCGCAAATGGCCGAGGAAGCCGGTGAATTCGCCTTCTCTGACGTGGTGCAAGCCATCACCACCAAGATGATCCGACGCCATCCGCATGTCTTCGGCGACGAAGAAGCCCGTAGCGCCGGCATGGCCAAGGGCATGTGGGAAAAGATCAAGGCAGAAGAGAAGGCGGAGAAACGAAGCGCCCGCCTCGCGCGTGGTCTCGATCCCGAAGACAATGGCAAGGGGTTTCTGGACAGCGTGCCGGTCGCCCTGCCCGCACTGACCCGGGCGCTGAAACTACAGGAGAAGGCCGCCCGCGTCGGCTTCGACTGGAGCGAGGCGGCGCCCATCCTCGACAAGATCGAGGAAGAGATCGGCGAATTGCGCGAGGCACTGGCCAAGGGCGACACCGCCTCGATCAAGGACGAGTTCGGCGACATGCTGTTTGCCGTCGTCAATCTCGGCCGTCATCTCAAGCTCGATTCCGAAGCAGCGCTGAGCGGCACCAACGAAAAATTCCGCTCGCGCTTCCACTATGTCGAACAGGCATTGGAGAAAGCCGGCAACACGCTGGACAAGGCTGATCTGGCCGAGATGGAAGCACTATGGCAGGAAGCAAAGACTGCGAAGTAAGTTACATTAGCCGTTGTTTTTACGACGCAATCTGCTTTCGATCTCTTCGCGGGCGCTTTGCGTGGCCTTGAGCGAGATGGTGGCGCTGCCGTCATCATTGTCGCTTCGCGAAACGACATCGCCATTGCGGTAAAGCCAGTCGACAAGGCCGAACTGTGCCGGCTCGATCGTCACGGTGAGGTCTTCGAGTTCGCCCGCCATCCGCGTTTCGATGATCGCCTTCAGCGCATCGATGCCCTCGCCGGTCACCGCCGACACCGCGATCGGCGGCGCCTTGTTGGCATCGGCGCCGTCGGCAAGCAGCCGGGTCCGGTTGCCTTCGTCGAGCCGGTCGATCTTGTTCCACGCTTCGATCACCCGCTTGGCGTCGCCGGCGTCAACACCGAGGTCGGCCAGGATACGCTCGACATCTTCGGCCTGGGCGGCCGTGTCCGGATCCGAAATGTCGCGCAGATGAAGCACGAGATCGGCCTCGACTACCTCTTCCAGGGTGGCGCGGAAAGCCGCGATCAGATGCGTCGGCAGGTCCGAGATGAAACCGACAGTGTCGGAGAGGATGATCGGCGTGCCATGTGGCAGGCGCACGCGGCGCAGCGTCGGATCGAGCGTAGCGAACAGCATGTCCTGCGCCAGCACGTCTGCTCCGGTCAGCCGGTTGAACAGCGTCGACTTGCCGGCGTTGGTATAGCCGACGATCGCCACCACCGGGAACGGCACCTTCCTGCGCTTGGCGCGGTGCAGGTCGCGCGTGCGCCGCACCGTTTCCAGCTCCTGCTTCAGCTTGATGATCTTTTCCTGCAACTGCCGCCGGTCGGATTCGATCTGCGTTTCGCCGGGGCCCCCGAGAAAGCCGGCGCCACCGCGCTGGCGCTCCAGATGGGTCCAACTGCGCACGAGGCGGCCCTTCTGGTAGTTGAGATGGGCGAGCTCGACCTGCAGCGTGCCTTCCTTGGTGCGCGCGCGCTCGCCGAAGATCTCGAGGATCAGCCCGGTGCGGTCCAGCACCTTGGCGTTCAGCTCTTTCTCGAGATTGCGCTGCTGCACCGGGGTCAGCGGATGGTCGACGACGACCACTTCCGCATGTCCCTCTTTGACGATTTCCGCGAACTCCGCAACCTTGCCGCTGCCGAGCAACGTCGCCGGGCGCGGATCGTTGACGGTCACCACCGCGGTGTGGATCAGATCCAGGTTGATGGCGCGAGCAAGGCCGACGGCCTCCTCGTGGCGAGCATCAGCCGAACGCATCAACCGAGGACGGTTGGTCTCGTCGTCGTTGCGCTGGTGGCGGGTAAGGACGGGCACAATGACAACGGCCCGGGTCGGGCCCTTGGCTTCCGTCCCGGGATGATGTGTTGGTTTTCCGCGAACGGTGGCGTCCGCGTCTTTCTCACGTGCCAATCAGGCGCCCTGGCTTTCCTCGCCATCGAACATCTGAACCGGCTGGCTCGGCATGATCGTGGAAATGGCGTGCTTGTAGACGAGCTGGGAGTGACCGTCGCGGCGCAGCAGGACACAGAAATTGTCGAACGAAGTGACCACGCCGGTCAGCTTCACGCCGTTGATGAGGAAGATGGTGAGCGGGTTCTTGCTCTTGCGAACTGAATTCAGGAACAGGTCCTGAAGGTTTTGCGATCGTTCCGCCATTGTTCTTGTCTTTCGCCGATCCCCTTCGGTTTGCAAGCCAATGCGCCAAATTAACGGGCGCATGTCAAGCTCGCAAACACCGTCTTGTCGTCAGTAACGACAAGCAGAACGAGATATATTGATGTTCATTCCACCTGTGCGGTTATCAGGCTGGACTTTTTTCCGCAATGTCAAAAAAGGCCTGCCGCAAGGAAAGTGTTATTGAGCCGGGGTGCCCATTGGCGACCGTATCGCCGTCGATGGCCACCACCGGCATGGCGATTGTCGTTGCGGAGCTGATGAACGCCTCGCGTGCCGCCTTGGCCTCGGCGACGGAAAAGCCGCGCTCCTCGATCTTCAGGCCAAGCTTGGCCGCCACTTCGAACATGGTCGTGCGGGTGATGCCGCGCAAGATGCCGTGCTCGGCCGGCCTGGTGACCAGGACGCCGTCCCGGGTGATGATCCAGGCATTGGACGAGCCGCCTTCTTTTACGTTGCCTTCACCGTCGACGAACCAGGCTTCCTGGGCGCCAGCTTCTTTAGCCTTCTGCTTGGCCAATACATTGGGCAGCAGCCCGACGGTCTTGATGTCGACGCGGTCCCAGCGGTTCTCCGGCACGGTGATGACCGCGATGCCGGTCTCGGCTCGCTTCGCTCCAGCCGCTGGGTCGGCCTTCCTGGCGGTGACCACCAGGGCCGGCTTCGTGTCGGCGGAAGGGAAGGCGAAGTCGCGGCTGGCCACGCCGCGCGTCACCTGCACGTAGACCAGGCCATTGGCGACGTGGTTGCGATTGACCACCTCGCGCAGAATGAGTGGCAGCACGCGGGAGGTGACCGGCCAGGCGATCGACAATTCGGTCAGCGAGCGGTTCAGCCGGGCCAGGTGGCGCGGCATATCGACGATGAAACCACGCGCCACCTCGCAGACCTCATAGACACCGTCGGCGAACTGATAGCCACGGTCCTCGATATGGACGGCGGCATCGGCGTGCGTGACATAGCGCCCGTTGACATAGGCAATGCGCGGCATGGGCAACCTCTAGATATTCTCGGGGCTTTCTTATGCGATTCCACCGCCGCCGTAACCGGCAAATGCTCGGCCCGGACGCGGCGGCTGGATATGTCGCGCTCAGACGCCCAGCGACTTCAGCTTGCGATGCAGAGCGGAGCGCTCCATGCCGATGAACTCGGCGGTCTTCGAGATGTTGCCGCCGAACCGGTTGATCTGGGCGATCAGGTAATCCTTCTCGAACTGCTCACGCGCTTCGCGCAACGGCAGCGCCATGATGTGCTGGTCGGATTGATTCGGCGTGCGCGGCATGACATCGCCGATCTCGGCCGGCAACAGGTCGGCGGTGATCGGCGCATCGACGTCGTCGCCGCGCGCAAGGATCATCAGGCGCTCGACATTGTTGCGCAGCTGGCGAACGTTGCCCGGCCAGTTGTGCGCCTGCAGCACGGCCAGCGCGTCGTCGCCGATGCGGCGCGGCTTGATGCCGGCCTGGCGGGCGATCTGCTTCATGAAATTATCGACGAGGTAGGGAATATCCTCGCGCCGCTCGGCCAATCCCGGCACGATGACCGGAACCACCGCGAGGCGATGGTAAAGATCCTCGCGAAAACGCCCGTCGGCAATCATCGCTTCGAGGTTCTGCGAGGTCGAGGAGATGATGCGGACATCGACCTTGACCCGCTTGGTTCCCCCTACCCGCTCGAACTGCTGCTCGACCAGCACGCGCAGGATCTTGTTCTGCGTCTCGCGCGGCATGTCGGCCACCTCGTCGATGTAGAGGATACCGCGATGGGCCTCCTCCAGCGCCCCGACCTTGCGCTCGACGCCATTCGATTCGGTGCCGAACAGCTCGATCTCCATGCGCTCGGGCGTGATGTTGGCGGCGCTCAGCGTCACGAAAGGTGCGCTCTTGCGCGCCGACAGCGTGTGGATGGCGCGCGCGGCAAGTTCCTTGCCCGAGCCAGACGGTCCGATGATCATCACGCGGCTGTTGGTCGGCGCGACGCGTTCGATGGTCTGGCGCAACTGGCTCATCGCCGACGACATGCCGATCAGATCGAAGGTTTCGCCGCTGCGCAGCTTGAGGTCGGAAACCTCGCGCCGCAATTTCGAGGTCTCGAGCGCACGTTCGGCAATAAGGATCAGCCTGTCGGCCTTGAACGGCTTTTCGATGAAGTCATAGGCGCCGCGACGGATGGCGGAGACCGCCGTTTCGATGTTGCCGTGGCCGGAAATCATCACCACCGGCAAGGTCGGATGCATGGTCTTGATCTCGTCGAGCAGCGCCAGCCCGTCCAGGCGCGAGCCCTGCAGCCAGATATCGAGGAAAATCAGCCGCGGCGCGCGATCAGCTATAGCAGCGAGCGCGCTGTCAGCATCGAATGCCGTGCGGGTTTCGTGACCTTCGTCGCTCAGTATGCCCGCGACGAGCTCACGGATGTCTTCCTCGTCATCGACGATGAGAATATCAGACGCCATTACCGACCTTTTCAGTTTCTCTTTCGTTTTCCGCCCTGCTTTCGCCGCGCGGAGCCGTTGCGGCCGCAGGCGGCAGGATGATGCTGATCATCGCGCCGCGCCCATCGTGGAAGTCCGCTGGAGCATCGTGTAGTTCCAGCCTGCCGCCATGGTCCTCCACGATCTTCTTGACGATAGCGAGGCCAAGTCCGGTGCCCTTCTCGCGTGTGGTCATGTAGGGCTCGAGCAGCCGTTGGCGATTCTCGCGCGGCAGGCCTTTGCCATTGTCGATGACGTCGATTCGAATCGCACCATTCTGGCGCCCGGCTTGAATCCGGATTATGCCGTGCGAACCATCCTTCTGTTCCAATCCGTCGATTGCCTCGGCGGCGTTCTTGATCACATTGCCGAAAGCCTGCGCCATCAGGCGGCTGTCGAACGTGCCCTTGAGCGGCTCGGTGCCAAAGATCCGCTCGAAAGTGATGTCGGCGCGGCTGACCTCGACCAGGAACGAGGCCTCACGCAGCGATTCGCGCAGATCTATCGCCTTCATCTCGGGCTTTGGCATGCGCGCGAACGCCGAGAATTCGTCGACCATACGGCCGATATCCTCAACCTGACGGATGATGGTGTCGGTGCATTGGTCGAAAACCTCGCGGTCCTCGGTAATCACCTTGCCGTAACGGCGCTTGATACGTTCGGCCGAGAGCTGGATCGGCGTCAGCGGGTTCTTGATCTCGTGGGCGATACGCCGCGCCACGTCCGCCCAGGCCGACGAGCGCTGCGCCTGAACCAGGTCAGTGATGTCGTCGACCGTCACCACATAGGATTTTTCCTCCGAGCCGTCGTCGCCGGCCTCGATGGTGATCTGCACGTTGAAGGTCCGCTCGGCACCGGCGCGGTAAAAGGTCACCTGCTCGCGATAGACGGGTTTGCCGGACTTGCGGCCGATCTCGAAGACGCGGCCGACATGCGGCAGCACGGCGGAAAGATTCTGCCCAAGGGCTGCGCTGGCCGAAATCGCCAGCATCGCCTCGGCCGAGCGGTTGACGATGGTGACGATGCCGTAGGGATCGACGCCGATGACGCCAGCGGTAACGCCGGCAAGCACGGCTTCCGAGAAGCGGCGCCGTTCGTCGATCAGGTCCTTGGCGGACAGGATCTCATTGCGCTGCGATTTCAGTTCGAGAAGCATCTTGTTGAACGTATCGCCGAGCGACGCGACATCGCCGTCCGAAGGCCTGACGGGAACCGCGACGTCGAGATTGCCGGTCGCGACCTCGTCGGCGGCGCCGATGAGCTGGCGAATGGGCCGCACCAGACGGTCGGCGACCGCAATGCCGGTCCAGATCGCGGACAGGATGATGATGAGCGTCAACGACAGATAGGGCAGCGCGAAGGCCACCTGAGAGGTACGGCGGTTATCTTCCAGCCCCCGATATTCGTCGGTGTTGGACCTGACGATCTGCCTTGCCTTGATCACTTCGGGATCGACGAGCCGAATGGTGTAGAGGTAGAGTCCTTCGATCTCCCGCAGCTTGACGATGGCGCCCATGATGTTGCGCGTTTTCGGTTCGATCAGCACCGGCTTGCCGTCGGTAGCGCTGGCCACCGCGCCTTCCGGCGGCTCGGGCATGGCGAAATCCGTATCGGTCTTGGCGCTCATGACGAAAGAGCCGTCCGGCTTGATCAGCGCCGCATGGGCCAGCGAACGGCCCACGGCTTCCTTGTTCATCAGGTCGAGAAAGCCGGTACGATCAAGGCCGTAGAGCGTGCGCGACGCATCGAGATCATAGGCCATGGACAGCGTCGTGCCCTGGAGGTTGCGGGCATTTTCCTGGACATAGGCGTCGGCGATCGACAGCGATGAATTGACGATCGTCTTGGTGCGGATCTCGAACCAGCGGTCGAGGCCGATGTCGAGCGTGATCGACGCGATGATGGCCACCATGATGGCTGGAATGGCGGCAACCAGGGCGAACATGGCGACAATGCGCACATGCAGCCGCGAAGCGGCCTTGCCATGCCGGCGCGCCATCAGGATGCGGTGCACCTCACGCCCGACCAGCGCGATAAGAAACAGGACGAAAGCCGTGTTGAGGGCAATCAACGCCAGCGTAGTCGACTCGTTCGGTGTGATCGGCGTGGCGCCAACGAGGATGGCGAACGAGATCGCCGCCGTCATCAGCGCGCCGACGACCGCGATCACGCCTGGCAGCGCAAGCAGCCGGCGCCCGTCACGAGCGCCGGGTTCGCTGAAAAGCGGTTGGTTTGTTGTCGGTGCCTGCGGAGCCATGTCGCCGTCTAGAGCCATGATTGCGTCGGATGTATGCAACGCATTGTGGCGATTATGCAACAAGTGTGACCGAGACGGAAATCTTTCGCGAGCCGATCCCCTAAAAAGAGCGCGGGCTCAGATCAAGGCTCAGCCCTGCCGCGATGATTTGTAGACGTTGACGCCGAGCTCGCGAATCTTCTTGCGCAGCGTGTTGCGGTTCAAGCCCAGCAGTTCCGCAGCCTTGATCTGGTTGCCGCGCGTTGCCGTCATCGAGGCCAGGACAAGCGGAAACTCGACCTCGGACAGGATGCGCTGATAGAGCCCGGCAGGAGGCAAGTCGCCGGCAAACGACGCGAAATAGCGCTGCAGGAAATGCTCGACCGCCTGGCCAATCGACAAATCGTCGGGAATGAGGTTACCGCCTCCCGGCACTACGGGGCGCTCGCCGGTCTTCAGCTCGGCCTCGATGATCTCGGCGGAAATCTCGTCCTGCGAATAGAGCGCGGCGAGCCTCCGAACGAGGTTTTCCAGTTCGCGAACATTGCCTGGCCACGGATAGCGCTTCATCAACTCGATGCCGCCGGAAGAAATGCGCTTGGTCTGTAGGCCTTCCATTTCGCCGAGCTTGAAGAAGTGGCGGACGAGGTCCGGCACGTCCTCGGAGCGCTCGCGCAGCGCTGGCAGCCGGAGCGGCACGACATTGAGGCGATAGAAAAGATCCTCGCGGAAAAGCCCCTGGTTGATCAGCGTGCGCAGATCCTTGTTGGTGGCGGCGACGATGCGCACGTCGGTCTTGATCGGCGTGCGTCCGCCAACCGTCGTGTATTCGCCCTGTTGGAGCACGCGCAGCAGCCGCGTCTGCGCCTCCATCGGCATGTCGCCGATTTCGTCGAGGAACAGCGTGCCGCCTTCAGCCTGCTCGAAGCGCCCGGTCGAGCGATTCTGTGCGCCGGTGAAGGCACCCTTCTCGTGACCGAACAGTTCCGATTCGATCAGGTCGCGCGGGATCGCCGCCATATTGATGGCGACGAAGGGGCCGCCGCGGCGGCGGCCATATTCATGCAGCGCGCGCGCCACCAGCTCCTTGCCGGTGCCGGATTCGCCCGAGATCATCACCGTCAGGTCGGTCTGCATCATGCGCGCCAGCATGCGGTAGATGTCCTGCATGGCGGCCGAGCGGCCGACCAGCGGCATTGCATCGGGCTGCTCTTCCGGCCGCGCGTCGATCTTCGGCCGACGCGGCTCGGAAAGCGCGCGGTTGACGATGTTGAGCAGTTCGGTCAGGTCGAACGGCTTAGGCAGATATTCATAGGCGCCGGTTTCGGAGGCGCGGATCGCCGTCATGAAGGTGTTCTGAGCGCTCATGACGATGACCGGCAGCTCCGGCCTCGCCTTCTTGATGCGCGGCAGCATGTCGAAGGCGTTCTCGTCCGGCATGACCACATCGGTGATGACAAGGTCGCCCTCGCCCGCCGCCACCCAGCGCCACAAAGTCGAAGCATTGGAGGTGACGCGCACCTCGTGGCCGGCGCGCGAAAGCGCCTGGTTGAGGACGGTACGGATCGCCGCGTCGTCGTCGGCGACGAGAATATTGCCGCGAACGGTCATTTGCGGTCTCCTTCACCGTCATCATCGGCGCCGTTTGGCGCTTCTTTCCAGGCCGGCATCAGGATGCGGAATGTGGTGCCGCGCGGCGTCGATTCGCATTCGATGATGCCGCCATGCTCGCCGACGATCTTGGCGACCAGCGCAAGACCCAACCCGGAGCCGTTCGGCTTGGTGGTGATGAACGGGTCGAACAGGATCGGCAAGATGTCTTCCGAAACGCCGGAGCCGTTGTCGCGCACGCAGAATTCCAGCGGCAGCGACACGCGGTCCTGCGTGCCCGGAACGGAAACACGGATGCCTGGCCGGAAGGCGGTCGACAGCACGATCTCGCCCTGCGGGTCGCTGCCGATCGCCTCGGCGGCGTTCTTGACCAGGTTGAGGAACACCTGGATCAACTGGTCGCGGTTGGCAAACACCGGAGGCAACGAAGGATCATAATCCTCCAATATCTTGATTCTCTGGGCAAAACCGTTCTTGGCAATCGCCTTCACATGGTCGAGAACGACATGGATGTTGACGGGGTAGCGGTCGATCGGCCGCTCGTCGGAAAATACCTCCATGCGATCGACCAGCGACACGATGCGGTCGGTCTCGTCGGTGATCAGCCGCGTCAGCGCGCGGTCTTCGTCGGAAGCCGACAGTTCGAGCAACTGGGCAGCGCCGCGGATGCCTGAGAGCGGGTTCTTGATCTCATGGGCAAGCATCGCCGCCAGACCGGTGACCGAACGTGCCGCGCCCCGATGCGTCATCTGCCGGTCAATCTTGTCGGCCATCGACCGTTCCTGGAACATAACCACCACCGAGCCCGGAAATTCCGGTACCGGCGCGACATAGAGATCGACGACCTTCTCGATGCCGAGCCGCGGCGACGACACGTCGACGCGGTACTCGTTGACCGGAGCCCGGCGCTCGCGCACCTGGTCGACCAGTGTCAGCAGCGGGCTGCCGAAGGGAATGAGTTTTGACAGCGTGTTGCGGGCGAGCATGGTCGCGCTCGAGCGAAAAAAGTCTTCCGCATCGGCGTTGGCGAAGGTGATGAACCCCTCCTCGCTGATCATGATCACCGGGCGGCGGATGGTGTTGAGCACGATTTGGGCGGCATCCGCCATTTCGCCGCCCTGGCCGGCGGCGGCGTTCATGCGGCGCTCCGCAGGTTCAAGGGTTGCGGATCGCGCGAAAACACATCGCGCAGCAAGGCAATAACGCGCGCGGGCTCGAATGCGGTCAGTATAGCCTTTCGGCTGTCGTCGGCGACGCCGCCGGCATGCCGATCAAGATACCAGCCAAGATGCTTGCGCGCCTGGCGCAGGCCGCTTTCAGCGCCGTAGAGCGCCAGCATGTCCTCATAGTGGGCCGCGATGTAGTCGGCGACCGCGGTCGAGTCCCGTGGCATGTTTGGCGTCGCCTCGCCGGTCGCCGCGGCCGCAATGCCGCCTGCGGTCCAGGGCGCGCCATAATGGGCACGGCCGATCATCACGGCGTCGGCACCCGATTGATCGAGAATGTCGGCCGCTTCCGCCGGCGAAGAGACGTCACCATTGGCGACGACCGGGATGGACACGGCTTCCTTGACGCGGGCGATGGCGCGCCAGTCGGCCTTGCCCTGGTAGAACTGGCAGCGCGTGCGGCCGTGCACGGTCACCATCCTGACGCCGGCCTGCTCGGCGCGGCGCGCCAGCATTGGGGCGTTGAGCGCGCCTTCGTCCCAGCCAAGCCGCATCTTGACCGTCACTGGCACCTCGACCGCGCCGACAACGGCGTCGATCAGCGACAGTGCGTGGTCGAGATCCAGCATCAATGCCGAACCCGCATAACCGCCGGTAACCTTCTTGGCCGGGCAGCCCATGTTGATGTCGATGATGTCGGCCCCCTCACCGGCTGCGATTCTGGCACCTTCGGCCATGTGCATCGCCTCACGGCCTGCAAGCTGAACCATATGGACGGGCAGGCCGGAGTGGCGTATGCGCAGGTTGAAACCGGCCCTGCCCTTGGCGAGCTCTCCGCTGGCAACCATTTCGGACACGACCAGGCCTGCTCCATGCGCGTGGGCACGCTGCCGGAACGGCTCGTCCGTAATCCCCGACATTGGTGCGAGGAACACGCGATTGCGGAGTCTCACACCGCCGACATCAAGCGGCCCTGCCAATTTGGTCAAATCAGGCAATTTGGTCAAGTTAACCATGCACAAAAACCAAGCATCTTCATTCGTTGCACATTCTCTAGCCAGAACCGGCGCAATGTGCAACGCGGAATGACGCCACATTTAGGCGCAATTGGGAAAATGCTGGCCTTCGGCTTTGGCCGCGACCAAAGCGCCGCGCGTCCCTCAGGACGCGCAAAGGACGCTTTGGAATTTCATACTTAGCGCACGATCTTTCCGAAAACCGATTACACTTTTCGGGATCGTGCGCTAGGACCAAACGGGCATGACTGACGCAAGTGAAAATCACGTTTCGGATGCGGATGGCAAGGTCGCGGTGGTGATCGTTGCGGCCGGCCGTGGTGCGCGCGCCGGACAGGCCAACGGACCGAAGCAATATCAACACATTGGCGGCTTTGCCGTCATTGCACACACGCTGGACATTTTTCTGGCCCACCCGCGGACCAGCGAGATCGTCGTCGCCATTCATGCCGATGACCACGAGCTGTTCCGGCAGGCGGCGGGCGCCAATGTAGAGCGCGTCACCGCCATCATGGGCGGGGCGACGAGGCAGGAATCCGTCCGGCTCGGCCTGCTTGCCCTTAGAGGCCACGCGCCGGCGCAGGTTCTGATCCACGATGCCGTCCGCCCGTTTGTCGATGCGGACCTGATAGATCGCACCATCGCCGCCATCGGCGAGCGCGAGGGCGCGTTGCCCGCTTTGCCCGTCGCCGACACGCTGAAGCGCGAATCGGCCTCCGGCGTGGTTGGCGAAACCGTATCGCGCAGCGGGCTTCACGCGGCGCAAACGCCACAAGGCTTTCCGTTCTGGCCCATTCTTGCTGCGCACGAGAAAGCCCATCATCTGGGAAAAGTGGATTTTACCGACGATGCCGCGATCGCCGAATGGGCGCATATTCCGGTCAAGATCGTTCCGGGCTCGCCGGACAATGTCAAACTCACCTGGGCACGGGATATTGCGATGGCGGACCAGCGGCTTTCCGGCGAACGCGTGCGCTTTCCCGATATCCGTACCGGCAATGGCTACGACGTCCACGCCTTCGAACCGGGAGACCATGTCACGCTGTGTGGCGTCGCCATAGCGCACGACAAGAAGCTGTCCGGCCATTCCGACGCCGATGTCGGTCTGCACGCCTTGACCGATGCGCTGCTGGCGACTTGCGGCGCAGGCGACATCGGCACGCATTTCCCGCCGTCCGACCCGCAGTGGAAAGGCGCTGCGTCGCGCATATTCGTCGAGCATGCGGCAAGGCTGGTGCGCGCGCGCGGCGGCCGCATCGCCAATGCCGACATCACGCTGATCTGCGAAGCGCCGCGCGTCGGGCCGCATCGCGAGGCCATGACCGCAGCCCTTTCTCAGATGCTGGCGATTACGCCGGATCGCATCTCGATCAAGGCCACAACCAATGAGAAGCTCGGCTTTGTCGGGCGCGAGGAAGGCATAGCGGCGATTGCCACCGCCAGCGTGGTGTTTCCCGGCGAGGTGCCGGAATGAGCAACAACGAGCTGGCAAATGCGCTGCTGCAAGCCTGCCAGAAGCGCGGCATCATGCTAGCAACGGCGGAAAGCTGCACCGGCGGCATGATCATCTCCGCGCTCACCGACATCGCCGGTTCCTCGGCCGTGGTCGATCGCGGCTTCATCACCTATTCCAACGAGGCCAAGATGGACATGCTCGGTGTCTCCGCCGCCACGCTTGAGGCGCACGGCGCGGTTTCGCGCGAGACGGCGATCGAGATGGCAACAGGCGCGCTTGTCCGTTCGCGCGCCGGGCTGACCCTGGCGGTCACCGGCATTGCCGGGCCTGGCGGCGGTTCGGCGGGAAAACCGGTCGGCCTGGTCTGGTTCGGGGTTGCGCTGGACGGCCGACCGATTGTCGCCGAGCACCAGCTCTTTGCAGACATAGGCCGCGATTTCATTCGTCGCGAAACGGTCCGGCAAGCGCTGGAACTGGGCCTACAAGCACTCGGATAGGGTTATAAAAACGTTGGTCGGGCGGGCCCGAAAGCTGGATTGCGGTTACGTTTTCGATTCCGGGCTGCTTTGCCCTAAGCGTGGCTCCGTCCCAGCCAGCAGCCGCTGAATGTTGGCACGATGGCGCGCAATCACGTAGATGCTGCCCGCAATCACCAGCAACCGATAGGCCAACGGTTGCTCCAGGCCACAGATGAGGGCGATCGCGGTCAACGCCGCTACCATCGAACTCAGGGAAACTATCCGAGACGTAGCCAGCACAGCACCAAAAGCCGCCGCAGCCCCCACACCTACCGGCCAAGACAGAGCCAGCAACACGCCAAGCCCCGTCGCAGCGGATTTGCCACCTGTAAAATTCAGCCAGATCGAACGGCCATGTCCCAACAACACGGCAATTCCGGCCAGGCAAACAGCCCAAGGCACCCAGGTTTGCAGGTCAAGCGGGGTCGATGGCGTAACCAACGGCAACGTGATGAACCAGGGATAGAACCAGCGGGCAAAAACGATCGCCGCCGCGCCTTTCAGCACATCCAGCAGCAACACCACCAACGCAGGCCATTTTCCCAAGACCCGCAAGACGTTCGTTGCCCCGGTGGATTTGGAGCCATGCTCCCGGATATCGATGCCCTTGAGCAGCTTCCCCGCCAGATAACCCGTGGGCATGGTACCGAAGAGATAGGCGATTGCCAGTCCAACGGTGCTCGCTATCCAGAAAAGCATGCGCAGGGCCTCAAGACGGTTTTGCACCGTAGATGACGTCGGCGCGCTTCTCAAAGGCTTCGGCGAACATGCGGAAGGCGCGATCGAACATGGTTCCCATGACCGCGCCCAGAATACGGCTCTTGAACTCGTAGTCGATGAAGAAGCGGACGGCGCAACCGGCGCCGTCGGGTTCGAAACGCCAGACATTGCTCAAATATTTGAACGGCCCGTCGATGTATTTCACGTCGATGGCGTTCTCGGCGGGCTTCAGCAGCACCTGCGTCGTGAAGGTTTCGCGGATGGCCTTGTAGCCGATGCTCATGTCGGCAAGCAGAACAGTGCGCCCGTCACGCTCCTTGCGCGAGCGAACCGTCAGCGCTTCGCAAAGCGGCAGGAATTGCGGATAGGATTCAACATCGGCGACCAAAGCGAACATCTGCTCGGGTGTATGGGATACGCGTCGGGTGGCTTCGAATTTTGGCATGGAACCAGCGAGTTAAGCTGATTTCTTGAGAATCGCTTCCCGTGCCGCGCGCAGCTTGGCAAAATCGTCGCCGGCGTGATGCGATGAACGCGTCAGCGGGCTAGATGCCACCAGCAGGAAACCCTTGGTCCGGCCGATCGTCTCAAAGGATTTGAACTCCTCCGGCGTGACGAAGCGGATCACCGGGTGGTGCTTCTTCGACGGCTGCAGGTACTGGCCGATGGTCATGAAATCGACATTGGCGGACCGCAGATCGTCCATCAGCTGCAGGATTTCATTCCGTTCCTCGCCCAGCCCCACCATGATGCCGGACTTGGTGAAGATTGACGGATCAAGCTCCTTGACCCGCTGCAACAGCCGGATCGAATGGAAATAGCGGGCGCCCGGACGAACCGTCAGATAGTTCGACGGTACGGTTTCGAGATTGTGGTTGAAGACGTCGGGCTTGGCGGCCACGACGATCTCCAGCGCGCCGTCCTTGCGCAGGAAGTCGGGCGTCAGGATTTCGATCGTCGTCGAAGGCGTCGCGGCCCGGATGGCACGAATGACTTCAGCGAAATGCTGCGCACCGCCATCGGAGAGATCGTCACGGTCCACCGAGGTGATGACCACATGGGTAAGGCCCATCTGCTTGACCGCATGCGCGACGCGGGCCGGTTCATCCGGGTCAAGCGCTGTTGGAATGCCCGTGGCGACGTTGCAGAAGGCGCAGGCGCGGGTGCAGATCTCGCCCATGATCATGAAGGTGGCGTGCTTCTTTTCCCAGCATTCGCCGATGTTAGGGCAGCCGGCCTCTTCGCAGACCGTCACCAGCTTGTGCGATTTGACGATTTCGCGCGTTTCGGCATAGCCCTTCGACACCGGCGCCTTGACGCGGATCCAGTCGGGCTTGCGCAGCACGTCCTGATCAGGCTTGTGCGCCTTTTCCGGATGCCGCAAGCGCGGGGCGTTGGCGATCGTATCGAGGACAGTGACCATCGGGAAACCTGGTTCATTCGCGACGCCAGTCAGGCGTTCGCTGTTATAACGTCATCTAAGACTTTTCAACGCAAAGAAAAAGGCCGCCACGGCGCATGCCGCAACAGCCTTTTTCGCATAGCAACTCTTCAGTGATGCTAACGGCGCACCAGACGCCCGGCCCAGATCAGCAGGCAGGCACCGATAAAGCCGGTGATCAGATAGGCAATCCAGCCGACGCCGAACGGGCCAAAATTGAGAGCCTGCAGAATGGC
Source organism: Mesorhizobium sp. M0140 (assembly GCF_040322475.1). Lineage (NCBI taxonomy): Bacteria > Pseudomonadati > Pseudomonadota > Alphaproteobacteria > Hyphomicrobiales > Phyllobacteriaceae > Mesorhizobium > Mesorhizobium sp. M0140. The sequence continues at coordinate 2,839 of NZ_JAMYTM010000025.1, read as the reverse complement.
GTTCAGCACGACCGCGCCGACGATGCCCATGACGATGTTCATGAAGATGCCGGTGTTGCTCTTCATGAACATTTCGGCGAACCAGCCTGCCAGGCCGCCGATGATGATGGCTGCTATCCAGCCGACGCCATTCAGGTGCATATGCCTTCTCCTTGTGGGATACGTGAAAACGCATCCGCAAACGAAGTACCTTGCCGCCGGGTTCCATCTGTAGCAGCGCTTTCAATCTATCAGGCGTTGAGCGCGCGGCCATAAGCGTCGAGCACGCTTTCCTTCATCATCTCCGACAGCGTCGGGTGCGGGAAGATGGTGTGCATCAGCTCTTCCTCGGTCGTCTCCAGGTTCATCGCCACGACAAAACCCTGGATCAGTTCGGTCACTTCGGCACCGACCATGTGGGCGCCGAGCAATTGACCGGTCTTCTTGTCGAAGATGGTCTTGATGAAACCCTGATCCTCACCGAGCGCAATCGCCTTGCCATTGGCGGCGAACTGGAAGCGCCCGACACGGATGTCCTTGCCCTCGGCCTTGGCCTTGGCTTCCGTCAGCCCAACCGAGGCGACCTGCGGATTGCAGTAAGTGCAGCCCGGAATCTTCAGCTTGTCGGTGGCATGCACGCCAGGAAAATCTGCGATCTTCTCGATGCACACGACCCCCTCATGTTCGGCCTTGTGGGCGAGCATCGGCGGGCCGGCGACATCGCCGATGGCATAGATGCCCGGCACGTTGGTCTTGCCGTAACCATCGATGACGACGCAGCCACGCTCCGTCTTCACGCCAAGCGCCTCGAGTCCGAGGCCCTCGATGTTGCCCTGGACGCCGACGGCCGAGATCATCCGATCGGCGGTGATCTTCTCGACCTTGCCGTCCTTCATCTCGACATGCGCGGTGACCGAGTTGGCACCCTTCTCGACCTTGGTCACCTTGGCTTCGAGGATGATCTTCATGCCTTGCTTCTCGAACTGCTTCTGCGCGAATTTCGAGACTTCGGCATCCTCGACCGGCATCACCGCAGGCAGCAGCTCGACCACCGTCACTTCGGCGCCCATGGTGCGGTAGAAGGAGGCGAATTCGATGCCGATGGCGCCCGACCCCATGACTAGCAGCGACTTCGGCATCTCCTTCGGCACCATGGCTTCAAAATAAGTCCAGATCAGCGTGCCGTCCGGCTCGATGCCGGGCAGCGCGCGTGGCCGGGCGCCGGTCGCCAGGATGATGTGCTTGGCGGTGTAGGTGCCTTCGCCCTTGACGCCTTTCGGCACTGGCGGCTGCGGCTCCATCGGCTTCTTGGCCGTCTTCGACACGATGATCTCACCCGGCTTCGAAAGCTTGGCCTCGCCCCAGATGACGTCGACCTTGTTCTTCTTCATGAGGAAGGCAACGCCGCCGTTGAGCCGCAATGACACCTTGCGCGAGCGATCGACGACGGCTGACGCATCGACGTTGACCTTGCCGTCGAGCTTCAGCCCGTAATCCTTCAGGTGATCCGAATAGTGCATGATCTCGGCCGAGCGCAGCAGCGCCTTGGTCGGGATGCAGCCCCAGTTGAGGCAGATGCCGCCGAGATGCTCGCGCTCGACGATCGCCGTCTTGAAGCCGAGTTGCGCGGAACGCACCGCGGTGACATAGCCGCCAGGGCCGGAGCCGATGATGATGACGTCGTAGTTCTCAGCCACGGTTTTTCTCCTTCACAATTCCAGCATGACGCGCACGACGGGTGCCAGCGCCTTGCCGATGTTTCGCGTGTTCTCGGCGTCGAGGTGGACGCCATCAAGCGGTGTGGTTTGCGCCACGCTGCCGGCGTCAAAGAAGCCGCAGCCAACCTCATCGGCAAGGGCGGCGTAGAGCGGCGCCAGCCGGGTGGAGGCGTCGTCGCCGCCGGCAAACATCTCCTTGAATTCGGCATTGTCTGTACGGCTGACCACAGGCGGCGAAACGATCAGGATCTGTGGCGCCGGCCAGTCGAACGGATAGTCGTGACCGCGCACGATGTCGATCAGCCGCTGGATGCCCTGCTTGGCCGCGACGGGATTGCCGTGGATCCACGGCTTCATGTCGTTGGCGCCGAGCATGATGACAATCAGGTCGATCGGCGCATGGGTCGTCAGGACGGTTGGTAGCAGTTTTGCACCGTTGCGGTCCGCACCGGCCAGATGATCGTCGAAGGCGGTGGTGCGGCCGTTGAGACCATCGGCAATCACTTGCACGCCGGCGCCTAACGCTGCCTGCAGCACGCTCGGCCAGCGGTCTTCCAGCGCATGGCGGCCACCTTCGGCATTGTAGCCCCAAGTCAGCGAGTCACCGTAGCAAAGAACCGTCTTCATGCGCCCACCTGTGCGTTAATCGAGCCGCGCCTCAACCGCCAGCGCACGAACAGCCAGTGAACCAGCACAGTGGCCAGGTTCGGCAAAACCAGGCCGGCGACGATCGGCAGGTCACCTCCCCACTGGCGCTTATCGACCGGCTGAGAGAACGTCCAACCGATCAGGCCGAGCCCGATCAGCACGAACAGGACAATTGCGCAGAGGCCCAGCCAGTTGATGATCGACGGTGCGTTCGAAAAAAGCTGCGCGATGAAAAACACGATCGTCGCGACAATGGTGACAAGCACCGACGTCATGAACACCAGAATGTATTCTTCCTGCGCATGGGTTGCGACCGCCAGCTGTTGAGCAACCAAGCCGCCTGCCAATCCTGACAGGAAAAACGCCATAAGGGAGGTGAAGAAGATCCGCACCGCCCTCTCCGTCCTAGACCAGCATGCCCATCGGGTTCTCGATCAGGCGCTTGAAGGCGACCAGCAGTTCGGCACCCAGCGCGCCGTCGACGGCGCGATGGT
>NZ_JAMYTM010000024.1:0-106227 GCF_040322475.1 Mesorhizobium sp. M0140 | reverse complement strand
CTTAAGTTGTCAAAACCAGACCGCTCCCGGCCCCCGGCTTTCAACATCAAACCCCCCCCGGGGGGGGGCGGCCGCGGGGCCCGTCGAACCCAGTTTATTTCTGCAACTCGGTCCAGATCTTGGTGTAAATTTCCTGGGTCTCCGGCGAGCACATCTGCTGCAGCTCGCCGCGTGGCTTGTCCGCGGCCGGAATGATGACTTCGGGCGCGTCCTTCATGTCGGCCGGCATGTACTTGTCCGAGCCGGTGATGGCATTGGCGTAGCGATGGAAGGCCGAGAGACCTGCCGCGTTTTCCGGATCCATGATGAAGTTCTGGAAAAGCTTGGCGTTCTCGACGTTCTTGGCTTCCTTCAGAACGACGACGTTGTCGCTCCACAGGCCGAAGCCTTCTTTCGGATAGTTGTAGTGGATGGCCGGGTTGGCCAGCCGCTGGCGCAGCGCCGAGCCGTTCCAGTCGCTGGTCGCCTTGAAGTCGCCGGCGCCCATCTTCTCGATGGTGTTGTATTCCATCGCGATCCAGTTCGGCTTGGCCGCCACCAGCAGGTCGCGCACCTTCTTCAGCACCGCCTTGTCGTCGGTGCATTGCTGGCCGCCGACATACTTGATCGCGGCGAACATCACATCGCCCATCTCCGGAACGACATTGACCTTCCCCTTGAGCTCGTCAGGCGTGTTGAAGATGATACCCCAGCTATCGGCCGGCCCCTTGTAGGCATCGGTGTTGACGACCACGCCGATCGTGCCCCACGCCCATGGAACACTGTATTTGCGACCCGGATCGAAATCGGGATTGGCCCATTCCGGCGCCACGTTCTTGAAGTTTTCCATCTTGCCAGGATCGGTCTCCTGGATGAGGTCTTCCTTGATCCAGATCGGCACGTAGGTCTGCGACGGCACCGCAATGTCGAAGCCGGTGCCTCCCTGGCGAACCTTGGCCAGCGCGGTGTCGTTGGAATCGTAGTCGGTGATGGTCACTTTGACGTTGTATTTGGCCTCGAACTTCTTGATCACGTCGGGGCTGGTGTAGTTGCCCCAATTGTAGATGTTGAGCACGCCGTCGGCGCGGGCCAGGCCCGTCGAGGCGAGCAACGCCAACCCCATGGCGGTTGCTGTTGTCTTCCAGTTCATGGTTTTAACTCCCATTTTTCGGTTCAGTCTCGTTTCCTGCTGACGAAGAAAAACAACGTGACGATCGCGACCGAAAGCAGCAGGAAGGCGGTCGATATCGCGTTGATCTCGGGTGTGATGCCGCGGCGGATCTGGCCGAGCATGTAGGTGGGCAGCGTGTCCTGGCCGCCTGATTTGACGAACTCGGTGATGACGACGTCGTCGAGCGAGATGACGAAGGCCAGCATCAGCCCGGCCAGGATGCCAGGCCACAGAAGCGGCAGCGTGATGCACCGGAAAGCCTTCCAGGGCGTCGCGTAGAGGTCGGCTGCGGCACGCTCCAGCGTCAGGTCCATATTCTCAAGCCGCGCCCGGATCGGCAAATAGGCAAAGGGAATGCAGAACGCCGTGTGCGCGGCGACCAGATAGCCGAGGCCGGAATAGCCGGTGAAGATCTTGATGCGCGAGAAGAAGATCAGCAGCGCCACGCCGGTGACGATCTCGGGCACCATCAGCGGCTGGTTGATCGCCGCATATTTGAAGGTGAGGCCGGGATAGGGCGCGGTGCGGGTGGTGGCGAGCGCCGCCATAGTGGCAAAGATCGTGGAGAGCACCGCCGCGATGGAGCCAATTTGGAAGGAACGCAGCGTGGCATCGACGACCTGCGTGTTCTGCCATGCCGACTGGAACCATTTCAGCGAAAAGCCGCCCCATTCGGAGGTCGAGCTCGCCGCGTTGAAGGCATAGATGACCAGCACGATGATCGGCAGATACAGCACGATAAAGCAGGTCGCGGCGATCGCGGTGAATCCTGGCTGGTGCTTGATGGAAAAGTTCTTAGCCATGACGTACCCCCGACTTGCCGGCATTGCGCACATAGGCAAGCAGCGCCACCATGACGATGATCATGACGGCGATCGACAGCGCCGAGCCGAGTGGCCAGTTGCGGCCCTGCCCGAACTGCAATTCGATCAGGTTGGACAGCATCATGTTCTTGCCGCCGCCAAGAACGCTCGGTGTCACATAGGCGCCAAGCGCTGGAATGAAGACCAGTATGGAGCCGGCGATGACGCCCGGCTTGACCAGCGGAAAGATGATCCGCCGCAGCACCTGGAAGCGCGACGCGTAAAGGTCGTACCCCGCCTCGACCAACCGGAAATCGAGCTTTTCCATGCTGGCATAGATCGGCAGCACCATCAGTGGCAGGTAGACATAGGCCATGCCGATCAGGATCGCCGTGTCGGTGTAGAGTATCTGGATGGGCGCCGAGATGATGCCGAGCTTGAGCAGGATCGTGTTGACGATGCCTTCGTTGCGGATGATCTGCAGCACCGCGAAGGTGCGGATCAAAAGGTTGGTCCAGAACGGAATGGTAATCAGGAACAGCCAGAGATCGCGGGTCTTTTCGCTGCGCGTCGCCATGAAATAGGCGGTCGGGAAACCAAGCACCAAAGTGGCGATCGTCGTCACCACCGAGAGCTTGATCGAGCGCAGGAAGATGGTGACGTGGGCGGCGGCGATCGAAAACGTGTCGTCGAAGATATCGCGTTCCAGAAACACCGATGTCCAGGCTTCCGGCGAGAACTGCCACTTCACGTCGCCATAGGAGCCTGGCGTCAGGAACGAGTAGACGAGCACGATCAGCAAGGGGCCGGTCGCGGCCAGGAAAATGACCAGCAGCGCTGGCGCTGACAAAAGCCAGCGGTCACGGACATCGCGCCGCTCCGCTGCCTTGGCGACTTCTTCCGCGGTCGCCATCGTCAGTCCTTCAGGACCTGAGCGGCATCGCTGCCGATGAGGATGCCGACTGCGTCGCCCTTCTCGAAACCGCAGCCCGCGCTGCGCGTGTTCTGCTGGCGTACGGTGAAGAGTTCGCCACTGTCGAGATGAACATGGATGTGGGTGTCGGTGCCGAAATAGACGATGTTTTCGACCGTCCCCGACAGTTCGCCCTTGGCCTTGGTCAGCTTGGCGTGTTCGGGCCGAACCACCACCGTGGCGTTGGATTTGGGCTGGAAACCCTGGGCCACGGTCGCCTCGATGGTCGCACCGGATTTGAGCGTGGCGCGCGCCTTGCCGTTGGCCATCTCGCTGATGGCGGCGGTGAGGAAGTTGGTTTCACCGATGAAGTCGGCGACGAAGCGCTCCGCCGGCTTGTCGTAGATATCCCAGGGCGAACCGACCTGCAGGATCTTGCCCGATGACATCACCGCGATGCGGTCTGACATGGTCAGCGCTTCTTCCTGGTCGTGGGTGACGAAGATGAAGGTGATACCGGTCTCGTGCTGCAGCCGTTTCAACTCGATCTGCATCTCCTTGCGCAGCTTGTAGTCAAGCGCCGACAGCGGCTCATCGAGCAAAAGCACCTTCGGCTGCGGCGCCAAAGCGCGGGCCAAAGCCACGCGCTGCTGCTGGCCGCCGGAGATCTGGCTGGTGCGACGACCAGCGAGTGCCTCCATCTTGACCAGCTTCAGCATCTCGGCGACGCGCGCCTTGATCTCCGCCTTCGGCTTGCCCAGCATTTCCAGGCCAAAGCCGATATTGTCGGCGACCGTCATGTGCGGGAACAGCGCATAGGACTGGAAAACGGTGTTAACCGGCCGCTTGAAGGGCGGCAGCGGCGCGATGTCCTGGCCGTAGAGCAGGATTTCACCGGCGGTTGGAAAGTCGAAGCCGGCGATCAGCCTGAGCAACGTCGTCTTGCCGCAGCCGGATGGCCCCAGCAACGTGAAGAATTCGTTCTCCCGGATAGATACCGAGACCGTGTCGAGGGCAGCTACCTGCCCCTCACCTGATCCGAAAATTTTGCTGACGTTTACTACTTCAATCGCATTCCGATCCGGTTTGTCCGGCACGATTACGCCTCACTGTTGACCCCGCTCTTGCTGGCGGAGCTCTTCCCCTGTTCGATGTGACCACATGGCCGGTGGGTTGGCAAGCCCGGCATTGGGTCACAGTTCAATCAGTCATTGAGGCCTGCAAGCCCCATGCCATAGTCAGGCCTGATAGGTGACCTTGCCGCCGCAAATCGTCGTCACCGGCCGCACCTTGTGCAGGTCGGCCGGGGCGGTGTTCTCGATATCCATCGACAAAACCACCAGATCGGCCATGTAGCCTGATTTCAGCGTGCCCTTGCGGTGCTCGGCGAATTCGGCGTAGGCGCCCTCGATCGTGTAACCGGCGATCGCTTCATGCAGTGAGAAACTCTGGTCCGGGTCGCTTTCTGCCCACGGTTTGCGCAACACTGCCGCCTGAATGCCCAGGATCGGATCGATCGGCGACACCGGCCAATCGGATGCGAAGACGACATGCGCGCCGGCATCCTTCAAGGTCCGCCAGGCATAGCTCAGCGGCCAGCGCGCCGGCCCGATGCGAGACACTGTCGGCTCCAACGGAAAATCCATGGCGCCGGGCGGATGCGGCGGTTGCATGGAGGCAATGACGCCGAGTTCGGCGAAACGCGGCACATCAGCCGTGGTGGTGACCTCGATGTGCTCGACACGGTGACGGCTGTCGCGCTTGCCGTTCGCCTTCTGCGCCGCCTCATAACCGTCGAGCACCGCGCGCACCGCGCCGTCGCCGATCGAGTGCACGGCGATCTGCAACCCGCGTCTGTCGACCGCGACGGCCAGATCGATGAATTGTTGCGGCGTGAACAGCGGCTCGCCCACCCAGTCGAGCCGATCGGCGTATGGCTCGACCATGACAGCTGTCCAGGAATCGAGAACGCCGTCGTAGAACACCTTGACCATGCCCGACGACAGCCATTCGCTGTTGTAGCGTTCGGCCATATCGGACGCCTTGTCGAGCATGTCGAGCGTCATGAAATTCTTGTAGTGGAACGGGATCTTGACGCGGCAGGGCAAGCCTTCCTCGGCGTCGATCTCGGCCAGCAGCTCAAGCTGATAGAGATTGCCGTCCATGTTCTGGATCGAGGTGATGCCGTGGCGGGCGCACCAGGCGAGCCCGCGCCGCATGATGTCGCGGTCGGCGTCCCGCTCCGCCGCCGTCGGCATCGGGTCCGGCTCGCCGCCGGTCGACAGCCCCAGCCGAACCCGGCCTTCGCCGGCAAGATCGAGCACCGGACCAAAGGCCTCGCCTTCGCGCAATTCGCCGGCGGCCAGTCCATCGTCGCCCATGACGATCTCATTGCCAGGGCCGAGCGTGCGCCCCTGCAGGATGCCGGCCATTTCCAGCGCCTTGGTGTTGGCCCACATGGTGTGATGGTCGGGCGCCGCCATGCAGAACGGGCGATCGGGCAAAATGGCGTCGAGGTGATGGCGCGTCACGCGCTCGCTGCCGAGCACGGTGTAGTCGACGCCTTGGCCGACCAGCATCTTCGCGTCGGGCCGGGTCGGCGCATAGTCGCGGATCGCCTTCTGCAGCGCCTTGAGGCCATGAATACCGGTGAGTTGAAGGTGGGCAAGTTCAGCCCCGCCCGAAAACAAATGCATATGGGCTTCGATGAACCCCGGGACCACCGAACCGCCCTTGGCGTCGATCACCTTGGTGGTCGGTCCCTTGAACTCTTCGATGGAGGCGCGGCTGCCGATGGCGATGATGGCGCCGTCCTTGACGGCGACGGCTTCGGCGGCGGGATTGTCGTCGTCCATGGTCCGTACACGACCGTTGATGACGATCAGATCCGCATTGTGACCCGCACCTGTGACAGACATCGCGACTCCGCGCTTTTGACGACTGACTGGGACCGACAACCCCTCATGTCCAACGACCTGCCACTCCACCGGAGCGGCGCCATGGGACGAAAAAGAATGCCAGCGCGCTGTCTTGGAAATTCCCCTTGTCATCCCAAGAGGCAGCGTGGATAAAGAATGCGACTGATTATTCGCGTTTGTCAACATACCGAATCTGGAATGTATTGTGGACAGCAAGCTCCCACCATGTTGAGACCAGGCGGGGAACGAGGACATCAAGCCGTGAAGCGCAGTCTCGACCGCAAAACCAGGATAGCGCTCGAACCGCGCAAACAGCCGCGGCAACAACGCTCCAGCAAGGTGGTCGACCGGATTCTCGACGCAGCGCTGGTCTTGACGCGCGAGCAAGGAACCAAGACGCCGACGACGCTCGCCATTGCGCAGCGCGCAGGCTTGTCGGTTGGTTCGATCTACCAATACTTTCCCAACAAGGAAGCCATTCTTCTGGACCTCGCCCGGCGCTGGCTGTCATCCTTTCCCGAGGTGATCGCCAAGCGTATCAAGGTCGCCCCGCCCACCAACCGTGAAGAGTTTCGGCGCGAAGTGCGCAGGCTCTTCACCGACACGTCCAGGCTCTACCTGGAAAACGCCAGCCTGATGCCGGTGATCGAGGCCATTTCAGGCAACGCCGACCTCAGGCCGATCCAGAACGAATATGACGACCAGATCATCGCCCTCTACGCCGCATGGCTGCAGCATGTGAACCCGGCACTTGAAGACAAGATCGCCAGCCGGCTCGGTGTGCTGATGATGGAGGTCGGACACGTTTGCCGGCTTGTGGGGCTGAAAAAGGATCGCAGGACGTTCGACCTCATCGAGGACGATGTGGAAACCATGTGGCTCGCTCTGGTGAGCCCTTATCTCAATCTTGAATCTTGACTGATTTCACACTTCGAGAGGAATTTATGAAGACTGTTTTCTCCCCCCTGCACGCCGGCCATGCCGGCCAAATGGAACTGGTCACATCGGCCATCGTGCCGGGCTTCGAAAAGCCATCGAGGGCCGAATTCATCAAGGCACGGGTCGAAAGCGAGAAACTGGGTCCCATCATCGCGCCGCACGAACATGACCTCGCCGCCGCCAAGCGCATCCACAAATCAGACTATATCGACTTTCTCCCGACGGTCTGGCCGCAATGGCTGGAAGCAGGCCTCACGGGCACGGCGATGCCCTTCACCTGGCCGACGCGCGGGTTGCGCGGCGACGTGCCGCCAAAGCGCGTCGACGCGCTGCTCGGCTATTATTCCTTCGATGCCGGCGCCACCTTCGTCGAAGGTACCTGGACCGCGATCAAGTCTTCGTACGATGTGGCGCTGACCGCCGCCGGCCTGGTCAAGCATGGCGAGGCTTCCGCCTTCGCGCTCTGCCGTCCGCCCGGCCACCATGCCGGGGCTGGCTTCATGGGCGGCTATTGCTACATCAACAACGCCGCCGTCGCCGCGCAATGGTTCCGCGACCGGGGCGCCAAACGCATCTCGATCCTCGATGTCGACTATCACCACGGCAACGGCACGCAGGAAATCTTCTACGACCGTGCTGACGTCCAGGTGCTCAATCTGCATGGCGATCCGATGATCGAGTACCCGTTCTTCCTCGGCCATGCCGACGAACGCGGAGAAGGCGAAGGCGAAGGCTTCAACATCAACTATCCAATGCCCTTCGGCACCGACTGGGATGCGTGGAACGCGTCGCTCGAGGATGCCTGCGCCAGGCTCACCGCTTATGCACCGGATGTCGTCATCGTCTCGCTGGGTGTCGATACGTTCGAGAAGGACCCGATCAGCCAGTTCAAGCTGAAGACATCGGATTATCCCAAGATCGGCCGCCGCATCGCCAGGCTCGGCCTACCGACGCTGTTCGTCATGGAAGGCGGCTATGCCGTCGAGGAGATCGGCATCAACGCGGTCGGCGTGCTGACCGGGTTCGAGGATCGGTAAATGCCTATCGTCCAGGAGCATCTAGCGATTTTGGGACAACGACAGGCATAGCAAAGGACCACCGGGACCGGGCGGCAACATCGCCCGGTTCCCACTATCGGGCCAAGGCACCAGCCTTCGGCACAGCAACCGGCGCGCCCATCTGTTCAATGCTCCCGAGCCTGGCGAAATCGACCAGCCGCCGAGAGGACCGGCGAAGACTTTCGCGTCCCGGTCTTCTGTCCAAGGCGCGAAAACCGACCTCTGAGTCGCACCTGAGTCCATCGGATTCGATTTTGTCAAATCGCGTTTGATGTCAGATTCAACTGCGGGTAGATTAGACCCGAATCAGCCGGTCCTCGGGGGGCGCGGCGACCACCCAAAGTCTCTTGTTCCGGAGCTTTTCCGGCACCAGACGCGGACGGCTTCGCGTTCCCTGAATGGATTCGGGATTTGGTTCGGCGCAGCCCTGCGCCACGCGTGTGTCTTCGTCAAAGTAATGCGTATTCGGGTTCGGCGGCTTCCAGCATCCGGACAGCAGAAACGATTCCGGCCAAAAGCAACAAGAATGAGCAGTCCCGCCGCACTTCTTCAATCCGACACATTGGGCTCGCGCCTGACGTCGCGCGGCGATCTCACCAGTTTTTTCATGCAACTGACCGCCGAGAGCGGCGCCGACAGCTACATGTTGGTCGCCATCGTCCACGACCAGGACCGCAACGATGCGCGCATCGTCTCCTCCAACTGGATTTTCGATGCCATCGAGCTGATCGGCAAGCGGCTGATCGCCGGGCTCGCGCAAGGCGCGCTCACCGTCGCGCCAGGTATCCGTCCACAGCCGCTGGTGGCATCCCGGGCACCAGAAACAGACGGATTGATCACCGGCGAGGAAGCCCGCCTTCTCGACGTGCTCGGCCATGCCGAAATCTATTCGCTGCGCCTCAATGTCGGTCGCCAGCGCCTGTTCGCCCTGTTCTCTGCGGCGACCGCCGGCAGCATCGACCAGCCGGCGCTGATGCGGGCGCAGCTGAAATGCTGCTACGCGCTCTCGCACATCCCGCAACTCATTGCCGCTGCCGCCATGCAGGATCCGTTGTCGGATCGCGAGCGCGAATGCCTGTTCTGGGTTTCCGAAGGCAAGACCACCGACGAGGTCGCCGTCATCCTTGGCGTCTCCTCCAACACCGTCAACAGCTACATCACCCACGCCATCCAGAAATTCGCGGCCAGCAACCGCGCGATGGCCATCGCCACGGCGATCAGGAGCGGCATCATTTGAAACACGCCGATATCAAGGAAACGGCCGAAGCCCTTTTCAACGAGCAGCGCAACCCGTTCGGAGCCTTCACCCTTGGCTCCGAAACCCATCACGCGGTCACCATTCCCGATGCCGTGCGCCGCTGCCGCTGGATCGCCGTTGACATGAATGCCTCGGCTTTCGGCCTCTTCTTCGTAAGCCCCTCGCCCGAGCGGGCGCGGCTAGTCCCATGCTTTGATTCCGACTATCCCGGCATTGCCGTGGCGACCAAGTTCATCTCAGGCGCCAACGGCGAGGAGATCGTGCGCCACACCCGCATCTCGACCGAACCGCGCTGGTGGACGGATGACGGCGTCCCTGCCATGGCGGAGCTGTTTGGCGATCTCACCTGGACCGAGCAGATGGCGGCGCTGGTGCCCGGAACCAGCGGCATCGCTTTTCCCGTTCACGCCGACCGCGGCCAATGCGGCCTTGTCGTGTTCCTCGGCTCGGAGATGACCATGCAGCAGGATGCGCTCTACGAAATACACGCCCGCTGCTTTTCGCTGTTCGCCGCCGTCGCCCGCATCCGTCCGGGCGATACCGGCCGCATGCGCGCAATCTCCAAGCGCGAACTCGAATGCCTGAAGCTGACCGCCAACGGCAACACCAGCGAGGAGATCGCGCGGCTCCTGAAACTGTCGGTGCACACCGCCAACCAGTATCTGACCCAGTCGACCCAGAAGCTCAACGCCGTCAATCGCAACCAGGCCGTTGCCAAGGCGCTGCGGCTGGGCTTGATCGAATAGGGGAATTCGACAGCGCTTCGAAAGGCGACCGACGGTCAGCGATAGGCGAGCGGCTCGACCTTGCGGATACGCGCCTCTTCGATCACCGCCTCGAGCAGCGCCGTATTGTGCTCCGGGTCTTCGCCCGGCTTCTCGAACGACACGTAGTTGACCGCCACCGATGCGCCGAGCTCGCTCAGCGTCAACTGGAAATAGACGGTGACGCCGGGCGGCCTCAGTTCCAGATCGAGCACGATGCGCGGGCTGCCGCTCCAGTCGACATGCGCCTCACCACCATGGCCGAGCCGTAGAGTGCCCGGCATGAAGAACAACTCAACCGCTGAATCGACCAGGTCCGACAGGCACGCGAAATGCTCCAGCCGGATAAAGGCGATGTAGTCGGCGACATCGATCAGCCTGAGTTCCCCCACCACCTGCTCGATGGCGCTGGCGACGATGATCTCGCGGGATTTTGCGTGCGGTTGCCGGTTCATGAAATCTGTCTGCGCTCAGCCTTTTTCGAGTAGACGATCCGCACCAGTTCGGCGACGGCCTGGTAGAATTGTGATGGGATTACACTATCGACCGAAACTTGCTTGTACATGGAGCGGGCGAGCGCCACGTCCTCGAAGACCGGGATGTTGTGTTCCCGCGCGATCTCTCGGATTTTCAGCGCCACCAGATCCTGGCCCTTGGCCAGCACCATGGGTGCCGAGTCCTCGTCGCGCACATATTTCAGCGCGATCGAGAAGTGCGTTGGGTTGGCGATGATCAGCGTCGCGCGCGGCACCGCCGTCATCATCCGCTTGCGCGCCCGGTCGCGCGCCAGCGAGCGCAGCCGCGACTTGACGATCGGGTCGCCCTCGGACTGTTTGAACTCGTCCTTGACCTCCTGCTTGCTCATGCGCAGATCCTGCTTCCAGTGGAAGCGCGACCAGACGATGTCGATTGCCGCGATCAGCCCCATGACGAAGACGATCGCCACCAGGATGTCGACGGCGATGCCGCGGATGACGAGACCGAAGGCGACCGGATTGGTGATCATCCCGGCGAGCAGCTTTCGGTGGTCTTCCGACAGCGTGAAGCTCAGCACGACGATGGCAAACCCGACCTTGCCGAGTGACTTCAGGAACTCGACCCAACCCTGGATGCCGAACAGCCTGTTCCACCCCTTGGCGATCGAAATGCGCGAGAGTTGCGGCCGGACCCGCTCGCCTACGAATTGCGGCATGTTCTGGAACACCGAGGCGCCGACGCCGGCGACGGTCAGCAGCACCATCAGGCTCAGGACGGCGCGGCCAACCTCGAGGAGGACGATTTTGTAGAGCGCGATGACGTCGGTCTCCGTGTCCATCGGCCAGGCTTCCGGCTTCTCCAGGAACATCGACAGGAACATGCCGAGATCAATGATCGCATCCTTGGCGTAGAAGACGGTGAACACCAGTATGGCAACGAACGAGGCAAAGAGCGCTGTCTCCCGCGAATGGGGCAGTTTGCCCTGTTCGATGGTGTCGCGGATCTTCTTTTCCGTCGCCTCTTCGGTTTTCGAATCCTTGTCGACCGCGTCAGCCATGGCGCGGTCTTAGGCGGCGTCTTGGGTCGAGGGTAGTTCGAAGGCACCTTCGCGCGACAGCCGGATCGTCGTCGTAACGATCGTCTTGCGCGCCGCCGTGATGTCGGCGAGAGGGACCCCGTCCGAGCCCTGTCCGAGTTCGGCTTCGATCATGCGCCGCGAGCGGGCGCCGATGGCTGACAGCACCGATTCTGCGAGTGCGGCCGAAGTGCCGCGCAGGGCCAGCGTGACCAACTCCGTCGACAGCCCGTCGAACAGCAGCACCCGCGCTTTCTGGGTGAGCAGCGGCAAATCGTCGAAAGCAAACAGGCGGGCCCTCACACCGTCGAGATCAGGCGTGCCGGCGGCTTCCAGATCCTGCATGACCTCCTCGAGCAGCGGCTTGTCGAGTTCGTTGAGAACGCTGGCGACACGCGCCTGCCCGGCCGAGGTGTCCTTGGTCGAGGTTTCCGCCAGCACGCTGGTACGCAGCCGGTTTTCGACGATCCTGGCGGCAGCGTCGGGAACATTGGCCATCGTCACCATGCGCTTGATGATTTCTCCACGCATCGGCTTGGTCAGTGTCAGCAGCACGTTGGCCGCCACCTGCGGTGCCAGCTTCGACAACACCATGGCCGCCGTCTGCGGATGCTCACCGGCCAGGAAGGCACCAAGCCGCGCCGGCTCGAGCTTTTCGAGCTCGGGCCAGATCGGCGGCGGGCCTTCCGGTGCGACCTCGAATTTCTTGTCGCCCATGATCGCGCTCATCTCTTCGGGCGAGAGCGATTCGTTGAGGATGGTGTCCATCCTGTCGGCGGAATCGAGCAACCCCGCCCCTTCCGTGAACTCGGCTTCGAACTCGGCGACGATGCGCTCAAGATCGCTTTGCGGAATCGTCCGCAGCAGGCGGGCGCCCTCGATCAGGGCCTTCAGTTCTTCCTGCTTGAAGAATTTCAGCAGGCGGCTGGCCGACGGCTTGCCCATCGCCACAAGTATGGCGGCCGCCTTCTGCGCGCGGGTCAAGGTCACCGGCGTCGTCATGCCACTCGCCTCCGCCGCCACCGGCAAGCCCCGCAAACCATGTCTAGGCGCCCTTCGTGCCGGCGATGATTTCGGTCAGCCTGATGCCGAAACGCGACGGATCGCTTTCCAGCACGGTGATCTCGCCGCGCGCGATCTTGCGGCCGTTGACCACGACGTCGACGGGTTCCCCGATGCGGCGATTGAGCGCCACGGTCGACCCTTTTTGCAGCGCCATCAGATCGGAGACCGGCATCTCCGTGCTGCCGAGGATGATCTGGACATCGACGGGGATGTTCATGATCACGCTCGAATTGGCTGATGAGGCCGCCCTGAACGCCGCATCGGGGCGCTGCTCCTCTTCATGCAGGACACCGCGCAACTCTTCGATGGCACGGTCGAGTTGCTCGTCCGGCTGGTCGAGGTCGGCTTCCGCCTTGGTTTTGGCCATGATCGTCTCCAAATTCTCAGGCGCGTCCGGCGGCTGCCGGCATCAGCCCGTCGATAAAGTCCTGTCCGGCGTCGTAAGGATGCCTGATCCGGACGGTGTAGCTCTGTCCCAGTTTGCCGAACTCGCATACGAACAGCGTCTTGCCCCGTGCGCTGAGACGCGCCTGGGACTGGGCCGTTTCCTCGAATTCGATGACGTCGCCGATTTGGAAACCGGCGAGCTCGCCGAGCGTCAGCCGCGTCAGCGGCATCGTGGCCTCGAGCGCCACGGTGGAGCGCATCACCTCTTCCGAAAAGCGGGCGCGCCAGCTGGGGCCGTGATCGTCGTCGCTGACAGAAACGGCTCCGTCGCGGCTGGCCAGCACGACGCGCTGCGGCATCGTCACCGTGACGGTGCCACTATCGGCCGGCGTCGAGATGCCAAGCACGATACGGATTGCCGCGCCATCGCGCAGCACATACCGCTTCGCCTCGGTGCCGGACATTGCTCGCGGCGCGGGCAGGCGCAGGTCGAGCGAGCGCTTTCCCGATCCGTTGAGGGCCTGCGCGACCTGCTGGAACACCATGGTCGAAACATCGATTTCGATCTGCGACAGATCGCGTTCGATCGGCGATGCCGGCAGATCCGGATCGCCGCCGAACAGCGTGCAGACCATGATCGCGATCGCCGGAGCATCGATCACCAAGGTCATCGCATCGGAGGACGCCGACGAGCCGATCACGGTCATGGCAAACGTGTCGCCGGCACGCGAACGCGCCTCGGGAACGCGGCTGACCTCGATCGCTTTGAGTTCGACGACAACCGGAACGCCAAGCTCGCTGGTCAGGCTTTTCTGCAACAGCGGTACGGCGCGTTCGGCCATGGCGCGGCCTGCGTCGATGACCTGCGTGGCCTCGCCGCTGTCGCCGACCAGACGCTCGATGATCAGCGAGCGCGCTTCCGCTGGACTGCCCAGGCTGGTCATGACAGTGCCGGGACCGATCTGTCGCGCATCGTTCAGGCGGCCTTCTTTTCGACGGTGCCGGTATTCATCGTGCTCTGCTCGACGGCGTCGATCGTCGGCCGTTCATAGGACGAGATGGTCTTGCGGCCGAACTCGATCGCCACCTGCGGCAGCGCACCGTTCATGTAGGCCAGCAGCGTCTGCTTGACGATGATATAGAGGCGGTTCTTCTTCTCGCGCACTGTCTTGATCTTGGTGGCGACCGGCCCGACCACCGAATAGGACAGGAAGATGCCGAGGAACGTTCCGACAAGTGCGGCACCAATCAAACCGCCGAGGATTTCAGGCGACTGGTCGAGCGCGCCCATCGCCTTGACCACGCCGAGCACGGCGGCGACGATGCCGAGCGCCGGCAAGCCGTCGCCCACCGCCACCAGCGCGTGATAGGCCTTCATCTTGTCGGACTTAATGGTCTGGATTTCTTCGTCCATCAGCGCCTCGATCTCGTGCGAGCGGGCATTGCCGATGATGATGATACGGCAGTAGTCGCAGATGAAATGCGTCAGGTCGTGGTTATGCAGCACGGTTGGGAACGCCTGGAAAATCGCCGACTCTTCCGGATTGTCGATATGCGCCTCGACTTCGCTGCGGGATTTCGAGCGCAGCTCGCGCATCAGCGAGTGCAGCACGCCGAGCGTCTCGAGATAGTCCTGTTCCTTCGGCACCGCCTGCTTGAAGGCTTCGAGGATGCCCTTGCCGGTGTCCTTGACCGTCTTCATCGGATTGGCGACGAGGAAGGTGCCAAAAGCCGCACCACAGATGATCACGGCTTCCCATGGCTGAATCAGCACATGAAGATGGCCGCCCATGGCCATGAAGCCGCCAAGGACGCAGCCGAGCGTTACCACCAGTCCAATCAGAATGCCCACGATAGGTCCTTCCGCATTTCACATCAGGAGCTAGGGATAGTCCCCGTGCCTTGTGTGAGGCTTGAATCGAGGGCTTGGAAGCGATTCAGTTTCGCGCAAGGAAGTAGGGGTATTGTGCCGGCATAGCTTCGGCCGGAGGCACGTCTTTGCTCAATACCTTTACCAGCTACCAGCTCATCACCAAGGACATTTCAAAATCGATCGACAGGATCGAGCAGCAGCCCGTGGTTGATCGCGACACCAAATATTATCTCGCGAATATCACCAAGGTGAAATCGATCGACGATTTCGTCAAAAACGACCGTTTGTTCAAGTATGCCATGAAGGCCTACGGGCTGGAGGACATGGACTACGCCAAGGCCTTCATGGTCAAGGCACTCAAGGAAGGCGTCTCCGATCCCGACAGCTTCGCCAACAAGCTGACCGACAAGCGCTACGCCGAATTCGTCAGCGCCTTCAACTTCGCCGCCAACGGCGCCGATGCGACCATCTACAACAAGACACAGCAGTTGGTGACCAAGAACTATGCCACCCAGGCGCAGATCGCCGGCCTCGATCCCAATTCGGCCTATGTGAAGGGCGAGACGACATACTATCTTGCCAACATCACCAAGGTGAAGTCGATCGACGATCTGATGTCGAACAACCGGCTCTACACATACGCGCTGGCGTCATTCGGTCTCGATTCGGCGACGGAGGACAAGGATCTCATCAAGCGGGTTCTGCAGGGCGGCGTCCGCGACCCCGACAGTGTCGCCAACAAGATGACGGACAAGACCTATGCCGCGCTTGCCTCCGCCTTCAACTTCGAAGCCTATGGCGAAAACACCACCACCATCAATCCGGCGCAGCAGCCGACCGTCGACAAATACATGCGCCAGACCCTCGAGGAGGATGCCGGTCAGACGAACCAGGGCGTGCGGCTGGCGCTTTACTTCGATCGCAAGGCCCCGACCATCACCAGCTGGTATGACGTGCTGGCCGACACCGCGCTTGCCAGTGTCGTGCGCACCGTGCTCGGCCTGCCCGATTCCTTCGCCACCGCCGACGTCGACAAGCAGGCGCAGCTGTTCGAGCAAAAACTCGACATCTCGGATTTCTCCGACCCCGAAAAACTCGGCAAGTTCCTGACGCGCTTCACCAGCATGTACGAGATCAACCACCCGACTTCATCGGCCGTCGCCTCGGTCAGCGTGCTGTTTGCCCAGCCACTCACCGTCGGCATCTCCACCGACCTGATGATGGCCATGCAGAAACTGAGGTTCTGAGACCATCATGCGGGACAGCCTGTACGTCGCCCTTTCGTCGCAGATCGCGCTCGAGCGGCGCCTCGACACCATCGCCGACAACGTCGCCAACGCCTCGACGATCGGCTTTCGCGCCACCGGCGTGAAGTTCGAGGACGTCGTCTCCGGCACCGGGCAGAAATCGGTATCCTTCGCCTCCCCGGGCAAGACCTACCTTTCCGGCGCCCACGGTGCCTTGAGCGAGACCGGAAATCCCTTCGATTTCGCCATCCAGGGCGATGCCTGGTTCGCCATAGAGACGCCGGTCGGCACCGTCATGACCCGCGACGGCCGCTTTTCAATGAACGAGAACGGCGAGCTGATGTCGATCGAGGGCCACCCGGTGCTCGATGCCGGCGGCTCGCCGATCCAGCTTGACCCCCGCAACGGCCCGCCCAAGGCCGGGGCCGATGGTTCGTTGCGCCAGAACGATCAGCTTGTCGGCTCGATCGGTCTCTACAATTTCGATCCAGGCGCGAACTTCGTCCGCTACGGCAATTCCGGCATCGTTCCGGCACGCACCCCGGAGCCTGTCACCGATCGCTCGGATATCGGCGTTGCCCAGGGCTTTCTCGAAGAGTCCAATGTCAATCCGGTCCTGGAGATCACCAGGCTGATCATGGTCCAGCGCGCCTTCGAGAACACCGCCGCCCTGATGCGGCAGACCGACTCGTCCACCGACGAGGCGATCAAGACGCTCGGCTCGAAATAATCCATGTCGCTCGACCAGCCATCCCTGCGCGCACCCGAAAGACAACTCCAGCCGGCGCCGGAAGACCGGCTTGCCGCGCTGGAAAGGGTCTGGCGGCGTTTCGCCGACGCCGAGGCGCTGCTCAAGCGCGGCGGCCGCGTCATCGAAGTCACGCCCACGCACTACAAGGTGCACGGCCTTTCCGGCTTCGCCAGACTGGGCGACATCGTCGAGCAGCGCGGCCATGCCGGTGCGCGCCGCGGCGAGATCGTCAAGATCGGCCGCGACGAGGCCGTCGTGGCGCCCTTCGAACGCAGCGCCGATTCCGGCATCGGTGATGCCGTGTTCCGCCGCGGTCCGCTCGTGGTGGCGCCGCATGCCTCGTGGCGCGGCCGCACCATCGACGCACTCACCAGGGCGATCGATGGCGGCCCGCCACTCGCCCGGGGAGACGACACGACGCGCGGCGCCCAGACGACGCCGGGGGCCATGGCGCGGCAACGCGTCGGCACTGCCTTCATGACCGGCGTCAAGGTCATCGACATCTTCACGCCGCTCTGCTTCGGCCAGCGCCTCGGCATCTTTGCCGGCTCCGGCGTCGGCAAGTCGACGCTGCTCGCCATGCTCGCCGGCGCCGACGCATTCGATACCGTCGTGGTGGCGCTCATCGGCGAACGCGGCCGCGAAGTCCGTGAATTCCTCGAGGACACGATCGGCGACAGCATGGCCAAGACCGTCGCCGTCGTCGCCACCAGCGACGAAAGCGCCATGATGCGCCGGCGTGCGCCGGACACCGCCATGCGCGTCGCCGAGCATTTTCGCGACCAGGGGCATCGCGTTTTGCTGGTGCTGGATTCGATCACCCGCTTCGCTCACGCCCTGCGTGAGGTGGCGACGGGGACCGGCGAGCCGCCGGTCGCGCGCGGCTACCCGGCCTCGGTGTTCACCGAACTGCCCAAGCTGCTCGAACGCGCCGGGCCGGGCGGGGAAGGCAAAGGATCCATCACCGCCATCATTTCCGTGCTGGTCGACGGTGACGACCACAACGACCCGGTAGCCGATTCCGTGCGCGGCATCCTCGACGGCCATGTCGTGCTCGATCGCACGATCGCCGAACAGGGTCGCTATCCCCCCGTCAACCCGCTGTCGTCCATATCGCGGTTGGCCGGAAAGGCCTGGAGCGTCGAACAGCGCGCGCTGGTGACAAGGCTGAAGTCGATGATCTCGCGCTTCGAGGACACGCGCGATATCCGGTTGCTTGGGGCCTATCAGGGGGGCGTCGATGCCGAACTCGACATCGCCGTGCGCCAGGTGCCGCTGATCTATGAGGCGCTGACGCAAGCGCCGAAGGATCGCCCGTCGGCCGACCCTTTCTCCGATCTCGCCCGCCACCTCAAGAGCAAGCTGAACGCCGATGCCGGAGACTGAACGCGAATATACCGAGCGCATCCTGCGCGACATGATCGCCGAGGCCAATGCCGTGGAGCAAGCCGAGGCTGACGAAGCGAGAACCGCCAAGGCAAAGGCTGCCCGTATCATCGCAGCCAAAGCCGAGGCCGTTCTGGCCAGAGCCGTCAAGCCAATCCTGCCACGGGCTGGCAGAGCCGATCCTGATCTTCTGGCCAGGCCCGTCGAACCCGCTCTGCCCCGGGCTGTCCAGGCGGTGGCTGCCGAGATGACGCAGGCGAGCCGCGACTCGCTGATCAACGGGCTGTTCCCGCGCACCGAATGGCCGCAGCCGCCAAAGGCACCGTTTCCCCGACTGAGGAAGAAGTCCGACCGACGCAGCGATTTCGTCATAGCCGCGCTCGGCATCACGCTCGGCCTGATCTGCGCCCTGTTTCCCTGGTACATCTTCTTTAACCAGGACCAGTTTGGCGTCCAGGCGATGAAGTTCGGCGGCACCGGCTCCAATTCCGGGCGAGCGGGCGGCGGCGTGGTCGCCGAACGCAGCGCGCCGCTGACGGCAAAGGATATTCCCGCGGCCAATCTCGATCTTCTTGCCACCGGAACGGTGCGGGATGATGCCAATCCCGCAGCCGCACCCGACGAGCAACCGTTTCCGGCCGACGCGGCGAAATTCCGCATGGTTCATGTCGCCAACGGCCGTGCCATGATCCAGGACGACGCTGGCCTCTGGATCGTCCAGCGCGGCTCGATACTGCCTGACTCCAGTCAGGTGTCCTCCATCGAGCAGCGCAACGGCAAATGGGTCATGGTCACCAGTGCCGACCGGGTAATCGAACTCTCCAGATAAACGATCTCCGGCTTCCGGCCATCCGCAAGGCCCGCGCAAGACTGGCGGCCTAGTCTCTGGGTACCTGCTCGGAGATTCCCATGGAGCCCGTTTCCCTTTTCGATCTCGCCGCCAAGCAAGCGCAATGGCTGGCCGTGCGCCAGTCGGCAGTCGCCGGCAACATCGCCAATGCCAACACGCCGGGTTATACGGCAAACGACGTCGAGCCATTCGAAAAGGTGCTCGACCGCGCCGCCGTATCGCTGCAGGCCACCCAGGCCGGCCATCTCGGCAATGCAGCGAGCAATGCCGGCTTCACCATCAAGCCGCAGGAGGATGACGGCGTCGTCATGCCGTCCAAGAACTCCGTCGTTCTGGAAGACCAGTTGCTGAAAGCCGGCGAGGTGCGCCGCTCCTTCGAACTCAACACGGCGATCGTCAAGGCGTTTCATACGATGATGATGATGGCGGTGAAGAGCTGACCATGGACGCACTGACCGCAGCCCTCAAAGTCGCAGCATCCGGCCTCGGCGCCCAGTCGGAGCGCCTGCGCGTGGTTTCCGAAAACCTCGCCAACGCCCAGTCGACCGGCACCGCGCCCGGCTCCGATCCTTATCGCCGCAAGACCATCAGCTTCGTCTCCGAGCTTGACCGGGCCTCCGGCAGTTCAACGGTTGCAGTGAACTCGATCGATCGAGATCCCAGTGACTTTCCAGTCGAGTTCCAGCCCGGCAACGAGGCAGCCGACGAGAAGGGCTACGTCAAGATGCCCAACGTCAACGTGCTGATCGAAATGGCCGACATGACCGAGGCCAACCGCTCCTACGAGGCCAACCTTCAGGTCGTCAAGCAGGCCCGTGACCTGATTTCCATGACCATCGACCTGATGAGGAACCAGTAATGATCAGCGGTATCGGAGCCCTTCAGTTCAAGCCGTCGATCGGCGGCGATGACACGGCGACAAGCCTGCTCCAGGGCGGCGCAACACCCTCGGCCGGCGGCAATGTCGGCACCTCCTTTGCCGAGGCGCTGAGCCAGGCAGCCTCCAAGACCGTCGACACGATGCAGAATGCCGAGCAGGTATCGATGCAGGCGCTCAAGGGCGACGCCGACACCCGTCAGGTGGTCGACGCCGTGATGAGCGCGCAGCAGGCGCTTCAGACCGCCGTCGCCATCCGCGACAAGGTGGTTTCCGCGTATCTCGAAGTCAGTCGAATGGGCATCTGAGGAATTCCGCCATGAAAGCACTTGCCATCGCCGCCACCGGCATGAATGCCCAGCAGACAAATCTGGAAGTCATCGCCAACAACATCGCCAACATCAACACCACCGGCTACAAGCGCGCCCGTGCCGAATTCTCCGACCTGCTCTATCAGGTCGACCGCACGCAAGGCGTGCCCAACCGCTCCAACGCCTCGCTGGTGCCGGAGGGCGTCTCGATCGGCCTCGGCGTCAAGACGACGGCCGTGCGCAACGTGCACACACAGGGCGAACTGACCAGCACCGGCAACAGTTTCGACCTGGCGCTGACCGGCAGGGGCTGGTTTCAGATCGAGGGTGCCGACGGCGGCACGCTCTACAGCCGCGCCGGCGCTCTCAACACCAACGCCACCGGCCAGCTGGTGACGGTCGACGGCGCTGCCGTCATTCCGGCAATCAACGTCCCCGTGGATGCCGTCGAGGTCATCGTCAACAAGACCGGCCAGGTCTTCGCCCGCATCGACGGCCAGACCGACCTGCAGAACCTCGGTCAGCTTCAGATCGCCAATTTCGCCAACGAGGCCGGCCTGGCGCCGCTCGGCGACAATCTGTTCCAGGAAACCACGGCTTCGGGGCCAGCCAATGTCGGCGTGCCTGGCGATCCAGGCTTCGCCACCATCCAGCAGGGCTATCTCGAAGCCTCCAACGTCGACCCGGTCAAGGAAATCACCGAGCTGATCTCGGCGCAGCGCGCCTATGAGATGAACTCCAAGGTCATCCAGGCCGCCGACGACATGGCCTCCGTGGTCTCCAAGAACATCAGGTAACGCATGATGTCGACGCCCGGCCTCCTGTCCGCATTCCGCCGCAGCGCGCTCGTCCTTGCGCTGGTGACCGGCACGATGCCGGCTTTTGCCCAGGAATCGGCCAACCAGTCGGCCACCCGGATCGCCAGCAATCAAGCTGTCGGCGAGGTGGTGCTTATTCCGAGCCGGGTTATCTATCCCGGCGAGACCATCAACCTGGCTGCCCTGAAACAGGTCACCCTTATCGTCGGCAAGCACAAGCCAGAGGCGGTCGCCACACGGGTCGAGGAACTGGATGGCAAGGTCGCCAAGCGCACGTTGCTGCCCGGCCGCTACATTCCCTCCACCGCCATCCGCGAGGCCTGGCTGGTCGAACAGGGTGCTTCCGTGCAGATCTTCTTCATCGCCGGCGGGCTGACGATCTCGGCCACCGCCGTGACGCTGCAGCCGGGAGCCGCGGGCGACCTCGTCAAGGTTCGCAACATCGACAGCGGCAAAGTCCTGTCCGGCACGGTGATGGCGGATGGAACCATCCAGGTCAGCGCTTCATGATGCGCGGGCTTACCCTGATACTGGCAGCCGTGCTTGGCCTGCAGCCGGCGCTGGCCGACGGCCTGACGCCGAAGGCCAAGCGCGAGCTCGCCGCCAAGAATGGCGGCGTCTACAACGATCCCGAATATGATCCGGCCACCACCAGCCGCATGTTCCGGGTGTCGACCGGGCCGAGTTCGCTGCCGCCGGGCCAGGTCGCCTCGCGCATCAAGGACATCGCCCAGCTGCAGAGCTCGCGCGACAATCAGCTCGTCGGCTACGGCCTGGTGATCGGCCTTGCCGGATCGGGCGACAGCCTGCGCAACTCGCCATTCACCGAACAGTCTATCCGCGCGATGCTCGAAAACCTCGGCATCGCCACCGAAGGCGGCAGTGCACGCGCCAAGAATGTCGCCGCCGTCATCGTCACCGCCAACATGCCGCCCTACGTGCAGTCGGGCGCCCGCATCGACATCGACGTCTCCTCGATGGGCGACGCGACCTCGCTTTCCGGCGGCACGCTGATCATGACGCCGCTGAAGGCAGCGGACGGCGAGATCTATGCCGTCGGCCAGGGCTCGGTCATCGTGTCCGGCTTTACCGCCCAGGGACAGGCCGAGCAACTGACGCAAGGCGTGCCGACCTCCGGCCGCGTGCCGAACGGCGCCATCGTGGAGCGCGCTGTCCAGGCCGAGTTCGACGATCAGGCGATCCTGACGCTGCAACTGCGCAATCCCGATTTCTCGACCGCTATCCGCATCGCGGACGCCATCAACGATTACACCGGCCAGCGCTTCGGCATGCGGGTGGCGGCGGAGCGCGATTCGCGCACCGTGCAGATCAGAAGGCCGAAAGGTGTCTCGGCGGCGCGCTTCTATGCCGAAATCGAGAATTTGGTGGTCGAATCCGACACGCCGGCCCGTGTCGTCATCGACGAGCGCACCGGCACCATCGTCATCGGCAATGACGTCAAGATCTCGCGGGTCGCCATCAGCCACGGCACGCTCACCGTGCGCATCACCGAAGCGCCGCGCGTGGTCCAGCCCGAGCCCTTCTCCAAGGGCGAGACCGCCATCGAACCGTTCACCGCCATCGACGCCAGCCGGCCCGACGCCCGCGTTGCCGTGCTTGACGGACCCGATCTCCAAACCCTCGTTTCCGGCCTCAACCGCCTCGGGGTCAAGCCGGACGGCATCATCGCCATTTTGCAGGGCATCAAGTCGGCCGGGGCCCTGCAGGCCGACCTGGTTCTGCAATAGGCGATGCCGATGACGCGCTCCTTCCCACGCCATGACGGCAGACACCGCAAAGCCGCGATCCTGCTTGCGACCGCTATTCTCGCGGCGCTGCCCTTTGCCGGCGACACCGCACGCGGCGAGGAGACGGTCCGCCAGGTTCTGCCGGGAGCACCGGTGGCAGCGGCGCCGCAGCAATTGACACGGGAAAAGGCGCCGGACCAAAGCGAGATCGAGCGCTTCTGCTCAAACATCGCCGACGCCGCCCGCGACCGCCGCTATGTCCTGCAGGCGGAGGAGCTGAAGCAGCTCCAGGCCGGCATTGACGAGCGCATGAAAGCTCTCGATGCAAAGAAAGCTGAATACGAGACCTGGCTGAAGCGGCGCGAGGTTTTCCTGGCCCGGGCCGAGGACGGCGTCGTCCAGATCTACGCCGGCATGAAACCCGACGCCGCCGCCGAGCGGCTGGCCATCGTCAACGCCGATCTGGCTGCGGCCATATTGATGAAGCTCGATTCACGCAAGGCGAGCGTCATCCTCAACGAAATGGACCAGAAGGCGGCGGCGACGCTCACCGGCATTATGGCCAGCGCAGCCCGAAGGGTAGATCCGTCATGATCCGGAAAATGCTTGTCCTGTGCGCGGTCACCGTGCTGTCGGGTTGCGGAACCAACCTCAAGGAGGTCGGCAGGGAGCCGGCCCTGTCCCCGGTCGGCTCCGGCATCGATGGCGGCAGCACTGGCTCCCTCTATCGCTATCCGCAAACGCCGCCCGCGCCGGTCAAGAAATTCTCGTTGTGGGACGACCGCCAGAGCCGGCTGTTCACCGACCCGCGGGCGCTGTCCCAGGGCGACATCCTGACGGTCAAGATCAAGATCAACGATCGAGCCAACTTCAAGAACCAGAACGACAGGAGCCGCACCGCCAATCGCAAGCTCGGTTACGACCTCAGCGCGCAGTGGGACAAGTGGAGCACCGCCGGCAAGGGCGCTGGGGCTCTCAGCTCCACCACGGACACGACCGCCGACGGCGAGATCAAGCGCTCGGAGACGCTTGAGCTCAATGTCGCGGCGATCGTCACCGATGTGCTGCCCAACGGCAATCTGATGATCACCGGATCGCAGGAAGTGCGCGTCAACGCCGAGCTCAGGGTGCTGACGCTCGCCGGCATCGTGCGGCCGGCCGATATCGGCGCCGAAAACACCATCCCCTACGAACGCATCGCCGAGGCCCGCATCTCCTACGGCGGACGCGGTCGCATCACCGAGGTCCAGCAGCCTGCCTACGGCCAGCAGATTCTCGACCAGGTTCTTCCGTTCTAGGATCGGAGCAGGGCGCCGTGGCAAATATCGAACAGGTTCAGCCACGCAAGGGTCCCTCCCCTGCCATCCAGGCCGGCCTGCTGCTGCTTGTGACGGCGGCCGCCATTGGCATGGGCTGGATGTCCGGCGGTTATCTCAAAGGCGTTGGCGCACCGGCTTCGGTACCGGTCGCGCCTGAGAACGAAGGCAAGATCATGCAGCCCGCCGCGGCCGAGCAGCCAGGCCTGGGCCCGATGCTTGTCGTGCTGGCGCCGATCACCACCAACATCGCCTCGCCTGCCGGCACCTGGATCAGGATGGAGGTGTCCATCGTCTATGACGCGCCGCAGCCACAGGCAATGTCGGATGACATCCACCAGGACCTTCTGGCCCTGGTGCGCACGTTGAAGATGCATCAGATCGAGGGCGCCAGCGGCTACCAGCACCTGAAGGCCGACCTCGAAGACCGCGCCGCGATCCGCAGCCAGGGTCACGCCAAACAGGTACTCATCAGGACATTGCTGCTCGAATGAGAAAACTCCTTCTCGCCACGGCCATGATCGCCGCCGCCACCTCCATCGCGGCGGCCCAGCAACTCGATCTCGGCGGCATCGGCAAGGCTGACGGCACCACCGTCGGCTACATCATCCAGATGTTCGGCCTGCTGACCGTTCTGTCGGTGGCGCCAGGCCTGCTGATCATGGTGACCAGCTTCACCCGTTTCGTCATCGCCTTCTCGATCCTGCGCGCCGGCATCGGCCTGCAGTCGACACCGGCAAACCTCATCCTGATTTCGCTGTCGCTGTTCATGACCTTCTATGTCATGGCGCCGACCTTCGATCAGGCCTGGAACACCGGCGTCAAGCCGCTGATGGACAACCAGATCACCCAGACCGAAGCCTTCGACAAGATTTCGGACCCGTTCCGCACCTTCATGCTGCACAATGTGCGTGACAAAGATTTCGACCTCTTCGCCGACCTCGCCCGCGAGCGCGGCCAGACCGTTTCGCGTGACACCGTCGACCTGCGCATCCTGGTGCCGGCCTTCATGATCTCGGAGATCCGGCGCGGTTTCGAGATCGGCTTCCTGATCGTGCTGCCATTCCTGGTCATCGACCTGATCGTCGCCACGATCACCATGGCGATGGGCATGATGATGCTGCCGCCGACAGTGGTGTCGCTGCCGTTCAAGATCCTGTTCTTCGTCCTGATCGACGGCTGGAACCTGCTTGTCGGCAGCCTGGTGCGCTCCTTCAACTGATCCTGCCGCGCCGGCTCGAAATCCCAGCAATATATTTTCGATTAACCGTCCGGTTTAGCCCTTTGGTAGGGACTTGCCCGCATATTCGCTCGCAGATGGCGGGTGATCGATTTTGAGAGATCATGGGCATGATGCCGCACCGTCATACCGGTAGAGCCGGTATGTAAAAAATACCTGTAAAATCAAGGTACGAGTACCATGTCCAGCATCATGACGAACAGCGCCGCATTGACGGCCCTGCAGAGCCTCAACGCCACCAGCAAATCCCTCACCGACACCCAGGCCCGCATCTCGACCGGCTACAAGGTCTCGCAGGCTTCGGACAACGCCGCCTACTGGTCGATCGCCACCACGATGCGCTCCGACAACCAGGCAATGTCCACCGTTTCGGACGCTCTCGGCCTCGGCGCCTCCAAGGTCGACACAGCCTATACCGGCATGAGTAGCGCGATCGATACCATCAACCAGATCAAGACCAAGCTGGTCGCGTCCTACGGCCAGACGGACGCCTCCAAGGAAAAGACCCAGGTCGAAATCGCCGCCCTTCAGAACCAGTTGAAGGCCTACGCCGATGGCGCCACCTTCTCCGGCACCAACATGCTTTCGGTGTCCACTGCGACAGGCACCGCGGCCGACGTGAAGATTGTTTCGGCCTTCAACCGCGACGCGACCGGCGCGGCTTCGATCTCGACGATCGATGTCAATGTGGAAAGCATCAAGCTGTACGATGCCGGCGCGGCACCAACCGCCAAGGGTATTCTCGACACGGCTCGCCTCGGCACCACGGGCGCTGCTGTTGCCACGGCCTCGAACCCCACCCTGGGTGCTGCAGCAGCGGCAACCGACACCTATTCGGTTGCCTCGCTCACTATCTTTTCGGGTGGCACGGCTGCCAGCGATAGCCAGATCGCGCAGCAGATGAACGTCGTCGACGCCGCGCTCAAGGCCATGACCAACGCCGCCACCACGCTCGGCGCCGCCAAGAGCAGTATCGACCTGCAGAAGACCTTCACCTCGAACCTGATGGACTCCATCGATCGCGGTGTCGGCCAGCTCGTCGATGCGGACATGAACAAGGAATCGACCCGTCTGCAGGCCCTGCAGGTCCAGCAGCAGCTCGGCATCCAGGCGCTGTCGATCGCCAACGGTTCGTCGCAGTCGATCCTGTCGCTCTTCCGCGGCTAATCGCCTTCGCTCAACCACAGTTCGCACTAAAAATCGGGCCGCCCAAAAAGCGCGGCCCGATTTGCGTTTTGCTCCAGCCCCACGCAACCCTCGATGCTTAACTCTCAAAAGCCAGCTTTTAACAGGCTGTTAACCATGCCGCGCTAGTTATGGTTAACCAATAGCTTACGACAGTTGGCGAATCGGTCCGACCGGCACGATGCCACCCGTTGAACAGGCCCATCCGGCATGTCTGAGCATGTCGGCTTTTGAGAAGGAGCGACTTTCTTGGCGAGCATCATGACCAACGCTTCGGCGTTAACCGCACTTCAAAGCCTCAGCGCCACCAACAAGTCGCTTGAACAGACGCAGGCCCGCATATCGACCGGTTACCGGGTCTCGCAGGCCTCGGACAACGCCGCCTACTGGTCGATCGCCACCACGATGCGCTCCGACAACGCGGCCCTGTCGACCGTGCAGGATGCACTCGGCCTCGGCGCCTCGAAGGTCGACGCCGCTTACACCGGCATGAACAATGTGCTGACAACGATCGGGCAGATCAAGACCAAGGTGCTGTCCATGGTCGGTCAGACGGATGCCGCCAAGGCAAAAACCCAGACCGAGATCAAGGCGCTTCAGACGCAGATGAAGTCGTTTGCCGATGCGGCGACCTTCTCCGGCTCGAATTTCCTGGCGGTGACCTCCAAGCAGACTGCCGCCCCCAATGATGGCGTTCAGCCCGACTCGCAGATCGTGTCCTCATTCAATCGCTCCTCATCCGGCGCAGTGTCGATCGGAACGATCAACATCGATGTCGAGGGCACCAAGCTTTTCGACTACGGCCTCGCCGCCGAGGTCAAGAATTCCGGAACCCTCGATCGCAAAACCTCCATCTATTCCACGGGCGCCGCCCAGACCCTGTACGATAACGCCTATGCTGGCGTGATCGCGGGCGGAGGAACGGATATCGCCGCGAACACCGCCGGCCAGACGGCGGCGGGAGCGGTCGCCAAGGTCGACAATATTTCCGCCTATAACCTCGACATCACGGCCCCAGGGGTAACCGACGACATCATCACGCAGATGGTAACCAGGATGGACAAGGTCATGGCTCAACTGACCGACTCCGCCACCATCCTCGGCTCGGCCAAGAGCAGCATCGACCTGCAGAAGACCTTTACCCAGAGCTTGATGGACTCCATCGACCGCGGCGTCGGCCAGCTCGTCGATGCCGACATGAACAAGGAATCGACCCGCCTCCAGGCCCTGCAGGTGCAGCAGCAGCTCGGCATCCAGGCATTGTCGATCGCCAACGCCGCCTCGCAGTCGATCCTGTCACTGTTCAAGAGCTGATCACGGGCGCCCACCTTCCCATCAGATAATCGGGCCGCGCCGCAAGCGCGGCCCGATTTCATTTTCGCACAAGCTTCGAAGACTAGAGTTCCAGCGGACAATCATGCTGGGAGTCGTTGAACCGTGCCGGAACAGATCCAGAGCATCATCTCGAATCTCCGCGGGTTTGGCGTGAAGCGCCTCGCCATGCTGGCGGGCATCGCCATTCTGGTGATGGGCGTAATCGGCATCGCCTCGGTCTATCTCAACCGCCCCGCCTACGACACGCTCTATGTGGGACTAGACCGTGCCGACGTGAACCAGATCGGCCTGGTGCTGGGCGAAGCCGGTATCGGTTTCGATGTCGGCGCCGATGGGACCTCGGTTCTGGTGCCGGCCGGCACCACCGCTCAAGCCCGCATGCTGCTTGCCGAAAAGGGCCTGCCGACCAGCGCCAATGCCGGCTACGAATTGTTCGACAATGTCGGCTCGCTCGGCCTCACCTCCTTCATGCAGCAGATCACCCGCGTGCGCGCGCTTGAAGGCGAGATCGCCCGCACCATCCAGTCGATATCGGGCATCAAGGCTGCGCGGGTCCACATCGTCATGTCCGAACGCGCCAATTTTCGCCGCGACGAGCAGCAGCCCTCCGCTTCCGTGGTCATCCGCTACGCCGGCATCGACGCCGAGAAGAGCGCCATGTCGATCCGCCATCTCGTCGCCGCCGCCGTTCCCGGCCTGTCGGCCGACAAGGTGACCGTTCTCGATTCCAGCGGCAATCTGCTGGCCGCGGGCGACGACCCTTCCAACACCAGCGCCGCCCGCACGCTCGGCGTCGAGCAGACCGTCGAGGCGCAGATCGGAGACAACATCCGCCGTGCGCTGACGGCCTATCTCGGCCCCGACAATTTCCGCGCCAGCGTCAAGGCCGAGGTCAACACCGACACCCGCCAGACGGAAGAGACCATCTTCGATCCGAATTCCCGCGTCGAACGCTCGGTGCAGTCGGTGCGGGCCAACGAGAACAACAACCAGAAGCAGGCTTCCACTCCGGCCAGCGTCGAGCAGAACCTGCCCGAGACCCAGGCAACCGCCACCGATGGTCCGCAATCCTCCTCGCAGAACGACCGCAGGGAAGAGATCACCAACTACGAGATCAATTCCAAGAAGATCGCCACGGTCTCCAACGGTTACACCGTCACCAAGATGTCGATTGCCGTGGTTGTCAACCAGCAGCGGCTGACGGCCATCCTCGGCAAGGACGCCACGCCGGAGCAGATCGCCAAGCGCGTCGCCGAGATCCAGAAGATGGTCACGTCCGCCACCGGCCTGGACGAAAAGCGCGGCGACATCATCGACGTCTCGGCGGTCGAGTTCATCGACGGCCTGGATGGCGAGGCGATCCCGCAGGCGGGAATGCTCGATTCTATCGGCCAGCATGCCGGCACGATGATCAATGCCGGTGCCTTCATCGTCGTGGTGTTCCTGGTCGCCTTCTTCGGCCTGAGGCCGATGGCCGCGGCGCTGACGGCAAAGGCTACTCCGGCCCTGGCAGGTCCCAGCTTCGACGACGTCCAGCGCTCGCTGCCGACGCCGGAGGCAATGGCGGCCACCGACAGTGCCGCGATCGGGACCTTGCCAGGCACACGCCCAGGCCCCACGCCGCTCGACGATCTTCGCCAGAAGATCCGGCCGGCGCCGCAGGACAGGCTTGCCAGGATGGTCGATCTCAACGAGGAGCGCACCGCGCAGATCCTGCGCAAATGGGCTGCCCAGGAAGTGGCGGTGTAAACCATGCCCTCCGTAGCCCTCTTCGACCTTCTGCCCGATTTCGGGACGCGCGCGCAACGCGCCGGCCAGCCCCGGGCAGCAGTCGATCCCGACCACAAGCCCGAGACGCCGGCGCCACAAGCCGATATCGGCACGCTGATCGCCGAGGCGGTTGCCCAGGCGGAGGCAGCGCTGGAGGTCCGCCTGTCGGCTGCGCATGACGCCGCGCTCGAAGCCGAACGCCAGGCCAGTGCCGAGGAAGCAAGGATATTTCTCGAAAGCCTCGGCGACGATGTCGGCAAGGCTGTCTCGTTGCGCATCGATGCGATGGAGGCGCGCGTGACCGGACTTGTCGCCGCCACGGTCGCCCGCATCATCGGCGGCATCGTCAGCGACGATCTGCAGAAACGTTCGATCGATGCGTTGGCCGGCGCCGTTCGCGAAGCGGTTGGCGATGCCGAAGCGGTGCGCATCGTCGTGCGCGGCCCGCTCTCGATGTTCGAAACACTGAAGGCGTCGCTCGGACCCCGCGCCGCCAATCTCGATTTTGTCGAGGCGCCAGGCTTCGACCTGACCGTCGCCATCGACGAGGCGGTGTTCGAGACGCGCATGGCCGAATGGTCGACGACCCTCTCGGAGGTCCTGGCATGAGCGTCGCCGACGCCGATCACGGCCGCCACGAGATCATCATCGTGCGGCGCAGTCATGACGACCATGACGAAGCCCACCATGGCGGCGTCTGGAAGATCGCCTTCGCCGACTTCATGACGGCCATGATGTGCTTCTTCCTGGTCATGTGGCTGATCAACGCCGCCAACGAGCAGACCAAGGCAGCCGTCGCCAGCTACTTCAACCCGGTCAAGCTGGTCGACCGCAATTCGAGCCGCAAGGGCCTGGAGGATCTCGGCGACGGCCCGCGCGCCATGGGGCTGACGGCCGACGATCCGCAAGAGGCGACCAGCAAAGCCGGACAGAACGGCAATGCCGGCGCGGGCGCGTCGGACCGCAAGCAGGACAAGCAGGAGCCGCAGCAGGCGGAACGCACCGACGATCATCTCTTCGCCGACCCCTACGCGGTGCTTTCGGAAATCGCCGCGGATACCGGCGTCATGCAGAATGTCAGCCAGAAAGGCGACGGCGGCGTGCAGGCTGCCGGACCGGCTACCGGCGCCTCCGGTGGCGCCTCCTACCGCGATCCCTTCGAGCCGGATTTCTGGTCGCAGCAGGTCGCGGCGCCCGGCGCCGAGGCCAGCGCCGAGCGCACCAAGATCGAGGGCGATCCGGCCAAGCCCGGCGACAAGACCGCCGAAACGCAAGTGCTCAAAGTCAAAGCCGTGCCGCCTGTCGCGGCACCGCTCGAGCCGCTGGCTAAGGACGCGACCGGCAAGCAGGCCGCGAACCCTGCCACGGCAATGGCCGGCGAGACCAAACCGGACGGCACCACGGTCGCGGGCGGAGCGAAAGCCGCGACGCAAAACGCCACCAAGCCTGACGTCGGCGAGAAGGCGCCAACCGCGGCTGCCGTCAAGGCAGCGGCCGACGTCAAGCGGCAACTGGCCGATGCCTTCAAGCCCGGCGACAAGCTGCACGACGGCGTCTCGGTCGAAGCCACCGACAAGGGGGTCGTCATCTCGATCACCGACCAGCTCGACTTCGGCATGTTCGAGGTCGGCTCGGCATTGCCGAGACGCGAACTGGTGCTGGCGATGGAGAAGATCGGCCGCATCGTCAACAGCCAGAAGGGCACCATCAGCATCAACGGCCACACCGACGCCCGGCCGTTCCGCGGCGACAGCTACGACAATTGGCGCCTGTCGACGGCGCGCGCGCATTCCGCCTACTACATGCTCGTGCGCGGCGGCGTCGACGAACGCCGCATCACCGAGGTCGCCGGCTTCGCCGACCGCCAGCCGAAAATAGCAGCCGATCCATTGGCGGCCGCGAACCGCCGCATCGAGATCCTGATGGCGACCGGCGGATGAAGCGAGCGGCCGTCACCCGCCGGTTGATTGGCCTGTTGCTGCTGGCCGGCGGACACCCGTCGACCGGTTTCGCCCAGGATACGCTGCAGCCGTATCAGTTGGTGCGCTCGCTGCAACTCATCCAGGACCGCATAGCCGCCGGCGATCATGCCGCCCTGCCGATGCAAGCCAAGCTGCTGGAGATGGCAGATGCGCGCCTGCGGGCGGCGAATGCCGAGGACTACAAGGATCCCAAGAACTTTCGAGCTCTGCTTGTCTATGGCATGAGCGGCGGCAACCCGGTGACCGTCGAAGCGGCCACGTCGCGCGCTACGACGGACCCGCAAAGCCTTGCCATCGCCAAAGGCGTGATTGATTACCTCAACGGCCGGCCCGGCGAGGCTATCGAAGCCTTGAGGCCGATCGATCCCATGGCGCTGCCTCCGGATCTCGGCGCCTTCCTCGCCCTGGTCAAAGGCTCACTGCTTGCCGGCGATCAACCGGCGACCGCACTCCGTCTGCTCGACGAGGCAAGATTGCTCAGCCCCGGCACGCTGGTCGAGGAAGCGGCACTTCGCCGTTCGGTTGGCCTTGCAGTCGCGCAAGGCGACGCGGCACGCTTCGCCCTTGCTTCCACCCAATATGTCGAGCGCTATCTCTATTCGCCCTATGCCAGCCAGTTCGCCGACTCCTTCGTCTCCGGCGTCATCGCGCTGCACATGTCGATCAGCCAGGACAAGCTGGGCGACATCACCTCGATGATGGATCCCGAGCGCGAGAAGGTGATCTATCTGCGCATCGCCCGCCGGGCCGCGATAGACGGCCTGAACGACTTGTCGGCCTTCGCTTCGGCGCGGGCGGAACAGGGCCGCGACGGCAACACCAATCAGGACGATCCACGCGCCCTGCTCTATGCCAGCCTTTCCACCGTCACCTCGGGTACAATCGAGGACGTTCGCGCCAAGCTCGGCAAGATCGACCGCAGCCGGCTGTCGGAGGGCGACCGCGCTTTGCTCGACGCCGCGCAGGCCATTGCCGGCGAGGTCGTCGCGCCGCCCACCGCCCTTCCGGCGGAAAAGCCTGCCCCAGTTCCTGCCGCCGCGGCACAGCCGGTGCCCGAGATCGCCACGGCGCAAGGCGCCGATGACAGTGGCCTGCCACCGGTCGAAGGCGCCATCTCGGAGCAACCCGCCG
This sequence comes from Mesorhizobium sp. M0140, assembly GCF_040322475.1. Taxonomy (NCBI): domain Bacteria; kingdom Pseudomonadati; phylum Pseudomonadota; class Alphaproteobacteria; order Hyphomicrobiales; family Phyllobacteriaceae; genus Mesorhizobium; species Mesorhizobium sp. M0140. The sequence goes on along the minus strand of NZ_JAMYTM010000024.1, from coordinate 73,600 downwards.
TCACCGCGGCCTCCGGCGGACCAGCCGCCAATGCCCCGGACATGGCAGCAGCGGCATCCGCCGAGCCTGCGACTGTCATGCCGGCGTCGGCACTGTCGCCCGCAGCCGGTCCAGAGCCCGCCGATCCGACCGACGCCGCCATGACCAGAACACGTCGACAGCTCGACCTGATCGACCAGATGCTTGGAGCCGCCCCAAAATGACCACCAGCCTCGGCTCGGCCTTGCCAGGATTTGCCTCCACGCGCGCGACGTCGGAGCAGCCTGCCGCGAACGGCAGGAACGATGACGCCGGCTTCGGCAAGATGCTGCGCGACGATGCCCGCCCGGAACGGCAGCCGTCGACAGAGGCGGGATCGCGCGACCAGCGCTGGAGCAAGCTCGCTGCCGGCCTTGCCGGGCATGACGCCAAGGCCGAACCGGCAACGGCCGAGCCCGGAAGGACCATCTCGGCCAAAGTGGCAAACGTGAAAACCGGCAAGGACGATTTGGAAGAAAACGCGAAGGCCGACGCTGAAGATACGGCGCCGGATGCCGGGCCGCTTCAGGACGACCTGCCGCTGCTGATCGCGTTTCATGACCTGCGGCATTTCGCGACAACGGCCAAGGCAGCCGGGGGCAATACGGCCACCGGCGAGAATCCGTCGGACCCGGCGCTCGATGGGCAGGCTTCACTGCCAAAGACCTACCGGCCAAAAGCCGCGGGCGGACGCGAAGCACTCGAAACCATGTCGAAGCCGGAGCAGGCGTCGATCGTCGACGGACCTTTGACGGCGCTTGACGGTCAGTCGCCGAGCGCTGCCTCCAGCGCGCCAAAACGCGACGCCGCTGCGGCGGCCCAGAAGCTGTCGGACGCACCGGCCGCCGATGTGCCCGGCGTGCGGTCGAAGCACACCGCGAATGCGATGAAGAGCATCGAGGATGTCCAGTCCTCGATGCGTCCAGAAGCGGGAAAACAGTCCCTGTCCACTGCGCGCATCGACGTGGTGTCGGAACGGAGTTTCCCCGCACCGCCGCAAAGTCCCATCAGCCAGGCAGCCCTCAATGTGATCAACGCCATAGCCGCCGACGCCGGGCCGCAAAAGGCGCTTTCAGCCTCACCCACGACCACCCATCTGGCCAGCTCTGTTGCCGTTCCGACACATGTGTTGAAGATCGAACTCCACCCAGCCGAACTCGGCATGGTGACGGCCAATCTTCGCCTCTCCGGGGAACAACTTTCGATTGAGCTGAAGCCTGAAACGCACGACGCTTATCGTCGGCTGTCCGCCGACAGCGAGGCCATCGTCAAGTCACTGCGGGGGCTCGGCTTTGAGGTTGACAAGGTCACGATACTGCAACCTTCGGTAGCAGCTCCCGCTACAACCCGGACGGATGCAACCGCTCCTATGGCGGCGGCGACAGGCCGCGATCCAGCATCCTTTCAACCGGGGAATTCGGGCAGCGGCAATGGTGGAGCCGGCGGCCAGCAACCGGGCCAGCAATCCTCAGGGAAACGCAACGATGACGCGCAGGACTACGGCCGCGGCACTTCGCCTGCTCGCGAGCGCGCTGGCGGCGATATCTTTATCTAGCGCGGCAAACGCCGCCGCAGCCGCGGCCAACCCCTGCGAGCCGGAGATCCTGCGCGCCGCCGATCGTTATGGCGTGCCCGCCGGCATCCTCTATGCTGTTGGCCTGACGGAGACCGGAAACAAGGGCAGCCTTCAACCCAATGCCTTGAATATAGAAGGAAAAGCAGTCTTTCCGAGGAGCCGGACCGAGGCCCTTGCCGCCTTCGCCAATGCCCGGCGCGAGGGCAAGACCCTGATCGATCTGGGCTGCATGCAGATCAATCACCACTATCACGCATCGCATTTTCGCAGCGTCGAGGACATGCTCGACCCACGCCAGAACGTCGACTATGCGGCGCGCTTCCTGGCCAGCCTTCATGCCCGTCACGAGACCTGGTCGATGGCCGTTGCCCGCTATCATGCCGGTCCCGACAACGACCCGGCGCAGAAGATCTATGTCTGCCGCGTCATTGCCAACATGGTCGCCACCGGCTTTGGAAAATGGACCGCGAACGCCCGCGGCTTCTGCAACCCGTAAGCGCATTTCCCGTTACTAATAGACCAACCGTACAACCCGAATTGTTGGTTTGACTTGATCATACCTTGCCGCCGAAAGCACATCTGGCCGCCCGCTAATGCAACCGATACGATTCCAGACTCCCAAGAAACTAGCTACAAGAAATGACGGTTGTTCAGGATTCCCGCCAGCGGATACGCCTCTCTTCACGGGGCAAATGATTTGATTCGGAAGGCGGGGCCGATGATTGTGATCGTTGACGAGCGCGAGCTCGTAACAGAGGGATACAATTCACTTTTCGATCGTGAGGGCATCGCCTGTGCAGGCTTTGCGTCCGGCGAATTCGGTGAGTGGGTGAACTCGGCCGCGGACACCGATCTGCGCTCGGTCAGGGCCTTCCTCATCGGCGACTGCCGCGAGGGTTCCATCTCTCCGCGCCAGATCCGCGACCGCACCGGCGCCCCGGTGATTGCGCTCAGCGAACAGCATTCGCTGGAGAACACGCTGCGGTTGTTCGAGAGCGGCGTCGACGACGTCATTCGCAAGCCCGTCCATATCCGCGAGATCCTGGCCCGCATCACCGCCATCCGCCGCCGCGCCCAGGAAGACGTCGCCTATACTGAGATCGGCGCCATGCGCATCTTCATGGACGGCCGCGACCCCGAGATCGACGGTCAGCCCCTCCCCCTGCCGCGCCGTGAACGCCGCATCCTCGAATATCTGGCGAGCAATCGCGGGCGCCGCGTCACCAAGACCCAGGTTTTCAACGCCATCTACGGCATCTTCGACGAAGAGGTCGAAGAGAACGTGGTGGAAAGCCACATCAGCAAACTGCGCAAGAAGCTGCGCGAGAAGCTGGGCACCGACCCGATCGATTCCAAGCGTTTCCTCGGCTACCGGCTCGTCTTCTGATGCAGCGCCGCGCCAGCCTCGCGCAAGAAAACATGCGTAGCCTCGTAGCCAGCAGCATGGACACAGCGGAGACGTTTCGATGAGCCTCTACGGAATGATGCGGACCGGCGTTTCCGGCATGAACGCCCAGGCAAACCGCCTATCGACGGTCGCCGACAACATCGCCAATTCCGACACCACCGGCTACAAGCGCTCCTCCGCCGAATTCTCGACGCTGGTCATGCCGTCGACCGGCGGTGCCTACAATTCCGGCGGCGTCACCACGACGATCCGCCAGGCGGTCAGCGATCCGGGTGTGCTTCAATACACGACCTCGGTTTCCGACCTTGCCGTCAGCGGCGATGGCTTCTTTGTCGTTCAGGATCCGAGCGGCACCCCCTACCTGACCCGGGCCGGCGCTTTCGTTCCCGACGGTCAAGGCAGACTGGTCAACTCGGCCGGCTTCCAGCTGATGGCGTACAGCTACGACAACGGCGTACCGGCAGCGACGGTCAATGGCTTCGAGGGGTTGGTCCCGGTTGTCATCTCAGACCAGGGAATGACTGCAACACCGAGCACTGAGGGCAGCTATGCCGGCAACCTGCCGGCCGGCGCGACCCCGATCGCCGCCGGCAATCTGCCCACCACCAATGCTGTCGGCGCGCAGTACACCTCAAAATCCTCCATGGTTGCCTACGACAATCTCGGCAACAAGAAGCTGCTCGACGTCTATTTCACCAACACCGGCGCCGGCACCTGGCAGGTCTCGGTCTTCGATCAGTCTCAGGCCACGGCCGGGACAGCATTCCCCTATACCGGCGGCGCGCTGGGCTCGGCCAACCTGACGTTCGACGCCACCACTGGCAAGCTCACCGGCGCCGTTGACAGCGTCTCCCTCACCGTGCCCAACGGCGCCGCCTTTTCGCTCGATCTGTCTGCGCTGACCCAGCTTGGCGCCGGCTTCACGGTTTCCGACGCCCAGGTCAACGGCAACGCGCCGAGCACCATCGACAAGGTTCAGATCAGCAAGGACGGCACCATCTACGCGCAGTACAAGGACGGCTCCACCAAGCCGCTCTACAAGATCCCGCTGGCTGACGTACAGAGCCCGGATCAGCTCACCGCGCTGCCTGGCAACGTCTATTCGCAGGGCACCGAGTCCGGCGCGGTTCGTGTCGGCTTTGCCAATGAAGGCAAGCTCGGCTCCATCATCTCCGGCGCGCTCGAGAATTCCAACGTCGACATCGCCGAAGAGCTGACCAACATGATCGCGGCGCAGCGCAGCTACACCGCCAATTCGAAAGTCTTCCAGACCGGTTCCGATCTGATGGACGTCCTTGTCAACCTGAAGAGATAAGACGGGCGTCGCCCGCGAAAGACCCGCATGTCACTGTCTACCGCATTGAGTATCGCCCAGTCGGCGCTTATGAACACCGCGCGACAGACCAGCGTTGTCTCGCGCAACGTGGCCGACGCCTCCAACCCGGACTATTCACGGCGTCAGGCCGTCGTCACCAGCACGGCGCCGGGCGCGCGTTCGGTCGATATCCAGCGCGCAGCCAACGAGCTTTTGTTTCGCCAGAATCTCGGCGCGCTGTCGGCCTGGAGCGGGCAGAACGCGCTCTACAGCGGCATGGATCAGCTGGGCGTTGCGGTCAATGGCGTCGACAATGCGTCCTCGCCCTCGACCGCGATCGCCAACCTGCAGCAGGCGCTGCAGCTCTACGCCACCTCGCCGTCGAACCAGAACCTCGGCGCCTCGGTCATCGACGCCGCCAAGCAGGTCGTGCGCTCGCTCAATGAGGGCTCCAAGGCAGTCCAGGATTTCCGCACCCAGACCGACGGCCAGATCGCCACGGCCGTCGATGACCTGAACTCGCTGCTCGGCCAATTCCAGGATGCCAACACGGCCGTCATGTCCGGAACCCGTTCCGGCACCGACGTTTCCGATGCGCTCGACCAGCGCGACGCGCTTTTGAAGAAGATTTCGAACTATGTCCCGGTGTCGACCTTCACGCGAGGCGACAATGACATGGTCATCACCACCGGTGACGGCACGACTTTGTTCGAGACGATACCGCGCACGGTCACCTTCGCGGCGTCGGCAGGCTATACCGCGGGTGCCGCCGGCAATGCCGTTTACATCGACAACGTGCCGATCTCGGCGGGAGCCGGCGGCAACACCAGCGCCAGCGGCACGCTTGCCGGCCTGCTGCAATTGCGCGACGGCGTCGCCTCGACCATGCAGAGCCAGCTCGATGAGACCGCGCGTGGCCTGATCACCGCTTTTGCCGAGACCGCACCCTCGATGGCCAATGCCGCCGGCCTGTTCACCTGGTCGGGAGCGCCGGCCGTGCCGGCCGCCGGCACGCTGGTCACCGGCCTTGCCGCGTCCATCAGCGTCAATGCAGCGATGGACCCGAGCACCGGCGGCAACCCGACGCTGCTGCGCGACGGCGGCGCCAATGGTGCTGCCTATGTCGCCAACACGGGCGGCGGCGCGTCCTATTCCACCCTTCTGGTTGCCTATGGTGACCGGCTCGACCAGCCGATGACTTTCGACCCCGCCGCCGGCGTTTCGGCAACCTCCAGCGTATCCGACTACGCCGCCAGTTCGATCGGTTGGTTCGAGAGCGTGCGCCAGCAGGCTTCGACCGCCTCCGACGCCAAGGAAGCACTGGCATCGCGCAGCGCCGAGGCGCTGTCCAACGCGACCGGGGTCAATGTCGACCAGGAAATGTCGCTGCTGCTCGACCTCGAACACACCTACCAGGCATCAGCCCGGATGATGAAAACCGTCGACGACATGTTGACGGCCTTGCTCAACGCGGTGGGATAATTCCATGACTTCAGTCTCCTCGGCCGCAATCTCCAATGCCATGCGCTCCCAGCAGATGCGCATGCAGGCCGAACTCGTCAAAGCCACCAAAGAATCCTCGACGGGCCGGGTCGCCGACGTCGGCCTGGCTCTCGGTGGGCGCACCACCCAGGCCGTCACCTTCCAGCGCGATCTTGACCGGCTCAACGTCATCATCGATTCCAACGGCCTTGTCGGCGCCCGGCTTTCCTCGACGCAGACCTCGCTTGGACAGCTCTCCACCGCCGCGCAGACCTTTCTGTCCGCCCTGACCACCGCTTCCTCGAGCGACTCGTCCAACAGCCTCACCCGGGACTCCGGCAAGGCGACCATCCAGCAGCTGACCTCGATCCTCAACACCAGCGTCAATGGTGAATATCTGTTTGCCGGCACCAACACAGACGTCAAGCCGATCAACGATTTCACCGCTGCCGGCTCTCCTGCCAAGGCTGCATTCGATACCGCTTTCCTCACCAATTTCGGTTTCACCCAGGACGACCCGGCAGCGGCCAACATCACGGCTGCCCAGATGGACGATTTCATCACCAATGATGTCGCGCCGCAGTTCACGGGTGCGGGTTGGCAAGGCAACTGGTCGAACGCCACCGACCAGCAGATCGTCAGCCGCATCGCACTCAACGAAACCACACCGACTTCGACCAGCGCCAACAGCGATGGCATTCAAAAACTCGCCATGGCGGCAGCCATGGTCAGCAGCCTGATGTCCAGCAACATCAGCCAGGCGGCGAAGAATACGGTTGTCAGCCGCTCCACCACATTGGTTGGCGAAGCGCTGAGCGGCATTGGTCAGCTTCAATCCGAGACCGGCATCGTCCAGAAGCGGGTTTCCGATGCCAACGATCGGATGAAAACGCAGGTCGACCTTTTCGAACGGCACATTCTCGATCTGGAAGCCGTCGATCCGGCGGCAGCCGCGACACGGGTCGCGGACCTGACACAGCACATCGAAACGTCTTTCGCGTTGACCGCACGCCTGCAGCAGCTCAGCCTGTTGAATTACCTGACCTGACAACGCTTAACGGAACGGTAGAGCCCCAACGATGTACCAATTCTCCTACGCCGACATCCAGAGCAACTCCGTTGCCGACGCGAAGGACCGCGAGCGGGAGCTTCTGACCCGCTCGATCGACATGCTGGCGGCGGCAGCAGCGGCCGGCCACGATTCGATGGAGGCGATCGAGGCGCTTCACTTCACCAACCGCGTCTGGACCGCCTTCGTCGAGGATCTTGGCTCCAGCGACAACGCCCTGCCCAAGGAGCTGCGCGCCAATCTCATTTCCATCGGCCTGTGGCTGCTGCGCGAGGCGGAGGACATCCGGCAGGGCCGCACCAACAATTTCGAAGGGTTGATCGAGGTGTCCCAGATCATCAGGGACGGCATTCAATGACCAACACGCTGAAGATATCGCTGAAGCCGAACGAAAAGATCTACATCAACGGCGCCGTCATCCGGGTCGACCGCAAGGTCACCGTCGAATTGATGAACGACGTCCAGTTCCTGCTCGAAAGCCACGTGATTCAGGCTGACGATGCCTCGACGCCGCTCAAGCAGCTCTATTTCATCCTGCAGGTCATGCTGATGAACCCGGCGGGCGCCGCCGCCGCGCGCGACATGTTCCGCCGTTCGCTGCCGCTGCTTCTGGCAAGCTTCGAGGACACCCAGATCTGCAGCGCGCTGAAACAGATCGACCGCATGGTCGGCGAGGATCATATCTACGAGGCGCTGAAGGCGATCCGCGCGCTTTATCCGCTCGAACGCCGCGCGCTGGGTGGTAATGACGATATTTCGGGTGCCGAGCGCCCGCTGGCCGTGGGAGCACGATACTGATGAACGTGGACATGACGACGACGATTCCGACCGGCGCCAATCAGGCCACGGCGTCGACCTCGAAGACAGCGGTCGACTACCAGTCGTTCCTGAAGCTTCTGATCGCCGAGATGAAGAACCAGGATCCAACCAAGCCGATGGATTCGACGCAATATGTCGCCCAGCTCGCCACCTTCTCTCAGGTCGAGCAATCGGTGCAGACCAACACCAAGCTCAATCAGATCATGCAGTCCTCGGCGCTGTCGCAGGCCGACGCACTGATCGGGCGCTCGATAACCTCCGCCGACGGCCTGACGACGGGCACCGTGGCTTCGGTGCGCCTCGCCAGCAACGGTCTCATCGCCGTGCTGCAGAACGGCACCGAAGTCGCGGTCGGTCCGGGAGTTTCGGTCAAGGCAGCAAGCTGACGCTTTCGGCAGAGAGCCAGTCCCATGAATGAGGCCGACGCTCTCGACATCGTCCAGTATGCGGTGTGGACGGTGCTCGTCGCGTCGGCTCCGGTGGTGCTGGTCGCCATGGTGGTCGGCATCGGCATCGCCCTCATCCAGGCGCTGACGCAGGTGCAGGAGATCACCTTGACCTTTGTGCCGAAAATCGTCGCCATCATGCTGGTGGTGGCGCTGACCGGCCCCTTCATCGGCAGCCAGATATCGGCCTTCACCAACGTCATCTTCGAGCGCATCCAGAACGGATTCTGAACCTGTTCCAGGATGGTGTGCCGCGGCATGCCGTTCGCAATTGTCTGAAGACAGAGCCGCCGATCCCCGCGGCACCTCCGGACTCACGGCGGACAAGGCCTGGACCGCCTCTATCCCATTGTTGGACCATGAGCTTTTTTGCCCTTTGCGGCGCCATGCCCTACTTTCGGCAAACGGTCTGCGCAAACGGATTGTCTGACGAGCAGGCACGACATGGCAGGAACCCCAAATGATTGACGAAAAGCCGGACAGCGAGAGCGTCTCGGCGCTGGCGCCCTTCCGTCACGGCATTTTCCGCGCCGTATGGGGCGCAAGTCTCGTCTCGAATTTCGGTGGCCTGATCCAGGGTGTCGGCGCCGCCTGGATGATGACCACGATCGCCACCTCGCCCTATCAGGTGGCCCTGGTCCAGGCTTCGACCACCTTGCCGATCATGCTGTTTGCACTCGTAGCCGGCGCCATCGCCGACAGTTTCGACCGGCGCAAGGTGATGCTGGTCGCCCAGACCTTCATGCTGGTGGTGTCGGTGCTCCTGACCGTGTTCACTTATTCCGGCCTGATCACGCCATGGACGCTGCTTGCCTTCACCTTCCTGATCGACAGCGGCACCGCGCTCAACAGCCCGTCATGGCAAGCCTCCGTCGGCGATATCGTACCCCGCAACAAGGTGCCGGCGGCCGTCGCCCTCAATTCGATGGGCTTTAACCTGACGCGCAGCGTCGGTCCGGCGATCGGCGGCATCATTGTCGCCGCGGCCGGTGCGGCGGCCGCCTTCGCGGCGAACGCGGTGAGCTATATCGGCCTGATCGTCGTGCTGGCGCGCTGGAAGCCGGACGTGCCCATGTCGACCTTGCCGCGCGAGTCGCTGGGGGCCGCCATGGGCGCCGGCCTGCGCTATGTCGCCATGTCGCCCAACATCGGCAAGGTGCTGGTCAGGGGAGCTGCGTTCGGCTTCAGTGCAGGCGCTGTGCTTGCGTTGCTGCCTCTGGTGGCGCGCGATGTCGTCAAGGGCGATGCGCTGACCTATGGCATCATGCTCGGCGCCTTCGGCATCGGCGCGGTCGGCGGCGCCTTGATCAGCGTCAGGCTGCGGCAGCTGCTCTCCAGCGAGACGATGGTGCGCTGTGCCTTCGCCGGCTTCGCCGTCTGCGCCTTCAATGCCGCCGTCAGCCAGCATGCCTGGCAGACGTCGCTCGGCCTGCTTGTCGGCGGCGCCTGCTGGGTGATCGCGCTTTCGCATTTCAACGTCACGGTGCAGATGGCGACGCCGCGCTGGGTGGTCGGCCGGGTGCTGTCGGTCTACCAGACCGCGACTTTCGGCGGCATCGCGCTCGGCAGCTGGATCTGGGGTGTCGTCGCCGATGCGCACGGCGCTGAAACCGCGCTGATCGCAGCCAGCGTCGCCATGCTGGCCGGCGGCGCCATCGGCCTTTTGCTCCCGCTGCCGCAACAGCAGGTGCTCAACCTCGACCCGCTCAATCGCTTCAAGGAACCGCACCTTGCGCTTGACCTGAAGCCGCGCAGTGGTCCCATCGCCATCATGATCGAGTATGTGATCCGGCACGAGGACGAACCGGAGTTCCTCGCCATCATGGCCGAACGCGGCCGCATCCGCCGTCGTGACGGCGCCCGCAACTGGACGCTGGCACGCGATCTCGAGAATCCCACCGTATGGATCGAGCATTATCACACGCCGACCTGGATCGAATATATCAGGCACAATGGACGCATCACCCATGCTGATGCCGTCATCGGCGAACGCGTGCGGCCCTGCACAGCGGCGACGAACCGCCGCGCGTGCGACGCATGATCGAACGCCCGACCACTGCGGGCACAGCGCTTGTGATGGCCAAGGGACCTATCGAGCATTAGGGCTCCGCAACCGCGCCCCCTGTCGCAGGCACCCCGCTTGGCCCTCCCGTCACCCCTCGCCCGACAGGTCCCGGCGCGCCTTGTCGAGCTCCTCGGCATAGCGCCGCATCAAATGGCCTTCGGTCAACAGCCCCAGCACGATGTGGTCGGTGAAATCCTCGACGACAGCGAGTTCTTCGGCGCCCGCCCGCTGGAATGTTTCCGCGGCGGCCTGCACGTTCATGCTCGGCACCAGCACCGCGTCCTTGTATTTGGCAAGATCGCGCACCGGGACCTCGCCGCCGGAAGGATCGCTGTGCAGTTCGGCTACGATCAGCACGCCGACATAGTGGTCGCCCGCGTCGACGGCGATGACGCGCTGGGCAGAGCCGAGCGGCACTTGCTTGCGGAAGGCTGCCAGCGTCGTCGAGGCATAGATGGTCTTGATGTCCTTGCGCATCATCGAGCCGACTGTGAGGCTGCGCATCCAGCCGACATCGTGGGCGCTGCGGATGGTCTCGCCGCGCAGATGGAAGCGCCATGTCGAGAACGAGTAACCGAAGGTTTCGCGCACCAGGATCGCCGACATGATCGAGGCGGCCAGTACGACGCCGGTCAGCGTCAGGTCGCGGGTCGATTCCAGCGCCAGGAAGGTCATCGTCAGCGGACCGCCGACGACACCGACTGCGAGCGACGTCATGCCGACGACGGCGGCAACGGCAGGGTCGATGCCGGTTGCCGGCGAGACGACGATCATCACATCCGCGAATGCCTTGCCGAGCAGCGCGCCGAGGAACAGCGAGGCGAAGAACAATCCGCCGCGAAAACCCGACCCCAGCGACACCGCCGACGCCGTCAGCTTGAGCACGAAGACGCTGGCCACCACGGCCAGCCCGTAATTCATCGAGAATTCGCGATGCAGCGCGCCATGGCCGCTTGACAGCACTTGCGGGGTGATAAGACCCAGCAGCCCGACGATGACGCCGCCGATGACGGGGCGCAGCGCCGCATCGATCGACAGTCTGGCAAAACCACGTTCGATCAACGTCACCAGATGCATGATGGCGATCGAGGCGGCACCGCCGAGCAGGCCGAGCAGCAGGAACGGCACATACTGGCTGGCGGTGAGCGCAGGCAGGCCCGAAAGCTCGAGCGGAAACGGCACGCCGCCGAACATTTCGGCGGTCAGCGAGGCGCAGATCGCGGCTGTCAAGACCGGTGCGACATTGGCGACAGAGTAGATGCCGATGACCAATTCGAAGCCGTAGAAGGCGCCGGTCAGCGGTGCATCGAAGGCGGCGGCGATGGCGCCGGCCGCACCACAGCCGACCAGGATGCGGACATCGTTGCGGCGCAGCCTGAAGATGCCCGCCAGCCGCGATGCCAGCCCGGAGCCAACCTGCGTATAGCCGGCTTCCAGCCCGACCGAGGCGCCAAAACCGCTGGAGATCATCGTCTGGCCGGCGATGATGAAGGTGTCGGTCAGCGACATGCGCCCGCCATAGAGCGCATTGGCTTCGATCGGGTCGATCGGCGTGCGGAATTTCCGTATCCTGAGCCAGACCACCGTCAGCCCCAGCAGCATGCCGCCGATCGCCGGTATCAGCGCCTGCATCGGATTGGCGAGCGAGAACATGCCGGAAAGCCGGCCGCCTGGCTGAACGCCGAACAGCAGCCCGTGCAGGTCCTGCACGATCTGGCTCATCGCCGTGACCAATATGCCAGCCATCACGCCTACGACACCTGCGAGGATGACCACCACGATGCCGCGTGCCTCAAGCAGAGGCAACGACCTGATCAGCACCGCGCGCAGCCGGCGGGCGTAGACTTCGCTGTGGTTTCTGGAAAGCACCGGGGCGGCTCGCCGATATCGAAAGGCAGTGGAAAGCCAGCCTGATACGCCCGGCGGCACGGCATGGCAACCACAATGCCGACAGACACCACATTGGCGACAGCGGGCGCGATATCGATCGGCCGATGGACCGTTCAGGTCGGCATAGGCACGCCGGCTTCATAGAGCACGAGGTTGCGCTCGCCTATGCCAAGCGCCGGCCAGCTCGCACGCCAGTCCGCAATGTGCGCCGAGCGGAAATGCGCATCGAGCGCTGTCCTGTCGCTCCAGACTTCCGTGACCCGGATGAGCCCGGCATCGAAAACATCCTGCGCATAGGAATATTCGACACAGCCGGGCTCGGCGCGGCTGCCGGAAACCATGCGTTCCATAGCGGGCCTGGCTTCCTCCAATTTGTTAGGCGGCAAGCGGATGGTGCCGATGATCAGAAGCATGGGTTTTCCCTTCTTTGCGAGCCGGCCGACCGGCGACCTGCGCATGATCGTTCGAACTAGCCAGTCTCCCACCCTCGCGCAAGCTTGGCGGGCTACCCTCACAGGGCTGTCGCGCGCTCGGCAGTCTATGGGGTTTGAGGACGATATGGCGATCAGCGAAAGCATTCAGCCCGGCGCGGTGGCCAAGAACGGCCGCGACGTCTTCTTCGCCATCGGCATCGTCATCATCCTGGCCGTGCTGTTCCTGCCGATTCCGGCCTTTCTCATCGACATCGGCCTCGCCTTCTCGATCGCACTTTCGGTGCTGATCCTGATGGTGGCGCTGTGGATCCAGCGGCCGCTCGATTTCTCGTCGTTCCCGACCGTGCTGCTCATCGCCACCATGCTGCGGCTGTCGCTCAACATCGCCACCACGCGCATGATCCTGTCGCATGGCAATGAGGGCACGCATGCCGCCGGCTATGTCATCGCCGGCTTCTCCAAGCTGGTGATGGCCAGCGACTTCGTCATCGGCCTGATCGTCTTCATGATCCTGATCGTGGTGAACTTCATCGTCATCACCAAGGGCGCCACCCGTATCGCCGAAGTCGGCGCCCGCTTCACCCTCGACGCCATCCCAGGCAAGCAGATGTCGATCGACGCCGACCTGTCGGCCGGCATGATCGACGACAAGACAGCGCAGCTGCGCCGCCGTGAACTGGAAGAAGAATCTTCTTTCTTCGGCTCGATGGACGGCGCCTCGAAGTTCGTGCGCGGCGATGCCATCGCCGGCCTCATCATCACCGCCATCAACATCGTCGGCGGCATCGCCATCGGCTACATCAGGCACGGTATGGGCATGGGCGAAGCCGCCGACGTGTTCATCAAGCTGTCGGTCGGCGACGGCCTCGTCACCCAGATCCCGGCCCTGATCGTGTCGCTCGCCGCCGGCCTGCTCGTCTCCAAGGGCGGCACGCGCGGCTCGACCAACCAGGCGGTGTTCGGCCAGCTCGGCGCCCACCCGCGCGCCCTCTATGTCGCGGCATCGCTGCTGGTGCTGCTCGGCCTGATGCCCGGCCTGCCGCTGTTCCCGTTCTTTGCGCTGGCCGCCGGCATGGCCGGCCTCGGCTACGTCATCCCGATGCGCGCCAACCGCGCCGTCGCCGAAGCCGAGGCGATCAAGGACCAGGAAAAGGCGACTAAGGTCGAGGAGGAGAAGAACTCGGTCAAGGCCTCGCTCGCCACCGCCGAGATCGAGCTTTTGATAGGCAAGCAGCTGTCGACAAGGCTGCTGACGTCGCATCAGGAACTGGTTTTCCGCATGGGCAAGATGCGCAAGAAATTCGCCACCCAATATGGCTTCGTGGTGCCGGAGGTGCGCGTCGCCGACGATTTCGCCATCCCGCCGAAGAGCTACCAGATCAAGGTGCACGGCACCGTGGTGGCCGAGTATCAGATGCGCGTCGGCGAGATCATGGTGCTGCTCGGCAACCGCGACATACCCGAGATACCGGGCGAGGAAATCCGCGAGCCGGCCTTCGGCATGCGCGCCTATTCCGTGGTCGAAGCCTTCGCCGAGGATCTGAAGCGCGAGAACTACACCTTCGCCGACAACATGTCGGTGCTGCTCACCCATCTCTCCGAGGTCATCCGCAACAACCTGCCGCAGCTTCTGTCCTACAAGGACATGAAGGCGCTGCTCGAACGCCAGGACCAGGAGTACCGCAAGCTCGCCGACGAGATCTGCACCACGCACATCTCCTATCCCGGCCTGCAGGCGGTGCTGAAGCTGCTGCTGGCCGAACGCGTCTCGATCCGCAATCTGCACCTGATCATCGAGGCGATCGCCGAGATCGCGCCGCATGTGCGCCGCACCGAGCAGATCGTCGAGCATGTCCGCATCCGCATGGCCCAGCAGATCTGCGGCGACCTGTCCGAGGGCGGCGTGCTGAAGGTGCTGCGCCTCGGCAACCGCTGGGACCTCGCCTTCCACCAGAGCCTCAAGCGCGACGCCAAGGGCGAGGTGCGCGAATTCGACATCGACCCGCGCCAGCTCGAGGAGTTCGGCCAGGACGCGACCAAGGCGATCAAGAAATATCTGGAAGCCGGCGAGCGTTTCGTCCTCGTCACCGCGCCCGACGCCCGCCCCTATGTGCGCATGATCATCGAGCGCCTGTTCACCACGCTGCCGGTGCTCAGCCATGTTGAAATCGCCAAGGGCGTCGAGATCAAGGTGCTCGGAACCATATCGTGAGCGTGCTGTCGCAAGGCGTCGTCATCGCGGCATTCCTGGCTTTCTGCCGCATCGGCGCCTGTTTCATGCTGATGCCGGGCCTCTCCAGCGCCCGCGTCCCGGTCCAGGTCAGGCTGTTCGTGGCGGTCGCCGCCACCGGCGGCCTGCTCGCCTTCCTGTGGGACAAGATCTTTCCTTTCGTCGACCCGCGCCCCCAGATCCTGGTGCCGATGATCATCTCGGAACTTCTGGTCGGCGGCCTGATCGGCGCCATGACCAGGCTCTACATGGAAGCCCTGCGCTTCATGGGCTCGGCCATCGCCATGCTGGTGGGCTATGGCGGCAGCGGCGGACCGGCGATCGAGGAGCCCGAACCCCAGGCAGCCCTTGCCGCCATCATCTCGTTCTCGGCGCTTTTGATGCTGTTCGTCTTCGATTTCGACCACGAAATAATACGCGCGCTGGTTTCCTCCTACACGGTCGCGCCGGTCAACATCTTCTTCAACCCGCAGGCAGCCCTTGTCGATGTCACCGACACGGTGTCGGACACCTTCTTCCTGGTCATCCGCCTCGGCAGCCCGTTCGTCGCCTATGCCATTCTCGTCAATCTGACGATCGGCTTCGTCAACAAGCTGACCCCGCAGATCCCCATCTATTTCATCTCCCAGCCCTTCATCATCGCCGGCGGCATGATCATCTTCTATTTCGCCGTCGGCACCATGCTGTCGCTGTTCGTCGACGGCTTCGTCGACCTGACATTGGCGAGGTAGAAATGAGCACGCGCAAGGACCGCCTCAAGAAGCTGGTCAAGGTGCAGGAACAGCTGAAGGCGCTGCACGAAACCCGCCACGCCACCTTCCTTGCGGCGGCCAGTACCGCCGAGGCCGAGGCCAAGGAACTGGTCGGCCATTTCGACCAGGCCGATTCGCTCTCCGCCCTGTTTCCCGATCTCTACCATCGCCGCATTGCCCAGGCGGTGGTGCGCCAGGAGGCGAACCTGGCGAGCGCCAGGCAGGAAGCCAACCTCATCGCCGCGGCGACCGCCCGCACCAACATGGTCGAGCGCGCCTACAAGGACGTACGCAACCGCGACGAACGCGAACGCTCCGACCGCGAGCGGCTCGATATCATCGCGCAGAAGCAGGGCGAGGAGTAGCTGGGAGGATTGTGTGGCGCGAAGCGGACCCTCCAAGGTTCGGCCTTCCCGTAAACGCTTTACAGCCCGGTTTGGTAGCGCTACCGTTTGGCCTAGCGTGAGCCTGGGAGGAGCCAGGGCTGTCGCTGGCGGAAGCGTTTGTTCCTTCGACGACGTCGCAGGAATTGTTGGGAGGACCGATGGCGTCTGTCGCAATTGGCGAAGTCTATAAATCATTCGGCGCTGTCGAGATCCTGCACGGGGTCAGCGTGAACATCGAGGACGGCGAGTTCGTCACTCTGGTCGGACCGTCGGGCTGCGGAAAATCAACCCTTCTCAGAATGATCGCCGGCCTGGAAAAGATTTCACGCGGCCAGATCGCGATTGGCGAACGTGTCGTCAACAACGTTGCGCCCAAGGAGCGCGACGTCGCCATGGTCTTCCAGAACTATGCGCTCTATCCACACATGACCGTCGCCGAGAACATGGCGTTCTCGCTGATGCTCAAAGGAGTTTCCAAGCCGGAGAGCGATGCCGGCGTGCGCCGCGCAGCCGAAATCCTTGGGCTGGTGCCGTTGCTGGCGCGCTATCCTCGGCAGCTTTCCGGCGGCCAGCGCCAGCGCGTCGCAATGGGCCGCGCGATCGTGCGTGATCCGGCGGTGTTTCTCTTCGACGAACCGCTGTCCAATCTCGACGCCAAACTCAGGGTGCAGATGCGCGCCGAGATCAAGGAACTGCACCAGCGCCTCAAGACCACGACAGTCTACGTCACTCACGATCAGATCGAAGCCATGACTATGGCTGACAAGATCGTGGTCATGCATGACGGCATCGTCGAGCAGATAGGGCCGCCGCTGGAACTTTATGACCGGCCGAACAATCTTTTTGTCGCCAGCTTTATCGGCTCGCCGGCCATGAATTTGCTGAGGGGCGAGATCGCTTCCGACGGCTCACCCTCGTTCCGCGGCGCCGGGGGGATTTCAGTGCCGTTGGCCTCGGCACTTTCCATCCGCAACGGCGAGCCTGTGGTGCTGGGAATAAGGCCCGAGCATTTGCGGCTGTCCGACGAGCAGGGCATTCCGGTCACCGTCGCGGTGGTTGAACCAACCGGGTCCGAAGTGCAGCTCATCGGCAGGACAGCCGGCGGCGAAGAGATCGTCGCGAATTTCCGGGAACGACATTCCTTCACGCCGGGCGAAACCATCCGGCTTACGGCCGAGCCCAGCCTCATTCATCTCTTTCACGCAGAAACCGGACAGAGATTCCAAACACGTACCGATCAGTAGGACCATAGGCAAGGACAACAAACAGGAGGAAACGAGCATGAAGTTCACCAGACGCGACGTGATCCGCACCACCGCCGGCGCGGCGGCGGGTGCCTTGGGAAGTCGGTTCATCAGCTCTCCGGCCCTTGCCCAGGACGGACTGAAATACAAACCCGAGGATGGCGCCAAGCTTAGACTGCTGCGCTGGTCGCCTTTCGTCCACGGCGACGAGGACCAATGGCTGGCCAACACCAAGCGCTTCATCGAAGCGACCGGTGTCGAGGTTCGCGTCGACAAGGAAAGCTGGGAGGACATTCGTCCCAAGGCGGCGGTCGCCGCCAATGTCGGGTCCGGCCCCGACCTGATGTTCGTCTGGTTCGATGACCCGCACCAATATCCCGACAAGCTGCACGACGTGAGCGAACTGGGTGAGTATCTAGGCGCGAAATACGGTGGCTGGCACGAGGGACCTAAGCAATATGCGACACGCGCCGGGAAGTTCGTCGGCCTGCCCCTGGCCACGATCGGCAATGCCATCGTCTATCGGGAAAGCTGGGTGAAAGAGGCCGGCTTTTCGGAGTTTCCCAAGGATACGAAAGGCTTCCTGGAACTTTGCAAGGCCTTGCAAGCGAAGGGACATCCGGCCGGCTTCACGCATGGCCATGGCGTCGGCGACGGCAACAACTATGCTCATTGGCTGCTGTGGAGCCATGGCGGCCAGATGGTCGACGAGAGTGGCAAGGTAACGATCAACAGCCCCGAGACCCTCAAGGCGATCGAATACGCGCAGGAGCTCTACAAGACCTTCATTCCAGGCACCGAAAGCTGGCTCGACGTCAACAACAACCGCGCCTTCCTGGCCGGCGAACTGGGGGTGATCGCCAATGGAATTTCCGCCTACAACACGGCCAAGATCAACAAGGACAAAGATCCAAAGCTGGCTGAAATCGCCAAGGACATACGCACGACCAACCTGCCCATCGGTCCTGTCGGCAAATCCGTCGAATTGTTCCAGGTGACCACGGCTGTCATCTTCAATTACACGCCCTACCCCAACGCGGCTAAGGCGTATTTGCAGTTCATGTTCGAGGAACCGCAAATGAAGGACTGGATCACCTCCTCGGCCGGATATTGCTGCCAGACACTGAAGGCATTCGACAACAACCCCGTATGGACCGCCGATCCCAACAACGCCGCTTACGCCAAGGCTTCGGCTACTCTGCGGCCTAACGGCTATGCCGGGCCGCTCGGCTATGCCTCGGCGGCAACCATGGCCGACTACGTGCTGGTCGACATGTTCGCCAAAGCGGTGACCGGCCAGGCGACGCCGCAAGAGGCAATGGAAGAGGCCGAGAAGCGGGCAAATCGCTATTATCGCGTTTGAGCCGGCTCAGCCGGGCAGCGCGGCTGCCCGGCTGGCTTCGGATTGCGTCGCGGCCGATCCGGCCTATCAATGAGACCTCAGCAGGAGCCAACCCATGGCCGTGCCGTCAGCTGCCATCCAGCCGCGACCTTCGATCTTCTCACGGATTCTGTCGCGCTGGAGCGAAAGCCGGAACGCACTTGGCTTCGGCTTCATGCTTCCGGCGGCTGCACTGCTGCTTGTCTTCCTGACCTATCCGCTGGGGCTCGGCGTCTGGCTCGGCTTCACCGATGCCCGCATCGGCCGCCCCGGCATCTTCATCGGCATCGAAAACTATGAATATCTGTGGAGCGACGCCGTCTTCTGGCTCTCCGTCTTCAACACCTTGCTCTATACGATCAGCGCTTCGATCCTGAAATTCGCGCTCGGCCTCTGGCTAGCGCTCCTCCTCAACCAG
Organism: Mesorhizobium sp. M0140; assembly: GCF_040322475.1. NCBI lineage: Bacteria > Pseudomonadati > Pseudomonadota > Alphaproteobacteria > Hyphomicrobiales > Phyllobacteriaceae > Mesorhizobium > Mesorhizobium sp. M0140. The sequence continues at coordinate 54,667 of NZ_JAMYTM010000024.1, read as the reverse complement.
AACCTTCCCTTCAAATCGTTCTTCCGCGCGATTGTCCTGCTGCCGTGGGTGGTGCCGACGGTGCTCTCGGCCATCGCCTTCTGGTGGATCTACGATTCGCAGTTCTCCATCCTGTCGTGGGCGCTTATGGAAATGGGACTGATCGATCACCGCATCAATTTCCTTGGCGATCCGGAGAACGCACGCGCCTCGGTGATCGCTGCCAATGTCTGGCGCGGCATTCCTTTCGTGGCCATCACGCTGCTGGCCGGCCTGCAGACGATTCCCCAATCGCTTTACGAGGCCGCGACGCTCGACGGCGCCAGCCGTTGGCAGTTGTTCCGCTATGTGACGCTGCCGCTGCTGACGCCGATCATCGCCATCACCATGACCTTTTCGGTCCTGTTCACCTTCACCGATTTCCAGCTGATCTATGTGCTGACTCGCGGCGGGCCGGTGAATGCCACCCATCTGATGGCGACGCTCTCGTTCCAGCGCGGCATTTCCGGCGGCCAGCTTGGCGAGGGAGCCGCAATCGCGGTGGCGATGATCCCATTCCTGCTAGCGGCGATCCTTTTCAGCTATTTCGGCTTGCAACGTCGTAAATGGCAGCAGGGCGGTGGAGACTGACATGGCCGCGATCGAAACGAACAATCGTCCGAACACGGATGAAGGCGGCATGGGCTATCTCCAGAGCCTGCCCCGGCGCGTGGTGACCGTTTATCTGCCGCTCCTGATCTTCGTCATCGTGCTGCTGTTCCCGTTCTACTGGATGACGATCACGGCGGTGAAACCCAATCTCGAGATGACGGATTATGCCAATTTCAATCCGTTCTGGGTCGTCCATCCGACACTCGAGCATATTCGGTATCTGCTCTTCGACACATCCTATCCGGGCTGGCTTCTCAACACGATCATCATCTCGACCGCCGCAACTTTCCTGTCGCTGCTGGCGGCGGTTTTCGCTGCCTATGCGATCGAACGCTTGAGGTTTTCCGGGGCGCGGCAGGTCGGCTTGGCGATCTTCCTGGCCTATCTCGTGCCGCCCTCGATTCTGTTCATTCCCCTGTCGGTGATGGTTTTCAACCTCGGCCTTTACGATACGCCGTTCGCGCTGATCCTCACCTATCCGACGTTCCTCATTCCATTCTGCACGTGGCTCTTGATGGGCTACTTCCGCTCGATCCCTTTCGAACTGGAAGAATGCGCGCTGATCGACGGCGCCAGCCGCTGGCAAATCCTGACCAAGATAGTTCTGCCGCTGTCGGTGCCTGGCCTGATTTCCGCCGGCATCTTCGCTTTCACCCTGTCATGGAACGAATTCATCTACGCTTTGACTTTTATCCAGTCGTCCGAAAACAAGACCGTGCCGGTCGGCGTGCTTACCGAGCTCGTACGTTCGGACGTCTATGAATGGGGAGCCCTGATGGCAGGCGCGCTGATCGGCTCCCTGCCGGTGGTGGTGCTCTATTCATTCTTTGTCGAGCACTACGTCTCCTCGATGACGGGCGCGGTCAAGGAGTGAAGCTGAGGCGGAAATCGACGATGGAAAAAACTGCCCGACAACGCATGGCGCCAAGCCGGCAGCTTCGATCCGATCCCCGCACTTCCGCTCCCTCTCCTTCCCGCAAGCCTGCCACAAGCTTGTTGAGGCATGGTCTGGCTAAGGAAAACCGGTAAAAGGCGGACTTTCTTGGCGATTTCTCCACCCAGCGACATCGTTATGGATGTGGCCCGAGCCGTCGACCCGGCGGATATCGAGACCGCCCGCGCCGCGCTGGCAAAGCGGGCCGGCGGCGCTGCGGGCACGTTTTCACTCGACACCGCCGCTTCGGTCGATGCCGGCTCGATCCTGTCGCGCGCCACCGCCGACAAGGCCGCCGCTGCAACCGACCCGGCCAACAAATTCAAGAAGTTCGAGGCGATGGTGCTGCAGACCTTCATCCAGAACATGCTGCCAAAGGATACCGAGGGCGTCTACGGCAAGGGCCTGGCCGGCGACATGTGGAAATCGCAGCTTGCCGAGCGGGTCGCGGACGTGATGGCCGAACGCGGTGGCATCGGCATCGCCAAGTCGATGCTTGCCGACCACTATCTCGAAGGCAAGCGCGTGGTTCCGGTCGGTCCGGTTTCGGGCGGGTTGGAAAAGACCGAGATCGACCAGCAAAACAGCCTGTCGACCTCGCTGGTCCACCAATTGCAGCGCAAGGCTGCGGGGTCGATGACCGGTGACGAGACGACCATAAAAACAAATATCAAGATCTAAACGGGAAACGCCATGGCCGACTTTTCGGAATCCACCTCCAACCTGCCAGCACGCACGACCGCGTCGGAAGCGCCGATCCCGTTCGCGCGGCCTGGCAACCTCGCCGCCATCATCGGTCGCATCGAGGAAGTGGTCGAGGAAGAGACCGCCGGCATCCGCAACGCGACCAACTATGATCTCAAGGCATCGAACGCCCGCAAGAGCCGCTACCTCTACGAGTTGACCCGCGCCATGAAGGGCGGCAGCGAAGCCGAATTCCTCGAACAGCACCGCGAGGGCCTGACCCGGCTGCGCCAGAAGCTGGCGAAGAACGAAGCGGCGATCCTCGCGCATCTCAGCGCGGTCAACGAAGTCGCCAGCCTGCTGCGGCATGCCATCCAGCGCGCCGAGACCGACGGCACCTACTCCGCCGGCGAGTTCGGCTGGATGAAGGCATGATGCCGAACACGAGCGACACTTCGGAGATCCTGCCGAAGCAACGGCGCAGTGCCGCGTCGCCTTCGCAAGGGACTGATCAAGGGACTGACAAGAGTCGATGATCAAGGTCATCGCCATCGCCGTCTGGATTTGCGCCGCAACCCTCGGCGCCGTGTTCTATTCGTTTCAGGCGGCCGGCGAGCGCGGTGTCGGCGAAACGCCGAAGCCGATGCTGGGCGGTCTCGACTACGTCAAGACCGACATCATTTCGGTGCCGCTGATCCGCGATTCTGAGATCGGCGGCTATTTCCTGACCAAGCTCGTCTACACCGTCGAACCCGAGCAGATAAAGAAGCTGTCCATTCCGGCCGAAGCGCTGATCACCGACCAGGTCTATTCCTACCTCTATTCCAATCCGCAGATCGACTTCACCAACAAGGCGACCATCGATCTCGATGCCTTCCGCGCCGCAATCCGCGATACCGTCAACGCGCGTGTCGGCGCGCCTTTGGTGCATGAAGTTCTGATCGACCAGGTCAATTTCCTGTCGAAGGACGAAATCCGCGACAACTGGCTGCGCCGCAAGAAAAGCGAAACGGCGACCGAAATGACCAAGGCGTTCAAGGAACACTGAGTTGCCCTGCTCACAGGCCCGGTCACATCGAGCCTCGCCTGCCGCAAGGGCAGGAACCAGCCACCCGAATCCGCGTTGACGTAAACGTCAACCCAAAGCTATATGCGGCAGCGACCGTGATCGCGAAACCGCGGCATGGGCTTCGGCTGGATCGAAGCGCCGTTGCGGGACAGATGCAACCAGACAAGGAGAACAGCGTGAGCGTTCAGGAGATTGCCGAGAAGATCAAGTCGCGGGTGGCCAGTAGCGGGTTCGATCGTTCCGTGAAATTCGACACCGGCAGCGACGGCGTCATCGTCATCGACGGCGCGACTGTTTCGAACACCGATGCACCCACCGACTGCACCATCAAGCTCTCGCTCGACGATCTGGATTCGCTGATCGCTGGCGACCTGAACCCGACAATGGCGTTCATGACCGGCAAGATAAAGGTCGAAGGCGACATGACCGTCGCTATGGCGCTCAGCCAGCTGATCGGCTGAAGGCATCCAGCCGCCCAGGCGGCGGCACCCACCAATTGCGAAAAAACGCCGCCTTTTTCGGGCGGCGTTTTTGCATGAAATGCTGGCGGCTTCGTGTCAGGCCGCCGATATCAATTCCTGCGCCTTCAGCTTGCGACCGGCCGCCTTCAGCGTGCCGTGCACGCCGTCAAGCGCGCCTTCCACCAGTTCCAGCGCCAGCAGGCGGTGCCGCTCATAGGGTCCTGGCATGGCAAGTGAACCGGTCTTCTCGGCCGAGAAGCCGAAGCGCGCGTAATAGGGCGCATCGCCGACCAAAAGGATAGCGGCATGGCCGAGACGCGCCGCTTCGGCGATGGCATGGCGCATCAGCGCCGAGCCGATGCCGGCATTCTTGAGCGACGGGTCGACGGCAAGCGGGCCAAGCAGCAGCGCGGCCGCACCGCCCTCGCCCAGCCTGACATCCCACAGCCGCACGGTGCCGGCCACGCCGCCCGAAGCATCGCGGGCGACGAAGGCCAGCCCTTCCGAGGGCCGCCGGCCACGCCGCAACTTCTCCGACGACTTTTTCCTGCGCTTCGGCCCCATGGCCCGATCGAGCAACGCCTCGCGCGCCGCAACATCGGCGGCGGTTTCGGCGACCATCCCAAAGGCCGGTGCGTGGCCCCCAATTTCAACTGGCATTTCCATTTCAAATGACATTTCCATTTCCGCAATCCCTGGCGAGCGGAGATCTGTTCCACAGGCGAGCCCGGGTGGACGACAGGCGCCCACCTGGGATGATCTGATCGGCTCTCTCAGCGCATTTTCAGGCGAAGTTGTGTCCGGTTCGCCGTCCGAAAATGCGCTGAGGAAGCGCCGTCAGATCACGTAGGATCGGAGAGGCTCGAAGCCGTTGAAGGCGACCGCCGAGTAGGTGGTCGTGTAGGCGCCGGTGCCTTCGATCAGCACCTCGTCGCCGATCGTCAGCGACAAAGGCAGCGGATAGGGCGTCTTCTCGTACATCACGTCGGCCGAATCGCAGGTCGGGCCGGCGAGCACGCAAGGTGCTGTCTCCGTGCCGTCATGCGCGGTGACGATCGGGTAGCGGATCGCCTCGTCCATCGTCTCGGCCAGGCCGCCGAACTTGCCGATGTCGAGGAACACCCAGCGCACATTGTCGTTGGCCGCTTTCTTCGAGATCAGCACGACTTCCGACTTGATGACGCCGGCATTGCCGACCATGCCACGGCCCGGCTCGATGATGGTCTCGGGAAGCGCGTTGCCGAAATGCTTGCGCAGCGCCGAGAAGATCGCCTGGCCATAGGCCTGGGCGGCCGGCACGTCACGCAGATAGCGCGTCGGGAAACCACCACCCATATTGACCATCTTCAAGACGATGCCTTCTTCGGCGAGCGTCGCGAACACCACCTTGGCGTCGGCCAGCGCACGGTCCCAGGCGGTCAGGTCGGTCTGCTGCGAGCCGACATGGAACGATACGCCATAGGCGTCGAGGCCGAGCCCCTTGGCATGGCGCAGCACGTCGACGGCCATCGCCGGCACGCAGCCGAACTTGCGCGACAGCGGCCATTCGGCGCCCTCGCCATCGGTCAGCACGCGGCAGAACACGCGCGCGCCTGGAGCGACGCGGGCGATCTTCTCGACCTCTTCGACGCAGTCGACCGCGAACAGGCGGATGCCGAGCTGGTAGGCGCGTGCGATGTCACGCTCCTTCTTGATGGTGTTGCCGAAGGAGATGCGGTCCGCCGGCGCACCAGCGTCCATCGCCATCTCGACTTCGGCAACGGAAGCGGTGTCGAAGGACGAGCCCATCGCAGCAAGCAGGCGCAGGATTTCCGGCGCCGGGTTTGCTTTCACAGCATAGTAGATCTTGGAATCAGGCAGCGCCTTCTCGAAGGCGCGGAAATTGTCGCGCACGACATCGAGGTCGACGACGAGGCAGGGGCCGGTCGGACGTCGGGTGGCGAGAAAGTCAAGAATGCGCTGGGTGGCCATCGGGGTCTCTCCATCAGCGCCTTTCGGCGCGCAATAAGGCTGCGGGACGCGGGCTGTCGGCCTCGCGAACTCGCGGTGGACAAAGGCGGGACGGAAATTCATGGAACCAGCCGGTGGAGACCCCGGAACCATGAAGCGCCGTCTCGCGGCGGTGAACCTTGGCCTTGCCCGGCCTCGGTTCGCTTTGTCTGCCTTGGCTTGGATGGGAGACCCGTCCGCACTGCCGGCAATGAAGGTGTGCCTCTTCAGTAACCCCGGTTTTTGGACAACCGGCAGAACACCAGAAAGGCCCGCACCGTCGTTGCTTCAAGGTGTCCTCGGGCTGGCGGTTGGCCGCTAGACCGACTGGAGGGGTTAGCTCCAGTTACCTTACCGATTTCCCTCACCATTCGAGGATCGGCGGACACCCACAGGCACGTGCGACTTTGGGCAAGCGCGATATAAGGGCGAAGACTTTCACAATCAATAAAAATCGTATCGCAGGTTGTAAAATTTCTGGCGTCGAACAATGTTGCGGCAACCGTATCCGGATATCGAACGATGACAGGCACGCACGGCCCTCTCAACGCCTTTCTCGATCTTCGCCAGATGCCAGTGGCACATGCCCAGCTAGGCCCGCTGGCCGGCCTGCGGCTGGCCGTCAAGGACATCTACGACGTCGCCGGCTACCGCACCGGTTGCGGCAATTTGCAAAAATTCGCCGAAAGCCACGCAGCCTCGCGCACCGCACCCGCCGTGCAGATGATCCTCGATGCCGGCGCACGCTTCGTCGGCAAGACGCAGACCGACGAGCTTGCCTTCGCGCTGTTCGGCCAGAATGCGCATTTCTCGTTTCCGGTGAACCCGGCGGCACCCGACCGCGTCACAGGCGGCTCCTCATCGGGATCGGCGGCGGCGGTGGCGGGCAGGCTGGCCGATATCGCCACCGGCTCCGACACCGGCGGCTCGATCCGCGCCCCGGCGAGCTTTTGCGGACTGATCGGGCTGCGCACCACGCATGGCCGCATTCCGCTCGACGGCACGATGAAGCTGGCGCCGAGCCTCGACACGTTCGGCTGGTTCGCCGATGACATCGAGACCTACGAAACCGTCGGCAAGCTGCTGCTCGGCCGCGATCCGCACCAGCATGTGTTGGACCGGCCGCTGGCACTGGATTGGCTGGATGGATTGGTCGCCCGCCCGGCGCTTGCCGAATATGGTGAAATGAAGGGGCTGGCGGGCAAGGTCTTCGGCGCGCCGATGACGCCGGGAGTGCGCTTCTCCTCATCTCCCGATGAACTCTACTGGTGCTTTCGCCGGCTGCAGGCCAGGGAGGCCTGGGCGGTGCATGGCGAATGGATCACCAGCGGCGAGCGCGGCCTTGGCCCCGGCGTCGAGGAGCGTTTCGGCTTTGGCCGCGCCGTCGACGACAAGACAGCCCAGGCCGAGAAGGTGCGACGTCTGACCTTTCGCGGCGAACTGAGCGCCCTGCTCGGCAAGAACGGCTTCCTTGTCCTGCCGACGGTGCCTGGTCCGGCACCTTACGTGGACAGCACGCCGGAGCAGTTCCAGGCCTATCGCGAACGGGCGCTCCAACTTCTGTGCCTGGCCGGCCTGTCCGGTTTTCCACAGATCACACTGCCCGTCGGCTCGGTCGCCGGCGCCCCGTTCGGCCTGTCGCTGCTTGGCCCTTCCGGCAGCGACATTGCCCTGATACGGCTCGGCCGGAAACTTCTCGACGCGGCACGAAAGGCCTGACCATGGACACACTGACGCGCATGCGTGCCTTCATCGACGTGGTCGAGGCCGAGGGCTTTTCGGCGGCGGCGCGCAAGATCGGCCGCTCCAAGGCCCTGCTGTCGAAATATGTGCGCGAGCTGGAGGACGAACTCGGCGCTTTGCTGCTCAACCGCACCACGCGCCAGTTCTCGATGACAGAGGCCGGCCACACCTATTACCGGCGCGCCTCGGAGATCGTGCGCGAGGTCGACAGCCTGGCCGACGCGGTGCGTGAATCCTCCGGTGACGTGCGCGGCCGGATCAAGCTGTCGGCGCCGCGCACCTTCGCCGATGCGCCGATCGGCCAGTCGCTGATCGACTTCGCCAAGCAGCATCCCGACATCGTCCTCGACATCCAGCTCGACGACCGCTTCGTCGATCTGGTCGAGGAGGGCTTCGACCTTGCGGTGCGCATCTCGCGGCTGGAGAACTCGTCGCTGATCGCCAGGCGGCTGGCGCCGTTTTCGATAAAGCTCTGCGCCTCCCCCGAACTGATCGCCAAGCATGGCATGCCGACACGGCCGCAGGATCTCAGCCGCATGCCTTGCATCGTCGACACCAATGGCCGCGGACTGAACAACTGGCCGTTCAAGGGCGACAATGGCGATCCGGTGAGCGTTTCGGTGTCCGGTCCGGTCGAGGTCAACAGCCCGATGACGGCGAGAGCCGCGGCCGTGGCGGGTCTCGGATTTACCGTCCTGCCGGATTTCATCGCCGCGCCCGACCTCGCGAGCGGCCGGCTGGTGGCGGTGATGGATGACCGTATCCTGTCGGGCGGCGGCATCTTCGCCGTCTACCCGCACCGTCGCTATCTGCCGGCGAAAGTCCGCGTCTTCGTCGACTTTTTGGTGCAGTGGTTCAGGACGCGCGAGGCTGGCTGACCGGCGTCAATAGTCTCGTGGTCCCAATTTCGCCCCCTTTCTGGTAACTCTCGGCAACTCTTCCGAGGCCTATGGACCGAGAATGAATCTGAAACGGCACGCAATCATGCTGGCTTCGGCCTTGGCGGCTACTTTTGCCGCCACTGGACCCGCTTACGTGCATCCGCATGTCTTCGCCGAGGCCCGCCTCGATGTGATCCTCTCCCCGGATCACCAAAGCGTGAAGGCTCTGCGTCATCTCTGGCGCTTCGACGATCTGTTTTCCTCGACCGTGATGATGGAGTTCGACAAGAACTCCGACCTGAAGCTCGACGACAAGGAGCTGAAGGAAGTCGCCGACACCGTTCATGCCTCGCTGGCCGAGTTCAATTACTTCCAGCTCGTCACCGTCGACGGCAAGGATGTGGCGATGACGCCGCCGCCGCATCTGATGGCCAATTTCGACAACGATCAGCTGATCATCCTTTTCGAGTCCGAACCTAAGGTGCCGATCAAGCTCCACGGCAAGATCGATATCGGCGTCTACGATCCGACATTCTACACGGCGATCGACTTCACCGAGGACTCCAACATCACGGTTGAAGGCCTGCCCTCGAACTGCACCAGCAAGGTGGTCCGTCCAGACCCGGACGAGGCCATCAAGGAAAACCAGAAGACCCTCACCGATGCCTTTTTCAATGACCCGACCGGCACCGATATGAGCAAGATCTTCGCCACCAAGCTCGAACTGACCTGTCAGCCAGAAGGATGAAGCCGGTGACGAAACCGTCCCTGCGTTTGGCATTCGGCCTGTTGGCCCTCACTGTCGCCATGATGCATTTCGCCGACGCCGCTCATGCCCAGAGTTCGCTCGGCATCGGCGTCAATGACGGCATGGCGCCCACCACCGGCCCGTTCGCCCATATCCTGATGTGGATCAATCTCAGGCAGCAGGAATTCTACCGCGCGCTGGCGACGGCGATGAAGGCGATGCGCCAGGACGGCAGCAAGATCTGGGTACTCGTCGGCCTGTCCTTCGCCTACGGTATTTTCCATGCCGCCGGCCCCGGCCACGGCAAGGCGGTGATCTCGTCCTACATGGTGGCCAATGAGGTGGCGTTGCGGCGCGGCATCCTCTTGTCCTTCGTCTCGGCGCTGCTGCAGGGCCTGACCGCGGTCGCGGTGATGGGAGTCGCCTACTTCGTCCTGCGCGGCACCTCCGTCTCGATGACGGACGCAGCCTGGTTCATGGAGATCATGAGCTTTGTCTTCGTCACCCTGTTCGGCGCCTGGCTGCTGTGGCGCAAGCTCGGCCCTTCCATCCTCCGTCTGTTCGGAAGAGGCCCGGCCTACAGCCTGTCGGCGGCTCACGCCGGTCATTCTCACGCCGATCATTCTCATGGGGGTCATTCGCACGGCGCGCATTCGCAGGCCGGTCACTCCCATGCAGCTCACAGCAATTCGGCGCATGCTCATTCGCACGCGCTACACGCGCATGACCATGTGCACGGCCCTTCGCACGATCATCACGATCATGCCGAACACGATCATGCTCATCACGATCACGCGGCGGGCGAAGTCTGCGACACCTGCGGCCATTCGCATGCACCAGATCCGGCGCTGCTGTCGGGCGACCGCTTCGACTGGCGCACGGCCTGGACGGCGGTGGCGGCGGTCGGCATCCGCCCCTGCTCCGGCGCGCTGATCGTGCTCAGCTTCGCCCTGCTCAACGGGCTCTGGCTCGGCGGCCTGCTGTCGGTGCTGGCGATGTCGCTGGGAACGGCGATCACCGTATCGGCACTGGCGACACTGGCGGTGACCGCCAAGAACTGGGCGGTGTATTTCGCCGGCGACGGCCGCATGGGCAACCGCATCCACTCGATCGTCGAGATCGGCGGCGCAGCCTTCGTGTTCCTGTTCGGATTGTTGTTGCTGTCGGCGAGCTTGGCGAGCGGCGGATGATGCCCGGCGCCGCGAGGCTCGGGGTTTAACCCGCGATCTTGCCGCCGAGTTCGTCCTCGATATGCGCGCGGATGATTTCGTCAAAACTGTTCTCGGCGCTGAAGCCCAGTTCCCTTGACCGCCGCGCCTCGAACCGTGTTGGCCAGCCCTTGACGATCGCCCAGATCGTGTCATCCGGCTCCTCGCGGATCAGGCTTACCGCCTTCGGCCCGGCGATGCGTTCCAGCGCCTCGATCTGTTCGCCGACGGTGACGGCGACGCCAGGCATCGTCAGGTTGCGGCGTGGCCCGACGGCGCTGCTGTCGATCCCTGCCGCATGGATCAGGAAGTTGACCGCCGAGCGCGGGCTGGCATGCGTGTGCACGACCGAGCGCGGCACCGGCAGGATCGCCTCCTGGCCGCTCAACGGCTCGCGGATGATGCCGGAGAAGAAGCCGGACGCCGCCTTGTTCGGCTTGCCCGGCCGCACGCAGATCGTCGGCAGCCTGATGCCGATGCCGTCGAAGAAACCGCGCCTGGAATAGTCGGCCAGCAGCGCTTCGCTCATCTGCTTCTGGGTGCCGTAGGAGGTCAGCGGCGTCGGATGGAAGTCATCGGGAATGACATCCGGGAACGGCGCGCCGAACACCGCGATCGACGAGGTGAAGACGACGCGCGGCGCAAAGCCCGCCAGCCGGATGGCATCGAACAGGGCCCGCGTGCCATCGAGATTGACGCGGTAGCCGAGATCGAAATTGGCTTCCGCCTCGCCCGATACGATGCCCGCGAGATGAAAGACGACATCGGGACGCGATGCGACCAGGCGCTCAGCGGCACCCGCTTCGGCGAGATCGCCGGTGTGCAGCGTGACGCTGACGCCATCCAGGCTCGGTGCCTGCGGCGGCACGATATCGTGTAAATCGAGCGCGGTGATCTTGCCGCCGCGCAGCGTGCCGTCCTTGGCCAGCCGGGCGATGAGCTTGCGGCCGACCATACCCGCGGCGCCAGTGATCAGAATGCGCATATCGAAAATCCCTTGCCTATTTACCCTGGTTTTTGCGCTGGTTGCGGGCCCGCAGCCAGAACACCGAGAAGAACGCCAGCACGAAGACGACGCCGAAGGCGCCGGCCAGCACGGTCGAAAGGCTGCCGAGTGCCAGCATCACGGTCGGCAGATAGTAGGCGCCGATACCGAACAGAAGCATGATCCACACTGCGGCGATAAGAGCATTCCTGGTGTCGCGATCCATCACGCCGCACCAGGGCAGCGGGTGTTCATCAAGCTGGTTTTCAAGGTTTTGCAACTCCCGAGGCAGGACCAATCGACGTCGATCGATCGGTCCTAATGATGGTGGTCGTGATAGGCTGCCGCTTCATGCTCGTGCCCATGCCCGTGCTCGTCGCCATCGTCGGCGCACTGGCCGAATTCCGGTTCCACGGTGGCATGGCTGATGCCGTGCTCGCTGGCAAGCCGCTTCTTGACGGCACTCACCGCCTGATGCGCATCGACGCCCTCGTCGAGACAGGCATGCAGCGTCGCCATGTTGCTGGTCCCGTCGAGCGACCAGACATGCATGTGGTGCACTTCGCGCACGCCCTGGATCGTCGCCTCGATATCCCTGGCGATCAGATCGCGGTCGAGGCTTGGCGGCACGCCCTCGAGCAGGACATGAGCGGCTTCTCGCATCAGCGACCACGCCGTGTACAGGATCAGCAGCGAGACCAGGACCGACAGGATCGGGTCGATCGGCGTCCAGCCCGTCGCCAGGATGACCAGCGCCGCCGCTATGGCCGCAGCCGAGCCGAGCAGGTCGCCAAGCACATGCAGGATGGCGCCGCGCATGTTCAGGCTCTCGCGGTCGCCGCCATGCAGCACGAAGAACGAGCCGATGTTGACCAGCAGGCCGAGGATCGCCACCGCCAGCATTGGCCCGCCAAGCACTGGTGCCGGCGCCTGCAGGCGCCCCCACGCCTCATAGACGATCCACAGCGCGATGACGAAGATGGCGATGCCGTTGGTATAGGCCACCAGCGTCTTCACCCGGCCGAAGCCGTAGGTGAGGCGAACGGTCGCCGGGCGGCCGGCTAGATGGAAAGCATACCAGGCCAAGCCGAGCGCGATCGAGTCGGCGAGCATGTGGCCGGCATCGGCCAGCAGCGCCAGCGATCCGGTGAGGATGCCGCCAAGCGCTTCGGCGACCATGAAGCCGCCGGTCAGGCAGGCTGCGATCAGAACGCGTTTCTTGTCGGTCGAGCCATGCACATGGCCAGGCCCATGATCGTGCCCAGTGTGATCATGCCCGCGGTGATCGTTTGTATGTGCCAATGGCGAACTCCTAAGCGCCGAATTCCGCGCGACAATCCTCAAGCCGTCGCTTCTGCTGGCCGTCGCCATCGAAATTGGCCGGATCGAGCCACGCCTCATAGGCACTGCGCAGAGCCGGCCACTCCTTGTCGATGATCGAATACCACGCGGTGTCGCGGTTTTCACCCTTGACGATCAGATGCTGGCGGAAAATGCCTTCGAACTTGAAGCCGAACCGTTCGGCCGCCCGCTTCGACGGCTCGTTGCGGTTGTTGCACTTCCATTCGTAGCGGCGGTAGCCGAGTTCGTCGAAGATGTATTTCATGAACAGGAACTGCGCTTCGGTTGCTCCCGGCTTGCGCGAGATGAGCGGTCCCCAATAGATGTTGCCGATCTCGATGACGCCGTAAGCCGGATCGATGCGCATCAGCGTCTGGCGTCCGGCGACCTTGCCGCTGGCTTTGTCGATGACGGTGAAGAACAGCGGATCCTCGCTGGCCTCGACCTTGTCCAGCCATGGCTGGAAGGCGGCGCGGGTCTCCGGCGGGAAGTCCGGCAGCCAGGCGAAGCGGCCGTCGATGTCGGACACGGAGGATGCTTCATAGAGGCCATCGCCGTGTTTTGCAGCACTCAGCGGCTCAAGCCGGACAGTGCTTCCGTCGATGGTCTTGCGTTCAGGCCGCGGGCGCGGTTGCCAATCCCTGAGATTTTCCGACACCGAAAGCTCCAATCCGTTTGACTTTTGCCAGCCGAAGCTCACAAAAACGCGACCCAACAGCAAGAACCACACGGACGGGAAAAATGCTCCACACGATTTCGGCCTTCGACCGTCTCGGCGAGGAAAATGCATTCGCGGTGCTGGCGCGGGCGACAGCCCTTGCAAGCCAAGGTCGGGACATCGTCAATCTCGGCATCGGCCAGCCGGACTTCAAGACGCCGCAGCACATCGTCGAGGCGGCGATCAAGGCGTTGCGCGACGGTCACCACGGCTACACGCCGGCCAACGGCTTGCTGGCGACGCGCGAGGCGGTGGTGCGGCGCACGCTGACCACCACCGGTGTCGAAGTATCGCCCGAAACGGTGATGATCCTGCCCGGCGGCAAGCCGACCATGTTCGCGGCGATCCTGATGTTCGGCGAACCTGGCGCCGAAATCCTCTATCCCGATCCGGGCTTCCCCATCTATCGCTCGATGATCGAGTTCACCGGTGCGGCGCCTATTCCGGTGCCGATGCGCGAGGAGAACGGCTTTGCCTTCTCCGCCGAGGAGACGCTGGCCTTGATCACCTCGAAGACCAGGCTGCTGATCCTCAACTCACCCGCAAATCCGACCGGCGGCGTCACGCCGCGTGCCGAGATCGAGAAACTGGTCAAGGGGTTGGAGGCGCATCCGCACGTCGCCATCCTCTCCGACGAGATCTACGACGTCATGACCTATGATGGCGAGACGCATTGCTCGCTGCTCGGCTTTCCCGAGATCCGCGACCGGCTGATCGTGCTCAATGGCTGGTCGAAAACCTGGGCGATGACCGGCTGGCGCATGGGTTGGTCGATCTGGCCGAATGGCGACAAGGGCGCCCATCTCTACGACAAGGTGCGCAAGCTGGCTGTCAACTGCTGGTCCTGCGTCAACGCGCCGAGCCAATTCGCCGGCATCGCGGCAATCGACGGCCCGCAGGACGATGTCGCCAATATGATGCGCGCCTTCGACCGCCGCCGGAAGATCGTCGTCGAGGGACTGAACGCCCTGCCTGACATCTCCTGCATCACGCCCAAGGGCGCGTTCTACGCTTTCCCCAACGTCTCGAAGACCGGCTGGAAGGCCAAGAAGCTGGCCTCGGCGCTGCTCGACGATGCCGGTGTGGCGCTGATCGGCGGTCCCGATTTCGGCATTCTCGGCGAAGGCTATATCAGGCTCTCCTACGCCAATTCCGAGGAGAACATCTTGCGGGCGCTGGAACGGATCGGGGCCTTCCTGGCGAAGTAAGCTTGAAAGCGGCCCGCTGTCCTCTTCCGGACAATTGCGGCTGTGGCATCACGGTGTCATGAGCCGTCCGGAGGCGCGCGGCCAAGACTGGGCGTGCATGTCGAGAACGGCTACGGTCCTCGGATCAGGATCGAAGTGGGGTGACATCGGATGTTCTATGCAATCCTTGCCTATCATGTGGAAGACGCAATCAAAGCGCTGACGCCGCAGGAAGATACGGCGCTGATGGCTGACTTGCTCAAGATCCATCAAGGGCTCTATGCCGACGGCAGCCTTGGGCCGTCGGCGCGGCTTGACGCGACACAATCGGCCTGCACCTTGCGCGACGGCATGATCGTCGACGGCCCCTTCGCCGAAACCAAGGAACAGCTTCTCGGCCTCTATGTCGTCGACTGCCCGACGCGGGACGATGCCATCGCTATCGCGCGCGAGTTTCGTCGCGTCAATCCGACCGCCGTGTACGAGATCCGTCCTATCGCGCTCTATCTACCCGGCGCAGAGCTACCGGGAGAATAACTACCCACGCCCGACAAACGGCATCTTGGTCGCCATGACGGTCATGAACAGCACGTTGGCCTCGAGCGGCAGGCTGGCCATATGGACGACGGCGTCGGCGACGCGCTGAACATCCATCACCGCTTCGGCTGATATCGAGCCGTTGGCCTGCGGCACGCCGACCGTCATCGGCTGCGCCATATCGGTCAGCGCATTGCCGATGTCGATCTGGCCGCAGGCGATGTCATAGGGCCGGCCGTCGAGCGCCAGCGTCTTGGTCAGCCCGGTGATGGCATGCTTGGTCGCCGTGTAGGGCACCGAGCCCGGGCGCGGCGTATAGGCAGACACCGAACCGTTGTTGATGATGCGGCCACCCATCGGCTTCTGCTTGCGCATGGCGCCAAAGGCGGCACGGGCACACAGGAACGAACCGGTGAGATTGACGCCGACGATATCGTTCCACACTTCGACCGGTATCTCGTCGATCGGCGCCGATTTGTAGCCCATGCCGGCATTGTTGAAGAGCAGGTCGACACGGCCGAAGGCCGCCGCCACGGTCTCGAACAGATCGTCGACCTCGCCTGCCTTGCTGATATCGCAGGCTACCGCCAAGGCCTTGGCGTCGGTGCGGCCGGCCTCGGCGACCGCAGCGTCCAGCACCGACTTGCGGCGCCCGCAAAATACCGTGTTCCAGCCGTTCTTGAGCAGCGCCGTGGCGACGCTCTTGCCGATGCCCGTGCCGGCCCCGGTGACGATGGCGGTTCTTTGCTCGGTCATGGCTGTTGTCCTCCGGCAGAGCTGCGCTTGCTCGACTGATTTTCGGGTTTTGGCTCGAAAAAGGAAGGCATCGCAAATGACGGCGGCGATGGCAAGCGTGTCCATCCGATCGGGGCCGACAAAAAGGGCGGCCATTGGCGACCGCCCCTGATCTGAACCGGGCTTGGGAGGAGGAAAAGCCGATCCGACTGTGTTGAATGATGCGCTTGCTGGGTTAACGAGAGGTTAACCCGGAAAGTGCCTCCTGTGCCGTTTTGGCCTACCAGCGCGGATTGGGTGACGTCCCTGCCTTGGCCGGCACCTTGGCCGCCGAAACCGTTGCCTCGACATGGTCGACCAGCGCGTCCGGCAGGCCGAGCCGGCCTGCAAGCAGGTCGAGATAGCCACGCTCGGCGCGGGTGTCGGGATCGATGGTCAGGCGCGATGCCGTGTAGAGTTCGAGCTTCTGCGCGTCGGTCTTGGCGCCGGCCACCAGCGTGTCGAGGTCGAGCGGGCTTGCCAGCTCCGCCATCAGGAACTTTTCGGCATCGGAGTCTATGCCGGCCAGGCTGAGCTTGCCGGCGATCTTCTGGCGCTCTTCATCGTCGATATGGCCATCGGCCTTCGCCGCCGAGATCATCGCCCGTATCAGGGTCAGCGTGAATTCGTCCTCGCCTTGCGGCGCCTGCGACGGGTGGAAGGCGGTGTCCTTGGGCGGCGGCAGCAATTCCGGCTCGCCGGCCGCCGGTGCTTCGGCGGGTGCGTTGCCGGCCTTGTAGTTCTGGTAGGCCTTGTAGGCGAGGCCGCCGATGGCAGCAAGTCCGCCAAGCTTCACCGCGGCGCCCGTCACGTTACGACCGGCACCAGTTCCAAGCAGCACGGCGGCCAGTGCGCCGGCGGCCAGCGGATTGTCCTTGGCCATCTGCACGGCCTGCCCCGCCTTGTCGCGAACGGTGCCGCTGGTGCCGGGGATTTGCGAGCCGAGCAGATCGTCGAGAAGCTTCTTGGGATCGAACATTCAGTGCCTCCAGGCTTTGCCCGGCCGAACGGGCAGGTTTCGGACGTCGAAGACGTAGGTCCCGAAACTTGACATTGCAATGACAGCGGCCGCTTTGCAGCAGCTCGATGCCTGGATCAGGAGCCGATATGCGGCTCTCTGCCCCGCGCCTGCGCAAGCTCGACCTGGCGCTGGCGCTCGGCATAACGCTGGCGGTCCTCGTCCGAACGCGCATCGAAGCAATGCGGGCAGGAAATACCGGCGGCGAATTTGGGCGACGTCAGGTCGCCCGGCGTCAGCGGGCGGCGGCAGGCGCGGCACAGTTCCGCTTTGCCCTCGGCGAGGCCGTGCGACACCGAAACGCGCTCGTCGAAGACGAAGCATTCGCCTTGCCAGAGGCTCTGTTCGGCCGGAACCTCTTCGAGGTATTTGAGGATGCCGCCCTTGAGATGAAAGACGTCCTCGAAGCCGAGCGATTTGACATAGGCGGTTGCCTTTTCGCAGCGTATGCCGCCGGTGCAGAACATCGCCACCTTGCGGCCTTCGAACTCCCCCCGGTGCGCCTCCACCCAGGCCGGGAACTCGCGAAAGCTTGCGGTGGCCGGGTCGATCGCACCCCTGAATGTGCCAATCGACACCTCGTAGGCGTTGCGCGTGTCGATGATGACAGTGTCAGGCTGCGAAATCAGCGCGTTCCAGTCGGCCGGCGCGACATAGGTGCCGGCACTTTTCGAAGGATCGATGTCATCGACACCCATGGTAACGATCTCGCGCTTCAGCCGCACCTTCATGCGGTGGAACGGCATGTCCGCGGCTGCGCTGTACTTGACCTCGAGGCCAGCCAGCCCTTCGATGGCTTCAAGGTACAGGATCAGTTCGGCAATTGCCGTCTCGCTGCCGGCGACGGTGCCGTTGATGCCTTCATGCGCCAGAAGCAGCGTGCCCTTGATGCCGCGCCCACAGCAGAAGGCGGCGAGCGGCGCGCGCAGTTCCTCGAAAGCGTCGAGCCGGGCAAACCGGTAGAGCGCTGCGACGCGGAAGGGCGGAAGGGATGTCATTGCCGAAGCCACTAAACGCTCACGAAAGCCGATTCAAGGCAGAGCAAGCATCCTGTTCGGAGGTCACTGGCGCAAATCTGCACCATGGGCGAATTTGTACCATAGCTGAGGTCAGGGAGTCAAGAAAAAATTCCTATCCTGAAACAAAACTGCCGACACCGCCGAGCTGACAGCCGCCTTTGTGAGCTAAGCCTGGCGAGCATGGGCGACGCGTGACATCGCGACACGGCCGGTTTCGTGGACAGGAAAACGGCCTTCTGCTAATCGGTTGAATTGTCCCACGCCACGGAGAGACACATGCCCAGCAAGACCGAAAAACTCCTGTCGCTCCTCAACGGCCAGCCGGTCATCCCGGTGCTGAAGATCTCTGATGTCGCCAATGCCGTGCCGCTGGCGCGCGCGCTGGCGCGCGGCGGCCTGCCGGCAATCGAGATCACGCTGAGGACCGCCGATGCGCTGGAAGCGATCCGGCGGGTCGCTGGTGAAGTCGAGGACGCCATCGTCGGCGCCGGCACCATTCTCGATGCCAGGCAGTTCGAAGAGGCGGCTGCCGCGGGCTCGCGCTTCATCGTCAGCCCCGGCATCACCCGCGAGCTTCTGTCGGCAGCCGCCGGCAGCGATGTTCCGTTGCTGCCCGGCGCCATCACACCCGGCGAGATCATGGCCGCGCGGGAAGCCGGCTTGCGCTTCCTGAAATTCTTCCCGGCCGAGCAGTCGGGCGGCATCGCTTCGCTGAAGGCCTTCGCCTCACCGCTCGCCGATGTGAAATTCTGCCCGACCGGCGGCATCTCGGCCAAGAACGCGGCTGACTATCTAAGCCTGCCCAACGTGGTCTGCGTCGGCGGTTCCTGGGTGGCGCCCGACGACCTCGTCAAGGCCGGCAAGTGGGACGAGATCGAAGCCCTGGCGCGCGCGGCGAGCAAGCTTGCGAAATAAGGCTTCGGCCACGGCACGAAAAAACCCGGCCGACTCGCGTCGACCGGGTTTGCCAAATCGGCTCCGAACCGGATCAGCTACAGACCCGAACCTTTTCAACCACCCTGTGGTGATGCTTCCAGCTTGTGACCACCTTGGTCCGGCAATGCTTCTTCATGTGCATACGGTCATGAGTCTTGACGACAATGGTCTCGGCCTGCGTAGGGGCGATGGCCGCCGAAGCGGTTGCCAATGCGATGACCGATGCCAATAGGATGTTCTTCATGGATCTCCCCGGGTTTGAACGAACCTACATTAACCCGGGGAATAGGCCGACCGTTCCGGCTTCACGAGAAGTTCAGCCGCGCGTGACCGTGCGGGCTGGCCCGGTTCGCTGAACAACAAAAAGCCGCGCTGGTTGCCCGGCGCGGCTTTGTCGATTGATTTGCCGTCACTTGGTCTGGAAGCGGGCCACCGACATGAACTTGACGGCGTTGCCGGTGAAGCGATTGGCATCGGCCACCTGGCTGCTCGGCTGGAAGCCGGCCGTGTAGACCTCGCTCGGCGGCGTGTGCACGATGCTGTAGGCGTAGCCCGGCGCCGTCGTCGCGCTTGAAACGGTGGCGACATGCTCGCCGCTGGTCAATGCCCAGCGGGCGGCCTGCGGTGCGGCTGCAACCACCGTGGCCTTGGGGCCTGGCTTCAGGTCGCGGGCGGTGGCTCTCGATTCCTTGCGGGTCGTCTTGACGCCGGCGCCGATCGCGGCGGCCGGATCGGAACCGGCCGGACGGGCAACGACAGCATCGCGCGGCGATGCGGCGTTGGTGCCCGGATCGTTGAACGCCGAACGCGGCTCGGATCCGGACAAGGAAGCAAGCTGGTAATCGGCCGCACCGACCTGTGCATTGGCCTCGTCGAGCACGGCCTTGACCGCATCCGGCCTGGCCATCTCGGGCCGCGCCGTCGGCAGCACCGAGAACGCATCGGTCGCGGTCTTGCCTTGATCAGCCGTCTCGGCCAGCGCCATCAGCACATCCTTGCTGGGCGGCGCAGCCAGAGCGGCCGGCAGCGAATTGTCGGGACGCCATGTCGGCAACGGTATGTTGTTGACCGCGATCTGGGCCGGATTAGCCGAAGCCGTTGCATCGGCCAAGCCGAAAGGAACGCTCGCCGGCGCATGCGCGGTCGCCACGGCCTGCTCGGTGGTGGCTGTCGCCTCCGCCATCGCAAAAGGAACGTTCTCAGGCTGCTGAGCGCCGACATCGGCTTTCGGCCGCGGTGCGAAATCCGGCAGCGGAATGCTTCGGGCCGGCAATGCCGCGATGATCGTCTCCGGCGTGTCCTCTTCCGGCTCCGGAGCCTGCTGCTCGGTCACCTGCGGAATCTCGGCGCGCCGCGCATTCTCCGGCGCCACGATGGCAATGCCCGGGAGGTTGCTGGTCTTGGCTGCTGCTGCCGGCTTCAGGTTTCTCGCCTTGGGCGGGGGGGCGGCCGAAGCGGTCTGGACATCGGCGCTGTCGTCGGCCTCGTCGTCGCCGCCGCCGCCAAAGAAAGCCGACAGGAAGCCACCTGACTTCTTGCTGCTGCCGCCAGCACTGGCCATCTCGATGGCCGGCGAGCCTGAACCCTTGCGCGCCTTGTAGGAGGCGAGCGCCTGCTCAAAGCCGGGCAGCGGCCTGCCGTCGCTCGGCACATGCAGCGTCTTGCCATTGGGGAACAGGCTGACCAGTTCCTGCCGGCTGATACCCGGCCAATGGCGCACATTGCCGACATCCATGTGGACGAACGGCGAACCGGATGACGGATAGTAGCCGACGCCGCCGCCCTGCATCTTGAGACCGATGTTACGCAGCTTCTTCAGCGGCACGCCGGGGATGTAAAAATCCATCGCCTTGCCGAGCATGTGCTGGCTCTTCTCGGCGACGCCCCTGCTGCGGCCGCGCAGCATCGAGTTCGTCGACGGCGAACGATAGCCGCAGACGACCTGGATGTAGTCCGTGGCACCTGCTTCCCGATATGCCTCCCAGACCAGATCCAGCAGACGCGGATCCATCTTGGTCGGCTCGTTGCGACGCCAGTCGCGCAAAATGATGTTGATCTTCCTGAGACCCTCGGGAACGTAGCGGCCGTTGCGCTTGTAGACGATCTCGGCCTTCTCATGGGTGTGGAGATGATAAAGCTTCAGCGACCGTGTTTCGGCGCTGGCTCCGCTCGCAGCCGCGGCAACAAAACCAAAAGCGACAACCAACACTGCCAGCCACTTCGGCCAGACGCTCAAATGATGGTGCCGCCTGTTTGTGTGTCGTTCGATTCTGTTCAAATCAAAAGGCCTTGCAGGCTGCCGTTTGTCCCCGGATTTGTCCAAACGGATGTGGCATTAGCACACCCGAATATCGATCCTAATGGTTAATCATCGCTTATTGAAGCCGAAATGCGGTAACACCGTGGCGATATCCCGTCAAAAATTGTTCACAAGGTTTCTTGGTAAACCGCTGGTTTAGATCAGATTTTCGCCTTCGGCCCGAACACGATCTGTTACCGTTAGCCTTAATGCGTGAACAGAGCTGTCCATGACACAGCCACAATGCCGCTGAAACGGCGATACAAGGGCTGTTATGGCATTGCAAGCTGGCGCCGGCCTTGTGGCAAAGCCGGATTCCGGGCCGAAGCTCAGCCTGGCATCGCCCTAGGAGGCGAGGCGGTCCACGCGGCCTGTCTCCGGATCGATGCCGTGTTCCTTGAGCTTGCGATAGAGCGTCGAGCGGCCGATGCCGAGTCGGCGGGCGACTTCGCTCATCTGTCCGTTGTAGTGATCGATGGCAAGCTTGATCATCTCGAGTTCGACATCGGCAAGTGCCCGCACATTGCCGCGCTCGTCGAGCGCCCGCAACGTGCCGAAGCGAGGCTGCAGCCTTGCCGGCGGATCGAACGCGATTGCTGGGCCGCCCTCGCCGGGCAAGGCTTCGTCATCGCGCTCCTGCAAAGACTGGGAGGGCGCCGGCGCATCGCCGTCCATATCCAGGTTGACGGTGCCTTCCACTTGCGCCCGTATCTGCGGGAAGTCCTCGGCGGAAAGCACATCGCCTTCGCAAAGCACCGAGGCCCTGAAGACGGCATTTTCGAGCTGCCGGATGTTTCCAGGCCAGTCATAGGCCTGCAGCACGGCGAGCGCTGCCGCCGAAATACCCTGCAGGCGACGGTGCGGGTCGGCCGGCGCCACCTTCTCCATGAAATGGGTGACCAAATAGGGGATGTCGTCGCGGCGGTCGCGCAGCGGCGGCACGAAGATCGGGTAGACGTTCAGCCGATAGAACAGATCCTCGCGGAACTTGCCGTCCTTGACCTGCTGCAGGAGGTTGCGGTGCGTCGCCGAAATCAGCCTGATGTCGACCCTGACGGTCGAGCGTCCGCCGACCGGGTCGACCTCGCCGTCCTGGACCGCGCGCAACAGCTTGACCTGCACGTCGAGCGGCAGGTCGCCGATCTCGTCGAGGAACAGTGTGCCCGAATGCGCTTCGACGAACTTGCCCGTGTGCTTGTCGGTGGCGCCGGTGAACGAGCCCTTCTCATGGCCGAACAGGATCGATTCGACCAGATTGTCGGGGATGGCGCCGCAATTGACCGTGACGAAGGGTTTCGAACGGCGGTCGCCACTGCCCTGGATGGCGCGCGCCACCAGTTCCTTGCCGACGCCGGACTCGCCCTCGATCAGGATCGGGATGTTGGATGCCGCCGCTTTCTGGCCAAGGCGGATCACCCTGTCCATGGCCGGGCTGTGCGTGATCATGTCCTTGAAGGTCAGGAGGCCGCCGCGCCGGCGCGACGTGCGCTTGACCTCGCCCTCGACGGCCTCGACCTTGAGCGCATTGCCGATCGACGCCTGCAGCCTGTCGGGAGACGCCGGCTTGACGACGAAATCGAAGGCGCCATGACGCATCGCCGAAACCACGGTCTCGATGCCGCCCTGCGCGGTCTGCACGATGGTCGGCACGTTGATGTCGCGTTCGCGCATCGCCTTCAGCACGCCGATACCGTCGAGACCGGGCATGACCAGATCGAGGATGACCACCGACACCTCGCGGGCGCCGGGTCCATCGAGGATATCGAGAGCGGCCGCGCCGCCGTCGACGACGATTGCGCTGTAGCCGAACCGCGTCACCGCCGCTTCGAGCAGCCGGCGTTGCACCGGATCGTCATCGACTATGAGTATGGAACCTGTCATGACTGGTATGACTGCCCGCCCGAGGAATTCTGCCCTGTGGACCATCTTGGCATAGGGTTCTAAATAAGGTTTCAAAAAACCCGGTGAATGAATTCCTTAGGATTTGACCGGCTTCTCGTTTCCCCTCGAACCTTGGCCACGGAAGGTGTCGGCAATGCATAAGGATTCTGGGCACATGGTTTCCGCACGGCGGCTGACGGCGCCGGCGTCCGGTCAGGGCGCGGCCGAGCTGGGCGACCTGCCGGAATGGAACCTTGCCGACCTCTATGCCGGCATGGACGCGCCAGAACTGAAGCGCGACATCGCCAAGGCCGCGACTGATGCGACCACCTTCGAGAACCGCTGGAAGGGCACACTGGCCGCCGAGGCCGGGCGCGGCAGCGCCGGCAGGCTGGGCGAGGCGCTTGTCGCCTACGAGGCGCTGGAGGAACTGATCGGCCGCATCGTCTCCTATGCGGGACTGGTTTATGCCGGAAACACCGCTGATCCCCAGCGCGCCAAGCTCTATGGCGACGTCCAGGAGAAGATGACCGACGCCAGCGCGCACCTTCTGTTCTTCGCGCTCGAACTCAACCTGATCGACGATGCGTCGATCGAAGGCGCGCTCGTCGGCGATCCCGCCTTCGGTCACTACCGGCCGTGGGTGCTCGATCTGCGCAAGGACAAGCCCTACCAGCTCGAGGACCGCGTCGAGCAGCTCTTCCACGAAAAGTCGATCACCGGACGCGGCGCCTGGAACCGCCTGTTCGACGAGACGATGACCGACCTTCGCTTCGACATCGACGGCGAGGAACTGACGCTGGAGCCGGCGCTGAACCGTTTGCAGGACGCCGACGGCGGGGTGCGCCGCCGGGCGTCCGAGGCGCTGGCCACGACCTTCCGCAAAAATTTGCGCACCTTCACGCTGATCACCAACACGCTGGCCAAGGACAAGGAAATATCCGACCGCTGGCGCGGCTTCGAGGACATCGCCGATTCACGCCATCTCGCAAACCGGGTCGAGCGCAGCGTGGTGGACGCCCTTGCTTCCGCCGTTCGCGATGCCTATCCGCGCCTGTCGCACCGCTATTACGCGATGAAGGCGCGCTGGCTGGGCATGGAGGTGATGAACCACTGGGACCGCAACGCGCCGTTGCCGGATACGCCCCAGGCGATCATCGGCTGGGACGAGGCCAGGAACACGGTGCTGTCCGCCTATCAGCGCTTTTCGCCCGACATGGCCGAGATCGCGCGAACCTTCTTCGACCGCAACTGGATCGACGCGCCGGTGCGGCCCGGCAAGTCGCCTGGCGCCTTCGCGCATCCGACCGTGCCGTCGGCGCATCCCTATGTCCTGCTCAACTACATGGGCAAGCCGCGCGATGTGATGACGCTGGCGCACGAGCTTGGCCATGGGGTGCATCAGGTGCTGGCCGGCGGCCAGGGCGCACTGATGGCCTCGACGCCGCTGACGCTGGCCGAGACGGCATCGGTCTTCGGCGAGATGCTGACCTTCCGCTCGCTGCTCGACCAGACCACCGACCGGCGCGAGCGCAAGGCCATGCTCGCCCAGAAGGTCGAGGACATGATCAACACGGTCGTGCGCCAGATCGCCTTCTATGAATTCGAGCGCAAGGTGCATGCCGAACGCAAGAACGGCGAACTGACCTCCGACAGGCTCGGTCAGTTCTGGCTCGAAGTGCAGGCCGAAAGTCTGGGTCCCGCTATCAAACTGCGCGAAGGCTACGAGGTGTTCTGGACCTACATCCCGCACTTCATCCATTCGCCCTTCTATGTCTATGCCTATGCTTTCGGTGACTGCCTGGTGAACTCGCTCTACGCGGTTTACCAGAACGCCGAGCGCGGCTTTCAGGACAAGTATTTCGAAATGCTGCGCGCCGGGGGCACCAAGCATCATTCCGAGCTTCTGGCGCCCTTCGGGCTCGACGCCACCGATCCCGCCTTCTGGCAGATCGGACTTGGCGTCATCAGTGGCCTGATCGACGAGCTGGAAGCGCTCGACACCTGAGATGCGTCCCTCAGGCGTCGCTCTAACAGTTTAGCCGGAATGCATGTTGGGACAGCTCTACTATCGCCCTAAATATCTGTTCTTGAAGTACTCTCCACCGAAGTTTTCCGATAGCTTTCCACAAGCTCTATGATAGCCTTCGCTCCAAGCTCAGCCGGAGCGCATGCGGATCGGCGAGGAGAAATCTCAGCCGGCCGTGGCGCTCAGGCGAACGCGACAACGGCCGTTGGCCATGGGCAAGCAAAGCCGATCGCCGCAGCTCGAACCGAAGCCGGCTGTTCTGCTTACCGCGGAACCACCAAGAGTAGTCCTTCGCCGAAGGTCATGACCCACGGCAGACGGATCTGACTGGAGAGAGACAATGGGCACTTTTTTCTACGTGGTCCTGGCGTTCCTGATAGGCGTGTTGGTCGGTTGGTTCCTTTGGGGGCGCCTGCGCGGTGAACTCGACAGCTTGCGCGGCGACCTCGACCGTACACGCAGCGAACGCGACAGGCTGCGCACCGACAGCGACCGCCTGACCGGCGAACTCGATGCATGCGGCAAGACCCGCGCCGACCTCGAGCGCCGGCTGCGCGACGCGCCGGCCGCACCTGCCGCCGGAAGCAGCGCGGCAAAGCCGGCAAGCCAGGCGCCGGCGGCCCTGATGTCGACCCTCGCGCCGGCCAAATCCGCCGCCACAAAGCCCGCGCCGGCTAAACCGGCCGCCGCTGCGAAAGCGGTCTCTGCCAAGCCGGTCTCTGCCAAGGCGGTCTCTGCCAAGCCGGCGGCGAAACCCGCCGCCACCAAAGCCTCGGCTCCAGCCAAATCCGCGACGAGCAAGCCTGCAACAACAGCCAAGCCAGCAGCCGGCCCAGCATCCGGCAAGCCCGACAATCTGCGCCGGCTGATCGGTATCGGTCCGGTCAACGAGAAGCTGCTCAAGGCGCAAGGCGTCACCAACTTCGCCCAGATCGCGTCCTGGACCGCGGCCGATATCAAACGGATCGAGGACGTCATGAATTTCGACGGCCGTATCGCGCGCGAACGCTGGATCGAGCAGGCCAAGCTGCTCGCCTCCGGCAACGAGAAGGAATTCGCCAAGCAGTTTCCAACAGCCGGAACCACCGGCAACAGCTGATCGCTGGCGAATATTGAAGATTGCAAGCGGCGGCGCCATATCGGCGCCGCCGTTTGCTCTTGGTTCCTGAGTTGGCCCTAAGGTCGGCTTTAAGAGGCAGCGTGCCGTTCCCTCGATTGCGCGCGGGCGGCACCCCATATAGAGCGGTTGATGGCTTCATTGACCGCAGCATTCGGTGCCCATGTCCCTGCCCGCCGCAATTTTTCGCAATGACAAAAGCGCGCGCCAGCTCGTTTTCGACCGGCCGGCCGATATTATCGTGGCGCACGAAGCAGGGGATTTCGGGCCGGCTCTGGAAGCAGCACAAGCCGCGCATGATGCAGGCAAATGGCTTGCCGGCTATTTCTCGTATGAGGCGGGCTACCTGCTCGAACCCAAGCTCGTTCCCCTGCTGCCTAACGGACGCCGCTCCCCACTCGTGTGCCTTGGGGTTTTCGATGCCCCGGTCGAAGAGGCGGTGCCGCCGCGCGACACCACGGCGACCAACGGCCCGATCTTCGACGCCCGTGCGACGTGGTCGCCCGAGGATTATGAAAAACGCTTCTCGCGGCTGCACCAGCACATCCGGCAAGGTGATTGCTACCAGGGCAATTTGACCTTTCCCGTGCATGCGCAGTGGTCGGGCGAGCCGCTGGCCGCCTTCAATGCATTGACTGAACGTCAGCCGGTGAAATACGGCGCGCTGATCGCGCTCGGTGAACCCATCGTGCTGTCGCGCTCGCCTGAACTGTTCTTCGAGATCGACGCCGAGGGCATGATCGAGACGCATCCGATGAAGGGAACGGCGCCGCGCGGCGCCACCAAAGCCGAGGACGAACGGCAGAAGATCTTCCTGCGCAATGACGAGAAGAACCAGGCCGAAAACCGGATGATCGTCGATCTCCTGCGCAACGATATCTCGCTGATCAGCGAGGTGGGCACGCTGGACGTGCCGGCGCTGTTCCGCATCGAGACCTACCCGACCGTGCACCAGATGGTAAGCGACGTCAGGGCCAGACTGCTGCCGGGTCTCTCTATCCGCCAGATCTTCGCGGCGCTGTTTCCTTGCGGTTCGATTACCGGCGCGCCTAAGATCCGTGCCATGGAGATCCTGCGCGATCTGGAAGGCACGCCCCGCGATGCCTATTGCGGCGCCATAGGCTGGATCGCGCCCGGCGGCCCGATGCGCTTTTCCGTGGCGATCCGCACCATCTCGCTCTTTTCGGGCGGCGAGGCCGTCTACAATGTCGGAGGCGGCGTCGTCTTCGATTCGACGGCGCAGGAGGAGTATCAGGAGTGTCTGCTGAAAGCGCGCTTCGCGACGGGAACACCGCCGACTTTCAGTTGATCGAGACCATGCGCTGGGAACCCCGCCCGGGCTTCCTGCGCTTCGATCGCCATCTTGCGCGCCTCTACGGCTCGGCGGCTGAGCTCGGCTTCCGCTGTGATCCAGGCACGGTCGGCGAGGCGCTGAGCAGCGCGGTCAGCGGTTCCGGCGTTGCCATGCGCACGCGGCTCGTCCTGTCGCATGATGGTAAGGTGGCGGCCTCGGCGCAGCCTTATGAACCGCTCGCCGCCGACAAGGTCTGGACGCTGCGGCTGGCGCGGACGAGGCTCGATTCGCACGACACGCTGCTGCGCCACAAGACCAGCCGACGACAGCTCTACACGCATGCCCGCGCCGAATATCTCGTCACCCAGACCGACGAGGTGCTTATGGCCAACGAGCGCGGCGAGATCTGTGAAGGCACGATCACCAATGTCTTTGCCGATCTCGGCGACGGCGTGCTGGCCACACCCCGGCTCGACTGCGGCCTGCTGCCTGGTGTATTGCGCGCGCAGCTTCTGGATGAAGGCCGCGCCCGTGAAGCCGTCTACAGCTACAGCGACCTGAAGTCGGCCAAAGCACTTTTTGTCGGCAATTCGCTGCGCGGACTAATCCCTGCGAGACTGATCTGAAGCATGACCTCTTTGCCCACCCACACGCCCTATGACGGCTCGTCGAAACTCTTCAGCATCGGGCTGAAGCCGCTCGATCCGGCGGACTGGATCGAGATCGACGACCATCTGCTGCCGTATCTCGCCGAGAAGTACCGGCTCTATGCCGAAATCCCCGAGCGGGTTTTTGTCGAGGAGGACGGCACGCGGGACGCTCAGCAGGAGGTGCTCGACTTGCTCGCTGCGCATCTCTTGGAGAGGTTCCCCGAAACCCATCGGCTCGGCGGATCAGGCGTCGAGGTGGCGGGCGCGGCGAACCGTCTGCCTGCTTCCCTTGCCGATGCGCCGCTGGCCAAGGCCTCACAGCTCGTCCAGGAAGACCTCATCCTGATGCGCAGCAGTGACAGCGGCTGGCGGCTGGTTGCCGGCTCGCTTTGCTTTCCCTCGTCCTGGTCGCTCCTGGAAAAATTTGGCAAGCCGCTGCAGGACATCCACGCGCCGGTGCCGGGTTTCGGCCCGGGCACGCGTCCGGCGGAACTCATCAACCGGATGTTCGATGGCCTCCAGGGGCAGGCCGTCGAGCGCTACAACTGGTCGATCCAGTCCGATAACGCGCTCTACCATCCGCTTTCCGACCTGCAGCGCATCGACCGCGCTACAAATCGGCCGTCGCGCTTTCCCGATGGCGACATCGACGCCCATGCCTTCATCCGCGTCGAGCGGCAAACCCTGCGCAAACTGCCTGTTTCACGCGATATCCTGTTCACCATCCGCATCCATCTCGACCCGCTCGCCGTGCTGGCCAGGCACCCTGATCGGGCGAAGCTCGCGGCGTCTTTCGCCGCCCAGCTCAAGGCGCTCGATCTCGCGCAGCTCGACTACAAGGGCCTGACATCAGACCGCGATCGGCTAGTCGACCGGCTCGGGGCGCTGGCGCTGTCCTAAATCGCGGCTAGGCCCAGCAGCAGGATCGCGGACATCGCGCTAAAGACGGTGACGTTGACATCCCACCGCCAACCCGCCGGTCCGAACGGCGGTCGGAATGGCAGATAGCCGTTCTCGTCGTAGAGCACGCCGCCATAAATCGGTCGTGAGACCATTGCCACGAAGAACGCTCCGTACATAGCGACGCCCAATCCCCCTGCGAGATAGAGCCGCTCGGCTTCGAGTGGCCCCTCGATCCAGATAAGCCCCAGCGCAATCAGCGCAACTCCGGTGTAGCTCAGCACCTGCCAAACGACGTGAAACCGGGCGTGCGGGGTCCACAGCGGATTGGTGGCGTGGGTGGCGTTGAGGTCGGCTTTGATCGTCACCACACCGTAGCCCACGGTCGCGACGCTCAACAGAATTCGGGCAAGCAGATGACTGTCGTAAGCGAGTTCCATCGCACTTTCCTCCTCCATTAGGGAAATCGATGACAGGCACTTCAGCAGATCGGAGTCCGGCCGCACGCGGTCGGCCGGGCCAAGACGCGGCAGTGTCACGCCACCGCAACGGATTGAATGGCACCTTGGGCACAGAAGAGCTGCCCATCGGCCAGACGCGCATAATTATGGACGATCCCGTTTTCATGATCCTGCAACTGCACGATGAAGTTGCCGCTCTGCTCCGTCCAGCTCATGAGAACGAGGTTCGGGCGTACGCTGGTCATGTCGATCTTGACCATCTCGTCAATTTCGGTGGCACCGATCGACGCCTGCACATGCAATTCCTCCGGCGAGAAAAACGTCAGCCGGGGTACGAACGGGCCGAAAACGCAGTCGAAAGACTTACCGACAAGCGAGGCTGGAAAAACATTGGTTTCTGCCATGACTCTCTCCTTGGGCATGGCCGCCGCTGTGACCAAGCCTTTTGACAATCTCCGTTGTTTCAGACGCGAAATATACCAGATATGTTTACTTGGAGCGCTCCAAGTGATACGATCCGCCTTTTTCACTTTCGAGTCAACGAAATTCTTGGAGCGCTCCAAAAAAATGGTCTAACTGAAGGGAAATGGGTGAATCACAATGCCAACGCTAGCCGATGTGGGCAAGGCTGCCGGTGTCTCCCGGGGCACTGTTTCCAACGTCTTCAACCGGCCGGAACTGGTCAGGCCTGAATTGCGCCAACGTGTTGAAGCGGCCGCGAGAGCGCTCGGATTTGGCGGCCCCGACCCGAAAGGACGATTGCTGCGGGATGGCAAGTTCAATGCCATCGGGTTCATGCCACCTGGCGCCTACGCCATCGCCGAGGTGATGAGAAGCCCCTATGGCCGCGAGTTGGTGCTGGGCGTTTCGCTCGCCTGCGACGAGGCCGGAACGACGCTCAGCCTTGTAAACGGCACCGACAATACCCGCTTCGCCAGCATCCGCGAGGCCCTCGTTGACGGCTTCATCCTTGGTCACAGCGGGGACATCGGTCTCATAACATCGGCACAACGACGGCGCCTGCCCTTCGTCATTCTCGAAAATGACGCAGGTCCCGACATCAATTCGATAAAGATCGACGGCAGAAGTGGCGCGGTCGCCGCCGTCCGGCATCTGACCGGGTTAGGGCACCGGCATTTTGCCATCCTTTCCATACGGAGGACTCCAGGCCCTCCGATCGTGCACATGCCCGGACAGGCAGAGCGCCCGCTTCTAGCCGGCTTCTCACTCGACGACGAA
Organism: Mesorhizobium sp. M0140; assembly: GCF_040322475.1. Lineage (NCBI taxonomy): Bacteria > Pseudomonadati > Pseudomonadota > Alphaproteobacteria > Hyphomicrobiales > Phyllobacteriaceae > Mesorhizobium > Mesorhizobium sp. M0140. The sequence continues at coordinate 23,935 of NZ_JAMYTM010000024.1, read as the reverse complement.
AGGCTCGACGGTTTCAAACAGGGTTTGGCGGAGGCGAACTTGTCGATCGACGATGTTCCGATCATCGAGACGACGCCGGGCGATCCATCTGCTGGGGCGGTGGTATTCGACAATGTGCCCGAAGCAACCGCAATCCTGACCATGTCGGATTGGCAAGCGATCACAATACTCGACGAGGCGGTTCGTCGTGGCATAGAGGTGCCGCGCCATGTGTCGGTTATCGGCTTCGATGGCACTGCCGAATCCGCACGCACCACGCCTCCGTTGACGACTGTCGCGCAAGACGTGATCGGAAAAGGCAGGCTCGCCGCCCGCATGGTTCTTGACAATCAACCGCCCCGCCAAGTCGTTCTGCCCGTGGAACTGGTGGTTCGGGCGTCCACAGCCGCGCCGAGGGCAAAAATCCGTTAAACCGGTGCGCTTGGCGAATGGGCAAGCTCAGGCTCGGATAGAGCCACTCATCCACGGTTTCGGCCTTAACCACGTAGCCAACGCAGCGTAGCCGCTGGTTGGCGCTTTTCGCTGGTTTGTGACAATGATCTATGATGTAGCGCATGGCCGCCGGGCAGAAATTCCCGGTTTTGCGCGTGTTTTCCCAGTTTCCTGGGTTTTGAAGGAGTGCTCGATAAAATGGCGAATGAAAACTGGCCCGTTTACGGTGAGATCAGCGGCCCCGTCGTGATGATCGGCTTCGGCTCGATCGGCCGGGGAACGCTGCCGCTGATCGAACGCCATTTCAAGTTCGACAAGTCGCGCATGACGGTCATCGACCCGCGCGACACCGACCGCAAGCTGCTCGACGAGCGCGGCATCGCCTTCGTCCAGGAAGCGGTGACCGAGAAGAACTACAAAAAGCTCTTGACCCCGCTTCTGACCAATGGCGGCGGCCAGGGCTTTTGCATCAACCTGTCGGTCGATACCGGCTCGGTGGATCTGATGCGGCTCTGCCGCAAGCTCGGTGTGCTCTACATCGACACCGTCGTCGAGCCGTGGCTCGGCTTCTATTTCGACGCCAAGGCGGACAACGCCAGCCGCACCAATTACACGCTGCGCGAGTCGCTGCTCAAGGAAAAGCACGACAAGCCCGGCGGCGCCACGGCGGTCTCCACCTGCGGCGCCAATCCAGGCATGGTCTCGTGGTTCGTCAAGCAGGCGTTGGTCAATCTCGCCACCGATCTTGGCCTGGAATTCTCGGAGCCCGCGCAGGACGACCGCGAGGGCTGGGCCAAGCTGATGAAGAAGGCCGGCGTCAAGGGCATCCACATCGCCGAACGCGACACCCAGCGCACCAAGAAGCCGAAGCCGATGAATGTGTTCTGGAACACCTGGTCGGTCGAAGGCTTCATCTCCGAGGGCCTGCAGCCCGCGGAACTTGGCTGGGGCACACATGAGACATGGATGCCGAAGAACGCCAAGAAGCACAAGCACGGCTCGAAGGCAGCTATCTATCTGGAGCAGCCGGGCGCCAACACGCGCGTGCGCTCGTGGTGCCCGACGCCCGGCGCGCAATACGGCCTGCTGGTGACGCACAATGAGGCGATCTCGATCGCCGATTTCTTCACCGTGCGTTCCAAGAAGGGCAAGGTGCATTACCGCCCGACCTGCCACTATGCCTACCATCCCTGCAACGACGCGATGCTGTCGCTTGACGAGATGTTCGGCGCCGCCGGCAAGCCTCAGCCGGTGCATCATGTGCTCGACGAGAACGAGTTGATCGACGGCGTCGACGAACTCGGCGTGCTGCTCTACGGCCACGACAAGAATGCCTACTGGTACGGCTCGCAGCTGTCGCTCGCCGAGGCCCGCAAGCTGGCGCCCTATCAGAACGCCACCGGCATGCAGGTCACCTCGGCGGTGCTCTCGGGCATGGTCTGGGCGCTGGAAAACCCCGAGGCCGGCATCGTCGAAGCCGACGAGATGGACTACAGGCGGTGCCTGGAAGTGCAGTCCCAGTATCTCGGACCGGTCAAGGGCTACTACACCGACTGGACGCCGCTCGATAACCGTCCCGGCCTGTTCCCGGAAGACCTCGACCGGAACGACCCGTGGCAGTTCCGCAACATCCTTGTGCGATAGCAGCACCGCCTACCTGCCTCACTGCCTTGCAATCGCCCGGAAATCGGGCGATTGAAGGGATGCGGACCACAGCGATACGTGTTCATCTGGACGCACGTCGCTCTGGAAACTTGGATGCACGCCTCGTGCCTGTCGAAAATCGATTCCGATTTTCGGGCCGATGCGAGAGGAGAGGATTTTCACATGATCATTGCGCGCAAAATTCTTTCGATGAGCGTGGCGGGTGCCATTGCGACGATGCTCGCCGCCTGTGCGACCAGCGGCCCCGATGAACCGCCGATGGCAGCGGCGCCGAAAGGCGTCGAGGGCTCGTGGATCGACGCCAAGGGCACCGGCCTGTCGACCTTTGCCGGCGGTACCTTCACGACCGTGGCCACCGACACCGGCCAGAAGCTTGCCGACGGCAGCTACACGATGACCGGCGCCACGTCGGTGCAGATCAACGGCACCTCGCTGATCCGCCAGACCGCGGTCAGCTTCAACTGCCTGATGGTGTCGACAAGCCAGCTCAACTGCACCAGCTCCAGCGGTCAGAATTTCGTGCTGACAAGGCGCGTCTGAACCCACGACCATTCGTTTTCCAAGGACGGCGGCCGGTTGGCCGCCGTCCTTTTTTATGCCGGCAAAGGGTCCCGGATTCCGCTTGCGTCATCCGGAACGCGATGGGAACATGGCCGAAGTGCCGGCTGTTATGTTCCAGTCAAGCAACGGCGCTAATGGCCTCTGATCAGCTTTCCGGGAGACGAAGATGAAGAAGCTTGCCGCCATTGCAGCCCTGTCAGCCTCAGTACTCGGCCTGTCGGCCGGCGCGTCCTTTGCCGACTACACGCTGAACATCCTGCATATCAACGACTGGCACAGCCGCATCGAAGGCAACAACAAATATGAATCGACCTGCTCGGCGGACGAGGAGACCAAGGGCGAGTGCATCGGTGGCGCGGGCCGGCTGATCACCGCGATCGCCCAGGAGCGCAAGAAGCTGGAAGGCCAGAACGTGCTGCTGCTCAGCGCCGGCGACAATTTCCAGGGATCGCTGTTCTACACGACCTACAAGGGCAAGGTCGAAGGCGAATTCCTCAACGGCATGAAGTTCGATGCCATGGCCCTCGGCAACCATGAATTCGACGACGGCGAAGTGGCCCTGGCGCCGTTCCTCGACATGATCAAGTTCCCGGTGCTCGGCGCCAATGTGAAGGCCAACGCGCAATCCAAGCTCGGCGACCGCATCAAGCCGTCTGTGGTCGTCGAGGTCGGCGGCCAGAAGATCGGCATCATCGGCGCGATCACCAACGACACGCCGGACCTCGCTTCCCCCGGACCCAACGTCACTATAGAGGACGACGTCAGGTCGATCACCGCCGAGGTCGAGAAGCTCAAGGGCGAAGGCGTCAACAAGATCATCGCCGTGACCCATATCGGCTACAGGCGCGAACGCGACGTCATTGCCAAGATCCCGGGCATCGATGTCGTCGTCGGCGGCCACAGCCATTCCCTGCTGTCGAACACCGATCCGAAGGCCGAAGGCCCCTACCCGACGATGGTCGACAATCCGGACGGCTACAAGGTGCCGGTGGTGCAGGCGGCGTCCTACTCGAAATATCTCGGCGAGTTCAAGGTGGTGTTCGACGACAATGGCGTCGTCAAATCGGCCAGCGGCGACCCGATCTATCTCGACAAGTCGATCACCCCCGACCCGGCCGTGCTCGCCCGCATCAAGGAGCTTGGGGCCCCGATCGAGGCGCTGAAGAACAAGGAAGTGGCGGAAACCACCGACGTCATCGACGGCAGTCGTGAGAGCTGCCGCACCCGAGAATGCGCGATGGGCAACCTCGTTTCCGACGCCGTCCTCGACCGCGTCAAGGGACAGGGCGTCGAAATCGTCATCTCCAATGGCGGCGGCCTGCGCGCCTCGATCGACAAGGGCACCGTCACCATGGGCGAGGTGCTGGCCGTGCTGCCGTTCCAGAACACGCTGGCGACCTTCCAGATTTCGGGCAAGGATCTGGTGGCCGGCCTCGAGGGCGGCCTCAGCCAGGTCGAGGACGGCGCCGGGCGCTTCCCCCAGGTCGCCGGCCTGAAATATTCCTTCGATAAATCCGTCGCGCCCAATGCCGGCCGCGTCAAGTCGGTGGAAGTCATGGAAGGCGGCGCCTGGACGCCGATCAAGCCGGACAAGGACTATCTGGTCGCAACCAACAACTATGTCCGCCAGGGCGGCGACGGCTACAAGATCTTCGCCGACAAGGCCAAGAATGCCTACGATTACGGCCCCGGCCTCGAACAGGTGGTTGCCGACTATCTCGGTGCCCACCGACCCTACACGCCAAAGCTCGACGGCCGCATCACCGAAATGGCCGCGACCGTCGCCGCGGCGCCTGCGGCCCCGGCAACCGATCCGGCTGAAGCCGCCAAGCCTGCTGAAGCGGCACCTGCAATGCCTGAGTTGCCGGCCAACTCGGGCGATATCGCCAACACACCACCGGCCATATCGACGGAAGGAGCACCTCCCCCGCCAGCGCCACCAGCCGCGCCGGCACCGGCCGAGCCGGCAAAGCCAGCGGAGGCGGCGCCGGCCGAAGCCAACCATGTCATCGTTGCCGGCGACACCTATTGGGATCTGGCCAAGAAGGCCTATGGCGACGGCGCCAAATGGAAGGTTATTTCGGGTGCCAACAAGGGCTATGAGCCGCGCCGGCTTCCTGTCGGCGCAACGCTGACCATCCCGCCGAAATAGCCTCGCTTATATGCCTGAATGACACCGTCCGTCCGAAAACCGGACGGGCGTCCTGTTTTCGGGCTAATGCATATCGCCCAAAAGTGAACTCGGTTTTGGGAGAACGACATGCATAAAAACAAAGACTTAAAGCGGGTCGTCTGAATCCATTCAGACAATCCGCTTTAAGGTGCGGCCAGACGCTGCATTGAATGCGCGCGCAAGATGGTTAGGTTCGCGTCTTCCGGAGAACCCTTATGACGCTTCCCACCCCTGCCGAACCCAAGGCCGCAAAGGCGCTCGGCCCGTTGCCCGCTGGGCATCCGCCGGTCAAGGCGGGCAGGATAGGCGTCATGCTGGTCAATCTGGGTACGCCCGACGGCACCGATTTCAAGCCGATGTGGCGGTATCTCCGTGAATTCCTGTCCGACCCGCGCGTCATCGAGCTCAACAGGGCAATCTGGTATCCGATCCTCTATGGCCTTGTGCTCACCACGCGGCCCAAGAAGTCGGGCGCCAACTACGCACGGATCTGGAACCGGGAAAAGAACGAGTCGCCGCTGCGCACCTATACCCGCGCCCAGGCCGAAAAGCTGGCCGAAGCGCTGAGCGACCTGCCTGATGTCGTCGTCGACTGGGCGATGCGCTACGGCAACCCTTCAACCGCCAGCATTGCCCAGCGTCTGGTCGACCAGGGCTGCGACCGCATTCTTTCCTTCCCGCTCTATCCGCAATATTCAGCGACGACCACGGCAACAGCCAACGACCAGCTGTTTCGCGCGCTGATGAAAATGCGCCGCGCACCGGCCGTCCGCAGCGTGCCGCCCTACTATGACGAACCGGTCTACATCGAAGCGCTGGCGCGCTCGATTGAACGGCATCTGGCGACGCTGGACTTCGAGCCGGAGGTGGTCATCACCTCCTATCACGGCATTCCAAAACCCTATTTCGAGAAGGGCGACCCCTATCATTGCCATTGCCAGAAGACGACGCGGCTGCTGCGCGAACGGCTTGGCTGGGATGACAAGAAACTGATCATCACCTTCCAGTCGCGCTTCGGGGCGCAGGAATGGCTGCAGCCCTATACCGACAAGACGGTCGAGAAACTCGCGCAGGACGGCGTCAAGTCGATCGCCATCGTCAATCCCGGCTTTTCCGTCGACTGCATCGAGACGCTGGACGAGATCGGCCGCGAGGCGGCCGAAACCTTCCACCATGCCGGCGGCAAGAATTTCGCCCATATCCCTTGCCTCAACGATAGCGCGGAAGGGATGGCGGTGATCGAGGCGATGGTGCGGCGCGAACTGTCCGGCTGGGTCTGAACCGGAACAACGCCTGCTCCGAGGCGTTAAGGCGCGCCCTCCGGAGAATTCGATGTCCCGCAAACTCGACCTCAGTAGTGGCCGGCCCGTCTGGTCCGCCTATCGGGCGCCTGCGGTGCCGACGGACAGTCTGACCCGAGATGTCAAGACGGATGTGCTGATCGTCGGCATGGGCATCAGCGGCGCCATGATGGCCGAGGCGCTGACGGCCGATGGCCATCGGGTGATCTGCATCGACCGGCGCGGCCCGCTGAAGGGCTCGACGGCCGCAACCACCGCACTGGTGGCATTCGAAATAGACCAGCCTCTCTCCACGCTCGCGAAGATGGTTGGCAGAGCCTCGGCCCAGCAGGCCTGGCGACGCTCGCGGCTCGCCGTTTCCAATCTCGCCGGACGGATTGCCGAACTCGGCATCAACTGTGGCCTGAGCCGCATGCCATCACTCTATCTGGCCGGCACGATGCTTGGTCCGTCGGAACTGCGCGACGAGGCCGAGGCACGTCGGCTAGCCGGCATCGGCGCCATCTGCTTAACCCGACAACAGCTAGCCGAGAAATTCGGCATCGACCGCGAAGGCGCCATTCTCGGCCACGGCAACATCGCGCTCGACCCGCGCAAGCTGACGGCTGGGCTGCTGCTGAAATCCCTGGAGCGCAAGGCACGCTTCTATGCCCCCGTCGAAGCCACAATGATCGAGGACAGCGCCGAAGCTGTTGTCGTCGCGACCAGGGATGGCCCGACCATAACCGCACGACATGTTGTTCTGGCCACCGGCTACGAACTTGTAGACATCGTGCCGGCCGCGGCCCACCGGATCATCTCGACATGGGCGATTGCGACACGCCCGCAACCGCGAAAGCTCTGGCCGGACGCAGCGTTCATCTGGGAAGCGTCGGAGCCGTATCTGTATATGCGCACGACGGTCGACGGCCGGGTCATATGCGGCGGCGAGGACGAGGATTTTATCGACGAAGCGCGGCGCGACGAGCTGATCGCCGACAAGAGCACACGCATCGCCGAGAAGCTCGGCCTGATATTTCCGCATCTCGACACCAGACCCGATTTTGCCTGGACCGGCTCGTTCGGCACCACGACCACCGGCCTGCCTTATATCGGCGCCATTCCCCGCCACCCGCGCATCCATGCGGTGCTGGGCTACGGCGGCAACGGCATCACCTTCTCGCAGATCGCTTCCGAGATTGTCCCGGCTTCGATCAACGGGCTGGATGACACGGATGCAAGGTTGTTTGCCTTCAACCGCTGAGTGCAACCCTATAAACAATCCATCATCACCTGATTGTAACGCATCTGAAATACACTTAAGTCTTTGGTGAAGTCGGCTGCGCGAGAATGGCTTGAGCGGCCTTCGTCTGAGGGAGAGCCAAATGGATTTCAGTGGTTTCGATATTGCGGTTGGTGCACTTGCACTTCTGGTATTGGTGCTGCTGATCAAAGGCATCAGGACAATCCCGCAAGGCTACAACTATACGGTGGAGCGTTTTGGCCGTTACACCAAGACACTGAGCCCGGGTCTCAATTTCATTTACCCGTTCATCGACCGCATCGGCGCCAAGATGAACATGATGGAGCAGGTGCTCGACGTCCCGAGCCAGGAAATCATCACCCGGGACAACGCCATCGTCGGTGTCGACGGCATTGCCTTTTTCCAGATCCTCAACGCAGCGCAGGCCGCCTACCAGGTTGCCGGCCTGCAGAACGCTATCCTCAACCTGACGATGACCAACATCCGTACCGTCATGGGTTCGATGGACCTCGATGAACTCCTGTCGAACCGCGACGCCATCAACGAGCGCCTGCTGCGCGTCGTCGATGAAGCGGCCCATCCGTGGGGCATCAAGATCACCCGCGTCGAAATCAAGGACATCAACCCGCCGGCCAACCTTATCGAATCGATGGGCCGGCAAATGACGGCGGAACGCAACAAGCGCGCGCAGATCCTTGCCGCCGAAGGTCTCAAGCAGTCGCAGATCCTCGAGGCCGAGGGCCGCAAGGAAGCCGCCTTCCGCGATGCCGAGGCGCGCGAACGTTCGGCCGAGGCGGAAGCCCGCGCCACCCAGGTGGTGTCGGAAGCGATCTCCAAAGGCGATGTGCAGGCGCTGAACTATTTCGTAGCGCTGAAATACACTGAAGCGCTTGGCAGGATCGGCACGGCCACCAACAGCAAGATCGTGCTGATGCCCTTCGAGGCATCGTCGCTGATCGGTTCGCTCGGCGGTATTGGCGAGATCGCCAAGGAAGTCTTCCGCAGCGAAGGCACGACCGGCTCGCAGAGGCAGGCCGCGCGCCCGCCGGTCGTTCGCCCAACCGACAACTGAGGTCGAAACCAATGATCGACCGCATCGTTTCCGAACTCGGCCCGTGGAACTGGATGGTACTCGGTTTCGTCCTGCTGGTGATGGAAATCATCGCACCGGGTATCTTCATGCTGTGGATCGGCATCGCCGCGCTGATCATCGGCGCCGTGTCGCTGCTGATCTGGGACGCCGGCTTCTGGACCTGGCAGGTTCAGGTCCTCGCCTTCCTGGCGCTGTCGCTGGTCTCGGCCTATGTCGGCAAAAAGCTGGTCGGCAGCCGCAACGACCCGACCGACCAGCCGCTGCTCAACCGGCGCGGCGCGCAAATGGTCGGCAGGATGGCGACACTTGCCGAGCCGATCCGGGACGGACGCGGCCGCATCAAGCTGGGCGATACGCTGTGGCGTGTCTCCGGCCCGGATTTGCCGGCCGGCACGCAAGTGCGCGTGACGGGCGCGGCCGATACGGATCTGGAACTGACCGTCGAGGCGGTCTGAACGAGCGGCGTTAAGAGTGTGTCGAGATCCGGGTCAGGCCGGCATCACCAAATATCAGCGCTCTTAGGCGGCGCCGATACGCAGCAGGTCATGCAGGTGGATGAGGCCGACTGGTTTCCGGCCCTCCACCACCATCAGGCTGGTGATGGCTGAATTGTTGATCGTTTGCAGCGCCGTTGCCACCAGCGTGTCCGGCGTCGCGGTCTTCGGGCCTTTTGTCATCACCTGATCCACCGTCATCGCCAGCAGATTGCTGCCGATGTGACGGCGGATGTCGCCATCGGTGATGATGCCGACCAGCGCACCGTCTGCGTCGCTGATCGCGACGCAGCCAAATCCCTTGCGCGACAATTCCAGGATCGCGTCATGCATGCCGGTGCCCGCAACCACCAGCGGCAGCCTGTCGCCGACATGCATGATCTCGCGGATCTGCGTCAGGTTGGCGCCGAGCTGGCCGCCCGGGTGAAAGGTGCGGAAATGATCCGGCGTGAAGCCGCGTGCTTCGAGCAGCGCGATCGCCAGCGCGTCGCCCATCACCAGTTGCAGCAGCGTCGATGTCGTTGGCGCCAGGCCGTGCGGGCAGGCTTCCGGAGCGCGCGGCAAAAGCAGCACCACGTCCGCCGCCCGCGCCAGCGCCGATGTCTCTCCGGCGGTGATGGCGATCAGCGGAATGGAAAAGCGCCTGGAATAGGCAACGATGCCCATCAGTTCCTTGCTCTCGCCCGACCACGACATGGCGATGATGGCGTCGTCCCTGGCGATCATGCCGAGATCGCCGTGGTTGGCTTCTGCGGGATGGACAAAGAAAGCCGGCGTGCCGGTGGAGGCCAGCGTCGCCGCGATCTTCGAACCGATATGGCCGCTTTTGCCGACACCGGTGACGATGAGCCGGCCTTCAATCCCCGAGATCATCTCGACGGCCTGGGCGAAAGGCCCGGCCAGCCCATTCTCCAGCGCCTCGGCAAGGGCTGCTACACCAGCCTGTTCTGTCGCCACCGTCCTCAGCGCCGAAGCGATCGAGGCTTGCCTGTCCGAAGGTTTCTTATCCATGGATCCCGCATGCATGGCTGATGCGATTAGCGCTTTGCCGGCGCGCTGTCCAACAGAAATGGCCCAAGGCGTGTTGCCCGAACGTGTGCGGTGGTTTTTGACGACGGCAGGGGCGAAAACCAAAAGCTTGACGCACGCGGTATGAATGCCTTTGGAAATCAGCGCTTCAGGCGGCTGACGGGCCGCCGCCTCAACCCTCCGTTAACCATCCCCATTTACGGTTCGGTAAGTATGGCGCGCGTGCGCCGCGCAAGCAGTGGTGGCGATGTCCGGGGCCCAGCCAGAAAATTCGACAGGACGAAAGGGCAAGGCGGTCTGCGCCTTGCTGCTGGCAACCAGCATGTTTGCCTTGCTGCGCCCGACTGCGCTCCATGCCCAGGAAACCGAACTGCGCGGAGAGGTTTCGGAATCGGCGATCCTGTCCGACCAGCAGCGCAAGGCGAGACAGCTGGCCCTGGCAGCGCAGGGTCAACAGCCGGCCAATGCAGCGCAGGACAATGCGCCGGCCCGCACCTATCTGCCGGCCAGCGCCGGTGCCGTGCCTGACGACGCCGACACTGGCGACGCCACCGCGACCGGCAGCCTCTTCGACCCGCCGGCAGCCACTGACGACACGTCCGCCGACACTGCGGCGCCGCCCAAGCCTCGCCGCCGCTCATCGACCGCCAGGCAGAATGCGGCTGACCAGGCCAAGGACAAGGCTGCCGACAAATCGAAAAAGAAGAAGAAATCGACGGCCGGCGCCTCCGACATCACCGCTTCCACGACGGCCTCCACGACGGACGCTGCCGATGGTGCAGAGACCGATGCGGACACGGCCAACCGCCGCGCCCTCACCATCGACAGTGCCGACAGGCAGAAGCTTGACCCAGGAGCGGAGCGCACGGACGCCATCGAAGGCCAGAAGAAGAAACCGGAGGATGATCCATTCGCCGCCACCGGCGTCAAATGGGGTTCCTTCGTCATCCGGCCGACGATCGAACAGGGCCTGACCGCCACATCGAACGGCGATTCGAGCAGTGCCGGCACGTCGGCGCTGCTGTCCGAGACGGCGCTGCGCTTTTCCGCCGCCTCCGACTGGGGCGAGAACTCAGCCACGATCGACGGCTATGGCCTTTTTCGCGAGACCGTCTCGGGTTACCCGGTTCACGACGAGCAAGGGCGCATCGAAGGCCAGCTCAATGTCGACCTCGACAATGAGTTGCGCGCCATCGCCAAGCTCGGCTACGAGGCCGTGCCGGAATCGGCATCATCGCCGGACGCCATCGCGGGCGTCAGCAAGCAGCCGCTGCGGCAGACCATCGATGGCAGCCTCGCCGTCGAAAAGCATCTCGGCAAGATGCAGTACACGTTGACCGGCGCGGTCTCGCACGACTTCTACGGCGACGCCAAGCTCTCGGACGGCACCTCGCTGTCGCAGAAGGATCAGGACTCCACGCTCTACACGGCGACGTTGCGCACCGGCTACGAGATCTCCCCTGCCCTGACCCCTTTCACCGAAATCGAGGTCGGCCGCCGGACCTATGATCAACGCATCGATAATGAAGGCTTCGAGCGCTCGTCGACGCGGCTCGGCGCCCGCGCTGGCCTTGCACTCGATATGGGTGAGAAGCTGTCGGGCGAATTCTCGGCCGGCTGGCTCAGGGAAGCGATCGACGACAAAAATCTTGATGCGATCTCCGGTGCCACCGTCAACGCCGACCTCAAATGGTCACCCGAGCGCGGCACAACGATCGGCCTGACCGGGCGGACTACCGTCGAGCCCACGACCACATCGGGCGAAAGCGGCGACATCCTCTATTCCGGTCGCCTGACAGGCGAACGCCAGATTCGCGCCAACCTCACCGCCAACGCGGCTCTGGGCCTCGACTGGCGTGATTACATCGGCATCGACGGCCATGACAGGGTATTGAGCGCCGAGGCCGGACTGACCTGGTGGCTGAACCGCTACGCCGGCCTGACCACAAGAGTGAGGACCGAGAAGCTGACCAGCAATCTGCCGGGCCGGGACTACACCGCCAACAGCATCTTCCTCGGCGTCAAGGTGCAGCGCTGAACGGCCGCACCAACGACATCCGGCCGCTCGCTAGAATACCTTAAAACGCAGCGCCGCGGCGCTCAGACGGCTTCAGCTCGTCGAGAAGCGTGCGGATGACGCCGGCCATGTTCTCGTTCATGTCGCTGCGCCACAGCGCGAAGGCGACGTTGGCCTCGACGAAGCCTTCCGGCGATCCGCAGTCGAACGTGCGGCCTCGATAGTGGTAGCCGTAGAAAGGCTGCTGCTTTTCCAGCTTCAGCATGGCGTCGGTGAGCTGGATCTCGTTGCCGGCGCCTTTTTCCTGGCCTTCGAGGATCTTGAATATCTCCGGCTGCAGGATGTAGCGGCCGTTGATGTAAAGATTGGACGGCGCGGTGCCGGCCTTCGGCTTTTCCACCATCTCGGTGATGCGGAAACCGTGATGCGTGTCCTCGCCGCGGCCGACGATGCCGTATTTGTGGGTTTCGGCGGGAGCGCATTCCTGCACCGCGATGATGTTGTTGCCGGTCTCCTCGTAGAGCTCGACCATTGCCTTCGTGCAGCTCTTCTCCGACTGCATGATCATGTCGGGCAGCAAAAGCGCGAAGGGCTCGTCGCCGACGAGCTCGCGGGCGCACCAGACGGCGTGACCAAGTCCCATCGGTACCTGCTGGCGTGTGAAACTGGTCTGCCCCGGCGCCGGCTGCAGCCGTTGCAGGCGGGCGAGCTGGTCGTCTTTGCCGCGCTGGGCCAGCGTGTCATAGAGTTCGAACTGGATGTCGAAATGGTCCTCGATGACGGCCTTGTTGCGGCCGGTGACGAAGATGAAATGCTCGATGCCGGCCTCGCGCGCTTCATCCACCACATACTGGATCACCGGCCGGTCGACGACGGTCAGCATTTCCTTGGGGACAGCCTTGGTGGCCGGGAGAAACCGTGTGCCGAGACCAGCGACCGGGAAGACTGCCTTGCGAACTCTCTTCATGCTTTCAATTATCCGTTTGAGGGCCAGCTCCGCAATCCCCGTTCCAAGACATTTTCACGCCGGAATTGGGGACTACTGGGCAACTGAGAGGAATGTCCACCGGTAAAGCTTCGAAGCGTCTTTTCGTTCCCGGTGGCGCCTATGGTAAACTAATTCCTAACCTGGTTCGGCGATGAATGGTCTTTCCTGAGACAGAGAAGGAGGAAAAGGTGTCCGTTCGCAATGCCGCAAAACGTTTTACCAGCGTCATAGCGGCAGCCAGCCTATCGCTCGCTCTGCTGATGCCTGGCCCCGCTTTCGCCGATGCCGGTTTCCGGCAGTGGGTCGCCGGCTTCCGCGCCACCGCCGTGCAGAGCGGCGTTTCCGGCGCCCTCTACGACCAGGCCTTCAGGAACATCAGGGATATAGATCCGGTGGTGCTGGAAAAGGCGCGTACGCAGCCTGAATTCACGGCCCCTGCCTGGGACTATTTCGACAACCGCGTCCATGACCAGTCGGTCGCCGTCGGCCAGCAGATGGCCAGGAAATGGAAGCCGTGGCTGGACCGGATCGAGGCCAGGTTCGGCGTCGACCGATACATCCTGCTGGCCATCTGGTCTATGGAATCGAACTATGGCGAGATCCTCAAGCGCGACGACGTCATGCGCAATGTCGTGCGCTCGCTGGCGACCTTAGCCTATGCCGATCCGAAGCGGGCGAAATTCGCCCGCACCCAGCTGATCGCCGCGCTGAAGATCCTGCAGACCGGCGATATCGACGAAAGCCATCTGAGCGGATCCTGGGCCGGCGCCATGGGCCATACCCAGTTCATCCCGACCAGCTATCTCCACTATGCCGTCGACATGGACGGCAACGGCAAACGCGACATCTGGAATTCGATTCCCGATGCGCTGGCGACCTCCGCCAATCTGTTGAAGAAGAATGGCTGGCAGGCCGGCAAGACCTGGGGCTATGAGGTCGCCCTGCCGGCTGGCAAACTTCCCGGCGGTTCCAAGACGCTGTCGCAGTGGCAGGCGCTCGGCGTGGTCAGGGCCAACGGCAAGCCGTTCAAGAACGGCTCCGACAAGGCGACGCTGAAGGTGCCGGACGGCCGCAACGGGCCGGCCTTCCTGATGATCAAGAATTTCACGGTCATCAAAGCCTACAATAACGCCGACAAATATGCGCTGGCCGTCGGCCTTCTTGCCGACGAAATCGCCGGCTCCAGCGGTCTCGTGCAGGACTGGAAGCGGCCTTTCACCAAGCTCACTTTCGAGGAAAGGCAGGAGCTGCAGCAGCGGCTTTCCCAACATGGCCTTTATGACGGCAAGTTCGACGGCAAGATCGGCGACGGCTCGAAATCAGCCATCTTGGCTTTCCAGGCCAAGGCCGGCTTGACCCAGGACGGTTACCCGAGCATGGAAGTGCTGAAGTGGCTCCGGCAGAAATAGAGCCGCCTGCGGTGCCGCGCGGCCTTTCGGCCGCGCAAAGGACGCTGTAGCAATCTGGTTGGCGCAAAGTCCGTTTGAAAAGTACGACTTTTCAAAAAAAGGACCGCGCCAAGGGATGGAGGAAACGATTGGCTTCGGCTGCGCGCATCGCAGGGCTTGTTCGTCGCATGCCGGTGCTCATCCTGGCCGCGATCGTGCTCACCGTCGGTGTGGCTGGCGCCTTTCATGCGCCCGCCATGGCGCAGGAGCAGCAAAACCGCGGCTGGTCGCTGCGCGACCTTCTGTTCCCGCGCCGCAGCGAGCGCATCGAGCCGCCGCAGGACATCCAGAAAGCAAGGCCCGGGCCCAAGGCAAAAAAACCCCGCGCCCCTCGCCCGCCCGCGGAACCGGAAATCCCGGTGGTCGACAAGGCACCGGACGCCCGCACCGTCCTGGTAGTCGGCGACTTCATGGCGGCCGGCCTCGCCGAAGGCCTCGACACCGCCTTTGCCGAGAATACCGGCGTCAGGATCGTCGTTCGCAGCAATGGCTCGTCCGGCTTCGTACGCGACGACTTCTACAACTGGCCCGAACAGATCAAATCGCTGATCGAGACCGAAAAACCCGCCGCCGTGATCGTCATGCTGGGTTCCAACGACCGCCAGCAGATGAAGGTGGGTGACGTGCGCGAACAGCCCCGCTCTGAAACCTGGACCAAGGAATATGAGCGCCGGACCGAGGCGTTCGGCAAAGCTATCGCGGAGGCAAAGGTACCTTTCCTATGGGTCGGCATGCCGGCGTTCCGGGTGCCGAAGATGACCTCCGACATGCTGGCCTTCAACGACATCTACCATCAGGCCGCTGAAAGCCATGGCGGTGAATTCGTCGACGTCTGGGACGGCTTCGTCGATGAGAACGGTGCTTTCGTCACCAGCGGCCCCGACATCAACGGCCAGCCGGTGCGGCTGCGCGCCGATGACGGCATCAACGTCTCGAGGGCGGGCAAGCGCAAGCTCGCCTTCTATACCGAAAAACCGCTGCTGAAGATCCTCGGCCTGACCGCGCCGGGAAGCGTGGTTACGCCGTCCGCTCCGGCGGGCGCCCCTGTCGAGGCGCCGGCGCCGGCCGCGGCACCCATCGTCATCGACCGCACCGCGCCGATGCTGCTCAGCGATCCGGCACTCGATGGCGGCTCCGAGCTGCTTGGCGCGGCCCCGCCGGCGAAGGCAAGTCCGGACCTGCCCGGTGAAAAGCTTGTGGTCGAGGGCAAGGCACCGATTGCATCGCCCGGCCGCGCCGACGATTTCTCCTGGCCGCCGAAGGCTGCAGCCGCAACCGACACCACGACCGCGATCAATCGTTAGTATCGCTTCGCACCGGCTCCGAGGCCGTTTCGAAACTCGCTCCTGCGAGTCATATGATGGTGTTTTCGAGAACCGGAGCGGAGCGTACATTTGAGTACGCGAGCACCGGAAGCGCAGAAAACGCCTTCAGATGGCCGCAGGAGTAGAGTTTCCAAACGGGCTCAGCGCGGGAGGACGCTCGACCCCACCAACGCCTCGTCGATCGAGCGTGCCGCCTGGCGGCCCTCGCGGATCGCCCAGACGACCAGCGACTGGCCACGACGCACGTCGCCGGCCGCATAGAGCCTGTCCACGCTGGTCCTGTAGTCGCGGTCATTGGCCTCGACATTCCTGGAACGGCGGCTGTCGGTGGCGATCTTCATCTGCCCGTCCAATTCTCTCGCCACACCGGCCGCGGCCGGCCCGGCAAAGCCGATGGCGATGAAAGCGAGATCGGCACGAATGACGAATTCGGTACCGGCGATCGGCTTGCGCTTGTCATCGACCTCGCAGCACTTGACGCCGGTCAGTTGGCCTTCCTCGCCGATGAATTCGAGCGTCGCCACCTGGAATTCGCGCTCCGCGCCTTCGGCCTGCGAGGACGAGGTGCGCATCTTGGTCGCCCAGTAGGGCCAGACCGAAAGTTTGTCTTCCTTCTCCGGCGGCTGCGGGCGGATGTCGAGTTGGGTGACACGCACGGCGCCCTGGCGGAAGGCCGTGCCGACACAGTCGGACGCTGTATCGCCGCCGCCGACGACGACCACATGCTGGCCGCCGGCGATGATCGGATGCGACGGCCACGCCACCGACTGGATCGGTTCGCCGCCGACTCGCCTGTTCTGCTGCACCAGATAGGGCATCGCGTCATGCACGCCGCCGAGATCGTCGCCGGGAATGCCGGCCGCGCGCGGCGTTTCCGAGCCGCCGCAATAGAGCACGGCATCATGTTCGGCGAGCAGCTCGGCAACCGGCTTGTCGACGCCGACATTGACGCCGCAATGGAATGTCACGCCCTCACCCTGCATCTGCTCGATGCGCCGGTCGATATAGTGCTTCTCGATCTTGAAGTCGGGAATGCCGTAGCGCATCAGCCCGCCGGGCCGGCTTTCGCGCTCGTAGACATGGACATCGTGTCCGGCGCGGCCAAGCTGCTGGGCGGCCGCCATGCCGGCAGGGCCGGAGCCGATGACGGCGACGCGCTTGCCGGTTTTCTTCTCCGGTGGATAGGGCCTGATATGGCCGGTTTCATAGGCCTTGTCGGCGATCGCCTGCTCGACCGTCTTGATGGCGACGGGAATGTCCTCCAGGTTCAGCGTGCAGGCTTCCTCGCAGGGCGCGGGGCAGATGCGGCCGGTGAACTCCGGGAAATTGTTGGTCGAATGCAGGTTGCGGATCGCGTTGTCCCAATCGCCATTGTAGACGAGATCGTTCCAGTCCGGAATCTGGTTGTGGATCGGGCAGCCGGTCGGCCCGTGGCAGAACGGAATGCCACAATCCATGCAGCGCGCGGCCTGTTTCTCGACCTCCTTGTCCGACATCGGCAGCGTGAATTCGCGGAAATGCCGGATGCGATCGGAGGCCGGCTGGTACTTGTGCACCTGCCGGTCGATTTCGAGAAAGCCTGTTACCTTGCCCATAGTCCAGTTCCTGCTGTCCAGATGGTACGGTTTTCGCCGCACCCGTTAACCCCTTGAGGCAGCCATGGCAACCTTGCGCCGGAGGTCAAACTGTCGATGAAGATGGGCCGGGAAGCCTGGGCTCCCCGGCAATTGCAAGCCTATTCCGCCGCGACGCCCATGCGCATGCGTTCCATCTCGATCAGGGCACGGCGATATTCGACCGGCATGATCTTGCGGAACTTCGGCCGGAAAGTCGTCCAGTCGTCGAGGATCTCGCGGCCACGCACCGACCCGGTGTAATGCACATGGTTGGAAATCAGCTGGTAAAGCCGCTCCTCGTCATGGCTGGTCATGTCGCCGGACACGTCGACGCGGCCCTTGTGGTCGAGGTCGCCGCCATGGTGCAGCAGCCTCTCCATCAAATCGTCTTCTTCGGGAACCGGCTCCAGCTCGACCATCGCCATGTTGCAGCGCTCGGCGAAGTCGCCTGCCTCATCGAGCACATAGGCGACGCCGCCCGACATGCCGGCGGCGAAGTTGCGGCCGGTCTTGCCTATGACGACGACGATGCCGCCGGTCATGTACTCGCAGCCATGGTCGCCAACGCCTTCGACGACGGCGGCGACGCCCGAATTGCGCACGGCGAAACGCTCGCCTGCGACGCCGGCGAAGTAGGCCTCGCCCTCGGTTGCGCCATAGAGCACCGTATTGCCGACGATGATGGACTCAGCCGCGACGATCTTGGCCCCTTCCGGCGGCCGGATGACGATGCGGCCGCCCGACAGGCCCTTGCCGACATAGTCGTTGCCGGCGCCGACAAGCTCGAACGAGATGCCGCGCGCCAGGAAGGCGCCGAAGGACTGGCCGGCAGTGCCGGTCAGCTTCACCTGGATCGTGTCCTCGCGCAGGCCCTTGTGCTTGAAGCGCTTGGCCACTTCACCCGACAGCATGGCGCCCGTCGAGCGGTCGACATTGCGGATGTCGACCTCGATCTTGACCGGCAGCTTGCTCTCAAGCGCCGGCTTGGCCAACTCGATCAGCTTGCGGTCGAGCACGTCGTCGATCGGGTGCTTCTGCCGCTCGGTCCAGTGCACCGCCTCATGCGGCGCATCCGGCTTGAAGAACATCTTCGAGAAATCGAGCCCGCGTGCCTTCCAGTGCACGATCAGGTCGCGCTTCTCCAGAAGATCGGTGTCGCCGATGATCTGGTCGAGATGGGTGTAGCCCATCTCGGCGAGCAGCTCCCTCACCTCTTCCGCGACATAGAAGAAGAAGTTGATGACATGCTCGGGCGTGCCCTTGAAGCGCTTGCGCAGCACCGGATCCTGCGTCGCGACGCCGACCGGGCAGGTGTTGAGATGGCACTTGCGCATCATGATGCAGCCGGCCGCGATCAACGGCGCGGTCGAGAAGCCGAATTCATCGGCGCCGAGCAGCGCGCCGATGATCACGTCGCGCCCGGTGCGCAAGCCGCCGTCGACCTGCAGCGCGACGCGCGACCGCAAGCCGTTCAGCACCAGCGTCTGGTGCGTCTCGGCAAGGCCCATTTCCCAAGGGCTGCCGGCATGCTTGAGCGAGGTCAGCGGCGAGGCGCCCGTGCCGCCGTCATAGCCCGAAATGGTGATGTGGTCGGCGCGTGCCTTGGCAACGCCCGCCGCAACCGTGCCGACGCCGACTTCCGACACCAGCTTGACCGACACGTCGGCCGCCGGATTGACGTTCTTCAGATCGTAGATCAGCTGTGCCAGATCCTCGATCGAATAAATGTCGTGATGCGGCGGCGGCGAGATCAGGCCGACGCCCGGCGTCGAATGCCGGACCTTGGCGATGGTCGCGTCGACCTTGTGGCCGGGCAACTGGCCGCCCTCGCCGGGCTTGGCGCCCTGCGCCACCTTGATCTGCATCATGTCGGAATTGACGAGGTATTCGGCCGTGACGCCGAAACGCCCCGAGGCGATCTGCTTGATCGCCGAGCGTTCGGGGTTCTTGCCGCCGCCGGGCAGCGGCAGATAGCGGTCGGCCTCTTCGCCGCCCTCGCCGGTGTTCGACTTGCCGCCGATCTGGTTCATCGCGCGCGCCAGCGTCGTGTGCGCTTCGCGCGAGATCGAACCGAACGACATCGCCCCGGTCGAGAACCGCTTGACGATGTCGGCCGCTGACATGACGTCGTCGAGCGCCGCTTTCTTGCGGCCGGTTTCTCCGGCCAGCTTGATCTTGAACAGGCCGCGAATGGTCTGGGCGCGGGCCGTCTCGCTGTCGATCTGGGCGGAATAGTCCTTGAACGTTTCCCACGATCCCTGGCGCACGGCGTGCTGCAAGGTGGCGACAGCGTCGGGCGACCAGATATGGGCCTCGCCGCGCATGCGGTACATGTACTCGCCGCCGACCTCGAGGCTGTTGCGCAGCACGGGGTCGTTGCCGAAACCGTCATTGTGGCGGCTTAGCGTCTCGGCCGCGATCTCGTCCAGCCCGACGCCTTCGATCAGCGTCGCGGTGCCGGTGAAATATTGCTGCACGAAATCGGTCTTCAGGCCGATGGCGTCGAAAATCTGCGCGCCGCAATAGGACTGATAGGTCGAGATGCCCATCTTGGACATCACCTTGAGGATGCCCTTGCCGATCGACTTGATGTAGCGCGTGACGACTTCGTAGGCGTCCACCTCCTTCGGCAGTTCCCCGCGCTTGTGCATGTCGAGCAGCGTGTCGAAGGCAAGGTAAGGGTTGATCGCCTCGGCGCCATAGCCGGCAAGGCAGCAGAAATGATGCACTTCGCGCGGCTCGCCGGATTCGACGACGAGCCCGACCGAGGTGCGCAGCCCCTTGCGGATGAGGTGATGATGGACCGCAGCCGTAGCCAGCAGCGCCGGTATGGCGATGCGGTCCGGCCCGACCTGGCGGTCGGACAGGATGATGATGTTGTAGCCGCCGGCGACCGCCGCCTCCGCCCGCTCGCACAACCGGTCGATGGCGCCCTGCATGCCCGCGGCCCCTTCGGCCGAGCCATAGGTGATGTCGATCGTCTTGGTGTCGAAGCGGTCCTCGGTGTGGCCGATGGAACGGATTTTTTCGAGATCGCCATTGGTCAGGATCGGCTGGCGCACCTCAAGCCGCTTGCGGCGCGAATTGCCGACCAGGTCGAAGATGTTGGGCCGTGGCCCGATGAAGGACACCAGGCTCATCACCAGCTCCTCGCGGATCGGGTCGATCGGCGGATTGGTGACCTGGGCGAAATTCTGCTTGAAATAGGTGTAGAGCAGCTTCGACTTGTCCGACATCGCCGAGATCGGCGTGTCGGTGCCCATCGAGCCCACCGCCTCCTGGCCTGTTGTCGCCATCGGCGACATCAAAAGCTTGGTGTCTTCCTGGCTGTAGCCGAACGCCTGCTGGCGATCGAGCAGGCTGACATCCTTGCGCAGCGCGCGCGGCTCGACCGGCTTCAAATCTTCGAGGATGAGCTGTGTGTTGGCGAGCCAGGTCTTGTAGGGATGCTTGGTCGCGATCTCCGACTTGAGCTCCTCGTCGGAGACG
This sequence comes from Mesorhizobium sp. M0140, assembly GCF_040322475.1. Taxonomy (NCBI): domain Bacteria; kingdom Pseudomonadati; phylum Pseudomonadota; class Alphaproteobacteria; order Hyphomicrobiales; family Phyllobacteriaceae; genus Mesorhizobium; species Mesorhizobium sp. M0140. The sequence goes on along the minus strand of NZ_JAMYTM010000024.1, from coordinate 3,061 downwards.
ATACGCCCCTTCTCCAGGTCGATCAGCAGCATCCGGCCTGGCTGCAGCCGCCACTTCTTGACGATCTTCTCCTCGGGCACCGGCAGCACGCCGGCTTCCGAGGCCATGATGACGCGGTCGTCGTCGGTGACGATGTAGCGTGCCGGGCGCAGGCCATTGCGGTCGAGCGTGGCGCCGATCTGGCGTCCATCGGTGAAAACCACCGCCGCCGGCCCGTCCCACGGCTCCATCAGTGCCGCATGGTATTCGTAGAAGGCCTTGCGATCGGCATCCATGAGCTTGTTGCCGGCCCAGGCTTCCGGGATCAGCATCATCATGGCGTGGCTGAGCCTGTACCCGCCCTGGAACAGGAACTCGAGCGCATTGTCGAAGCAGGCGGTGTCGGACTGGCCGTCATAGGAAATCGGCCACAGCTTCGAGATGTTGTTGCCGAACAGTTCGGAATCGACCGACGCCTGGCGCGCAGCCATCCAGTTGTTGTTGCCGCGCACGGTGTTGATCTCGCCATTGTGGGCGACCATGCGGTAGGGATGCGCCAGCTTCCAAGACGGGAAGGTGTTGGTCGAGAAGCGCTGGTGGACGAGGATCAGCGCGGTCTCGAAGCGCGGATCGATCAGGTCCTTGTAATAGGCGCCGACCTGGTAGGCCAGGAACATGCCCTTGTAGACGATGGTGCGCGCCGACAGCGACACGCAATAGGCGCCGATGTCCTTGTTGTCGTTCTCGGCGTAGATGCGGCCCGATATCACCTTGCGCAGCAGATAGAGCCTGGCCTCGTATTCCTCGTCATCGGTAATGTCTGGCGTGCGGCCGATGAATATCTGCCGATGGAACGGCTCGGATGCCACGATGTCAGGCGCCTTCGACAGCGACGAATTGTCGACGGGCACGTCACGGAAACCGATGAGCGGAAGCCCCTCGGATTGCGCCGATTCGGCAATGATGTCCTCGATATGGGCGCGAAGGGCCGCGTCCTGCGGCATGAACCAGTGTCCAACGCCGTACTGGCCGGCCGGCGGCAGGTCGATGCCCTGGGCCGCCATCTCCTCACGGAAGAATTGGTCGGGAAGCTGCACCAGCACGCCGGCGCCATCGCCGACCAGCGGATCGGCGCCAACGGCGCCGCGATGCGTCAGGTTTTCGAGCACAGCCAGCCCGTCCTTGACGATCTGATGCGACTTCACGCCCTTCATATTGACGATGAAGCCGACGCCGCAGGCGTCATGCTCGTTGCGAGGATCGTAAAGGCCCTGGGCGGAAAGGCCGTTGGCGGTTCGGCCAATATCGGTCCGGGACATGGTTTTGACGGTTGCCGCTTTCGTCTGCGCGGCCTGGCCGTTCGTCGCAGAGTGCGTCATGTCCGTCATCTCCTGTCCTCCATTCCCAGCCATTCAGGCGCTGGTTTGCCTCGGCAAGCGCTTGGCTCACCCTGATCCTTGTGGCACGTCTTGCGAAATCCTTGCCGAACCAGGCGGCTTTCCGCATGGATCGCATCTGGTAATCGTACAGGCCAGAGTCTGGCTGTCCACCTGTCGCTCGCGGCAACAGCCGGAGAGGCCCAAATGATACGCCAATCCAGCTCGTTTTGTGCGACAAAATAAGACAGCACTACTGTCCTAAATTTTTATTGCAGAAATCTGGGACGCACACAAGACCGATTCACAAAAAACTTGGGCTTTCCGCGACAGAAAATGTCGTGAAGTTGAGGAAAAACGTAAGCTTCAGTCTTCGACCCGGGCTTTGTCGGTTGGCTGGCTTTACCATTTTTCCGGCGCCTGGCCCCTTGCGGTCCGCTCGCGAAACCGGTCAACTTCAGGCTGATTTCCCCAAAGCCCCGATCTCCCAAGACATAGGCAGATGCATGTTCTTCGCTTCCGACAATTGGGCAGGCGCCCATCCCAATATTGCCGCCGGCCTGTCGGCCAATGCCGGCGGCTTTTCCACCGCCTATGGCGACGGTGCGCTCGACCGGGCAGTCTACCAGCGCTTCAGTGAGATTTTCGAACGCGAGGTCGCGGTGTTCTTCGTCGCCACCGGCACGGCCGCCAACTCGCTGGCGCTCACCGCTTACAACAAGCCGGGCGGCATTTCCTTTGCTCATCGCGAATCGCATGTCATCGAGGACGAATGCGGCGCGCCGGTGTATTTTTCCGGCGGCTCTCGCCTGCATGACATCGATGGCGCGCTGGGCAAGATCGATCCGCACAATCTGGAAAGGACCATCGGCCGTTTCGCACCGGAAATCGTCCATTGGGGACGACCGATGGCCGTTTCGATCACCCAGTCGACCGAGGTCGGCACCATCTACGGCCTGGATGAGATCGAGACGATCTCCGCGATCGCCAAACAATATTCGGTGCCCCTGCACATGGACGGCGCCCGCTTTGCCAATGCGCTGGTCGCACTCGACACGACACCGGCCGAAATGACCTGGAAACGCGGCGTCGACATCCTCTCCTTCGGCGGCACCAAGAACGGCTGCTGGTGCGCCGAGGCGGTCGTGCTGTTCGATCTTGATCGTGCCAGGGAATTGGCCTTCCTGCGCAAGCGCGCCGCCCAGCTGTTTTCGAAATCGCGCTTCGTCGCGGCGCAGTTCGAGGCCTATTTCAAGGATGGACTGTGGCTGGACACCGCCCGCCACGCCAACGCTATGGCCGCACGCCTTGCCGCCGCGATCGAGGATTCGGCCGCGGCCAAGCTGGCATGGCTGCCGCAGGCGAACGAGGTTTTCGCGGTGATCAAGAAAGCCGAGGCCGAGGGGCTGCAGGCCGCGGGGGCCGCCTTCTACGACTGGCACAAGCCGCATGGCTTTGACGGCCACATCGGCGAGGACGAGTTGCTCTACCGCTTCGTCACCAGCTTTGCGACGACAGCCGATGAAGTCGACCGTTTTGGCCAGCTGATCGCCTGATAACGGATATCCCGGACAACAAAAAAGCGGGGGGCGGTGGGGGCCCGGACAGCGGGGGGGGGGGCGGTGTAAGTTTTGGGGGCGGGTTGGGGGGGGCGGGGTGGGGGTGGGGGCAGGCCGCCGCAATGGGAGAGTGGGGGGGGGGTGCTG
>NZ_JAMYTM010000023.1:0-115665 GCF_040322475.1 Mesorhizobium sp. M0140 | reverse complement strand
GATTGCCCCGGATCAGGCGCCCGCAACAAGGCGAAGCCCAAGCTGCGGGACAAAAAACCCAATCCCGTCCCCCGCAAACCAATCTCCACCAAACAACAGTCCCCCAGGCACCAGCCAGCGGGCCGTTCGCATTCGGGGGACTGCCGAAGCTTCTCGGAATACGCCGGATGGTCCGAAGGCTGCCGTAAGCCGACGCAGCAGCAGACTTCTTGGCTAAGCGACATGGAGAGCGTCACGCCGCGCCCGGAATAGATGCTATCAAAGACAAGATCGTGGCTTCACGCGATAAAGACGCGGCCGGCGGGAGGGCACCACGCGAGCTCCTGGGTGCCGATACTCTAACCACACTCTCCGCGGTTCGCGGCCAAAGGCCGGAAAGGCCCTGCCTAGCCCGTACGGCACCTTGGCGGCCCGCGACCAGCTTCGTCGATCGGAGCGTATAGGTCCCCGAAGGAGGTCGTGAAATATATTTCAATATGTGAATTATATTGACAACATGCGCCGAGGCTGTAATGTCCCGATCGTCGGCTTTCGGAGGAAGGTCGGCATCATCAAATCCATACGGCAGCGCTCGCTGAGCGTCTGCGACGGTCATTGAGGATGGCTTCGGCCAAGGGAGGAAACTTGCGCAAATTTCTGAGCACGCTCGCAATCGCGGCGGCTGCATCGACCTGCTTTGGGTCGATGCAGGTACGCGCCGAAACCCCCAACCCGTTCAAATGCGAGCCGGGTGAAAAATACGTCATGAACGTCATGGTCTCGGGCGTCGAATACTGGTTCCCGGTCTATGAAATGTTCAAGCAGGCCGGCCAGCAGTTCGGCTGCGAGACCGCCTATACGGGTACGCCGGAATACGACGTCAACAAGCAGATCGCGACCTTCGACCAGGCGCTGGCGCAGAAGCCTGCCGGCATACTGGTACACCCGATGAATTCCGATCCGTTCATCGAGCCGATCAATCGCGCCATCGAACAGGGCACCGCGGTGGTGACCTTCGCCGCCGACTCGCCGAATTCCAAGCGCGTTTCCTACATCACCTCCGACAACAATGCCGAAGGCACCTATGCCGCCGACGCCGTTGCCAAGGCGATGGACGGCAAGGGCGAATATGCGGTGCTGGAGAATCCCGGCCAGGACAACCACGACAAGCGCGTCAACGCGTTCGTTGCCCGCATGGAAGCCAAATGGCCTGACATGAAGCTCGTCGGCCGCGCCGCTTCGAACCAGGATCCGACCAAGGCCTATCAGGCGGTTCTGAGCCTGGCGCAGGCGCATCCTGATCTTGGCGCCGTGTTCATGCCGGAGGCCAACTCGGCCATCGGCGCTGCCCAGGCCGCCAAGGAAGGCGGTGGCAAGATCCGCGTCATGCTCGCCGACGTTAATGCCAAGATCCTCGACATGATCAAGGCCGGCGAGATCTTCGGATCGGTCAATCCAAACCAGGGCATGCAGGGCTATATGGGCTTCATGCTGTTGTGGATGGCCAAGCATCCCGGCCTGATCGACCCGATGAACGACGCCAAGCGTTCGGGCTTCAACCCGATGAGCGTGCCCTTCGTCGACAATGGCTTCTCCATCGTCTCCAAGGACAATGCGGACGACTTCTACTGGGACAAGTACCTCAAGCGTCGCGGCACCAAGGGCATCGAGGAATAGCCTCGATTCTCACCGCCCCGGCCTCGGGAAGGCCGGACCAACCGGGAAGGAGGCTTCGGCCTCCTTCCTCCCCGCAAGCATCGCAGGAGCACGGCGTGACCCAGGCGCCCATTCTTGAAATCCGTGGCCTGTCCAAGGCGTTCGGCCCGGTCAAGGCGCTGAGCGACGTACGGTTCGAGCTGCGGCGCGGCGAAATCCATGCACTGTGCGGAGAGAACGGCGCCGGCAAGTCGACGCTGATGAACATGATCGCCGGTGTATTGCAGCCCGACGAGGGCGACATCCTGATCGATGGTGAGCGTGTTTCGATCCACTCGCCCGCGGCCGCCCAACGCCTGGGCATTGCGCTTGTCCACCAGGAAATCGCGCTGTGTCAGGACGCCACCGTTGCCGAAAACATCTACATGGCCGCGATCAACAGCCGGCGCGCGCCGCTGATGAATTTCCAGAAGCTCTACGCCGACGCCCAGAAAGTGATGGATCTTCTCGCACCCATTCCGGTTCGTACCAGGGTCGCCGACCTCTCCATTTCCAACCAGCAGCTTGTCGAGATCGCCAAGGCGCTGACGCTCGACTGCAAGGTGCTGATGCTTGATGAGCCGACCGCGGCGCTGACCGAAAGCGAAGCGCAGCGCCTGTTCTCGATCGTGCGCGGGCTCAAGGAACGTGGCATTTCGGTGGTCTATATCAGCCACCGCATGGCCGAGATATTCTCGCTCTGCGACCGCGTCACCGTCTTCCGCGACGGCCGCTACGTGGCGACCGATCAGGTCGCCGCCGTCTCACCGGACGATGTCGTGCGCAAGATGGTGGGCCGCGAAATCACCCAGCTCTATCCCGACAAGCTGGCGCCGCAAGAGCTTGGGCGTCTGCTCCTCTCGGTCGAGGGGCTTTCCGATGGGCGCCGCTTCGCCGACGTCGATCTGCAGCTTCGCGCCGGCGAAATCCTGGGCATAGGCGGCCTGATCGGCGCCGGTCGCAGCGAGATCGCACAGACGGTCTGCGGCCTCAGGCCAATGACCTCTGGAACCGTCGCGCTCGACGGAAAGCAGCTCCGGCTACGCGGCTATGGCGATGCGGTCAAGGCGGGACTGGTCTATCTCTCTGAGGATCGCAAAGGCTCCGGCGTATTCCTCGATCTGCCGATCGCGGCGAACATCTCCGCGCTCGACCTCGGCCGGCTCACCGGGCGCCTCGGCCTGCTCGACCGCAAGGCCGAGGATCGTCAGGCGAGGGAACTGACCGGCAGGCTCGGCGTGCGCATGGCCGGCATCGAGGCCGCCGTCTCGACGCTGAGCGGTGGCAACCAGCAGAAGGTCGCCATCGCCAGGCAGCTGTCCGTCAGTCCCAAGGTCATCATCATGGACGAGCCGACGCGCGGAATCGATGTCGGCGCCAAGGTCGAGATCCACCGGCTGCTGCGCCAGCTTGCCGGCAGCGGTGTCGGCGTCATCGTCATCTCGTCGGAACTGCCGGAGCTGATTGGCTTGTGCGACCGCGTTCTCGTGGTGCGCGAAGGCAGGATCGCCGGCGAACTCACCGCCGACGAGCTCGGCGAGGAAGCCATCATCATGCTCGCCTCTGGCGTTCAGGATAGTTCAAATCAAAGGCAGGCCCAGAATGTCGCCTAGGGAATCAGGAGAAGCGCTCGTGCACGCCGAGATCAAGGCCGCCGGGCGGCGCATCAATCTCGCTCAGCTCGCCTCGATGCGCGAGGCCGGGCTGATCGTCATCATCCTGGCGCTGTGCATCGCCATGAGCTTCGCCTCGCCGCACTTCCTGACATGGGGCAATTTCCGCGCCATGCTGATGAGCTTCTCCATCGAAGGGATCGTCGTCGTCGGCATGACGATCCTGCTCATCGTCGGCGGCATCGACCTTTCCGTCGGCTCGGTCGTATGTTTCTCGATGGTGGTCTCGGGTGCGCTGTTCCTCGCCGGCCTCGACCCCTGGACGGCAAGCCTGATCGGCATCGGCGTCAGCGCGCTGATCGGCGCGGCGATGGGCTTCTTCGTGACCGTGATAGGCCTCAATCATTTCATCACGTCGCTGGCGGCCATGGTCATCGTGCGCGGCATGTGCCTGGTGGTCACCAAGGGCACGCCGCTGTCGCTGTTCACACTGCCGCCGGCTTTCAAGGCCATCGGCCAGGGCAGTTTCAACAACATTCCCTATGTCATCCTGATCTTCATCGTCGTGGTGGCCATCTTCGACTTCCTGCTGCGTCGCGCCACGGCCTTCCGCAAGGTTTTCTACACCGGCTCCAACGAGAAGGCCGCGCAGTTCTCCGGCATCAGAACCAATCAGGTGAAGTTCTGGGTCACGGTGCTGTGCTCGACCCTCGCTGGACTGGCCGGCGTCATCTACATGGCGCGCTTTGGCGCGGCGACGCCGACCTTCGGCGCCGGCATGGAGCTCAACATCATCGCCGCGGCCGTCATCGGCGGCGCCTCGCTGAATGGCGGCTCGGGCACCATCTTCGGGGCAATCCTCGGCATGGCGCTGCTCTCGGTGGTGACGAGCTCGCTTATCCTGCTCGATGTCTCGGTCTATTGGCAGGACATGATCAAGGGATGCATCCTGCTGGCGGCGGTGTCGATCGATCACTTCCTGCACCGCAAGAAGTCCTGAACCTCAAAGGCGGCGAAGCAAGACCATGGCCCCTCCCAACACCCGCGACGACATCGCCGCTGTCCGCCAGATGCACCAGGCGCTTGTCCTGCATTATGTCGAAGGAAAGACCCAGGCCGAGATCGCCGGGGAACTCGGCCTCTCGCACGCGACGGTCAACCGGCTGATCAAGCGCGGCCACCAGCTCGGCCTCGTCGAGATCAAGATCAAGTCGCCGATCGACCATCTGGTCGACCTGGAAGCGCGGCTGGTTGCGCTGGGCGGCATCGAGCGGGCGATGGTGGTTCCGTCGGTCTCCGAAAATCCGCACACGGCCCTGCAGCGCGTCGGCGAGGCGGCGGCTGGGCTGCTGCTCGACACCATCAAGGATGGCGACACGATTTCGATCACCGGCGGCAAGGGTGTCAGCGCGCTGGTCGCCGGTCTCAAGCCGGGGCGCCGCTACGACGTCGAAATCATTCCCGCAACCGGCCTGGTGCAGGGCAAGCACTACACCGACGTCAACCACGTCGCCTCGCTGATGGCCGACAAGCTCGGCGGCCGCGCCTATCAGATCCATGCGCCGCTGTTTGCCGATACCGCGCAGCAGCGCGAGATGCTGATGGGCATCAGCTCCGTCGCAGACGTGTTTCGCAAGGCGCGCGAGGCCGATGTCGCGGTGGTGGGTGTCGGCTCCATCCTGACCGACGATTCCAGCTACTACGACCTGCATCCATCCTCGAATGCCGATCGCCAGGCGATCGAAAAGTCCGGGGCGACAGGCGAGCTGCTCGCCCATCTCATCGACCGCCAGGGCAAGCTCTGCAATTATTCGCTCAACCGTTCGCTGGTCTCGTTGACGCTGGACGAGTTCGCGACCATCCCGCGCTCGATCGGCATTGCAAGCGGCCCCAGCAAGGTCGCGCCGATTCTCGCCGCCCTGCGCGGCAACCATCTCGACACCATCGTCACGGACGAGGCCACGGGGCTCCAGATCCTCGAACTGGCCGAACAGGAGGCAGCATGAATTCTCGACAACTCCAGCGGCAGATCGGCAAGTCCGGCATATCGGCGTCGGCCGTGGGCTTGGGCACCTGGGCGATTGGCGGGTGGATGTGGGGCGGCACCGACGAGAAGGAGTCGGTCAAGGCGATCGAAGCCTCGATCGATGCCGGCCTCAGCCTGATCGACACAGCGCCGGCCTACGGTCTTGGCCGCAGCGAGGCGATCGTCGGCACCGCCATCAAGGGCAAGCGTGACAAAGTGGTGATCGCGACCAAATGCGGGTTGAACTGGCATTCGGGCAAGGGCGGCCATTTCTTCGATCAGGACGACAAGCCTGTGCATCGCTATCTCGGCGCCGATGGCATCGCTTATGAGGTCGAGCAGAGCTTGCGGCGTCTCGGCACCGATCATATCGACCTCTACATCACCCATTGGCAGGACCCGACGACGCCGATCGCCGAGACGATGGCGGTATTGGAAAAGCTCAAGGCAGCCGGCAAGATCCGCGCCATCGGCGCCAGCAATATCAGCGTCGAGGATCTCGGCCATTATATCGACGCCGGCCAGATCGATGCGATCCAGGAGCGCTATTCGATGATCGATCGCGAGATCGAAGGCAGCCTGCTGCCGATCACTCGCCGCCATGACATCGCCACCCTCAGCTACTCGTCGCTGGGGTTGGGGCTACTTACCGGCACGGTCGACCCTGAGCGCACATTCGGCGGCGACGACCAACGCAAGGACAACCCACGCTTCTCCACGGCCAACCGGCAGAAGGTCGCAAAGCTGAAAGAGGCAATCGCCCCGATCGCGGAAAGCCACCAGGCGTCGATGGCGCAGATCGTCATCGCCTGGACGCTCGCCCAGCCGGGCATCACCTTCGCCCTGTGCGGCGCGCGCAATCCTGAACAGGCGCTCGACAATGCGCGGGCCGGCGAGATCACGCTTGCGGCAAGCGAGCTAGCGGCAATCGACGCCGCGGCAGCCGCGCATCTCACCGCGATGGATGCCTGAGCAAAAAAGGCAACAGCCCCGATGAAGCGTAGTCATACAATCGCCGGTCTGCGCGACCGGCCGGACATTGCCGTGCTCGTCATTGGTGGCGGCATCAACGGCATCAGCGTCTTTCGCGAACTGGCCTTGCAAGGGGTCGATGTCGTGCTGGCGGAAAAGGGCGACTATTGCAGTGGTGCCAGTGCCGCCCTGTCGCGCATGGTGCATGGCGGCCTGCGCTACCTCGAAAACGGCGAATTCAAACTGGTGCGCGAATCGCTGCTCGAACGCGACCGGCTGCTGAGGAATGCCCCGCACTATGTGGCTCCGCTGCCGACGACGGTGCCGGTCTTCGACATTTTCTCCGGTCTCGCCAACGGTGCGGTGCGTTTCCTGGGGCTGACGCGGCGGCCCAGCCGGCGCGGGGCGCTGGTCATCAAAGCCGGGCTTGCCATGTATGACCTTTTCACCGCTGCACGGCGTTTGATGCCGACGCACCGGTTCAGGGGCCGCGCCGAAACCCTGAAGACATGGCCGGCGATCAACCCGGCGATCCGCAATTCGGCGACCTATTACGACGCCTGGGTGAGCCGGCCCGAGCGCCTCGGCCTGGAGATGCTGCTGGACGCCACGACGAGCGGGGCGAACGCGCGCGCCCTGAACTACGCTCAGGCGTCGTCGACCGGCGACGGCCTTGTCATCACCGACACGCTGACCGGCGAGAAGTTGCCGGTGCGGGCGCAACTGGTCATCAACGCCACCGGTGGCTGGATCGACCTGACCAACAAGGCCATCGGGGCGACGGCGCAGACGATGATGGGCGGTACCAAGGGCTCGCATCTGATCGTCGACAACAGCGAACTGTTCGACGCGCTCGGCGGCCACATGGTCTATTACGAAAACGAGGACGGTCGCATCTGCATCCTGTTTCCCTATCTGGGCAAGGTGCTGATTGGCTCGACCGACATCCGGGTCGATGATCCAGACCTAGTCCGTTGCGAGGAGGACGAGCAGCGCTACATCCTGCAGTCGCTCGCTTTCGTCTTTCCCTCGATCAAGGTTACCGAAAACCAGATCGTGTTCCGCTTCGCCGGCGTGCGTCCTTTGCCGGCCAGCGAGGACAGTTTTACGAGCCGCATACCGCGCGATCATGTTTGCGAGTTCGTGGAAGCGAGCGGGCATCTGCCGGCGACGTTGTGCATGATCGGCGGCAAGTGGACCACCTTCCGTTCGTTTGGAGCGCTGGCCGCCGACATGGCGCTGAAGCGGCTCGGCCTCGCGCGCAGCCAGGGAACGCAGGACATGGCCATCGGTGGCGGCCGCGATTTTCCCACCGATCCGGACGCCTGGTGCGCATCATTCGCTGCCGAGCATGGCCTGCCGGTCGAGCGCGCGCACACACTTCTGCAACGCTATGGCACGTCGGCCAGGGATTTCGTTTCGCACCCGGCGGGCGAACAGATGCTGCCGCGGTCGGACTATTCGGCAAGCGAGATAGGGCGCATCATCGAGCGCGAGCAGGTCGAGTGCCTCGCCGACCTGTTCCTGCGCCGCACCACCATCGCCATTTCGGGCGGTCTCAGCTTCGACCTCGTCAATGCCGTTCTCGACATGCTGGCGGCGCACAAGGGCTGGAGCGCCAGCGAGGCCGCCATTGAGCGCTCGACCTTCCTCACCTTGCTGGCCTACCGGCACGGCATCGATCTCCAGACGCATCAAAGGAGCGCCCTATGCGCGTAAACAAGAAAGTCCGCATGAACCGTCTGTTCGGCGGCGGCCGCTGTCTCGACGTCGCCATCGATCACGGCGTCTGCAACGAGCCGAGTTTCCTTGCCGGGCTGGAAGACATGGCCAGCGTCGTCACCCAGCTGGTCAAGGCCGGCCCCGACGCCATCCAGATGAACTACGGCCAGGCCGACCTGCTGCAGGCCGTGCCTGGCAAGGACAAGCCGGCGCTGGTGATGCGCATCGACATGGGCAATCCCTACAACAGGATACGCCACCGAGCGATGTGGGCGGTGCTCCAGAACGAAGCCGAGCCCTTGCTTGGCGCCATCGAGATGGATGCGGCTTGCGTCGTGGTCAATCTGTTCATGCTGCCCGACGAGCCGGACCTGTTCCGGCAATGCGTGCAGAACATCGCCCGCGTGCGCGCCGATTGCGAGAAATACGGCCTGCCGCTGATGATCGAGCCGCTGGCCATGCTGCCGGTCGCAGAGCATGGCGGCTACATGGTCGACGGCGATGCCGAAAAGATCGTCACCTTGACCCGGCTTGCCCGCGAGATGGGTGCCGATATCGTCAAGGCCGATCCGACCACCGATCCCAACGACTTCCACCGCGTCGTCGAGGCGGCGCGCTGCCCGGTGCTGGTGCGCGGCGGCGGCAAGGAGGATCTGCGTGCCGTGTTCGACAAGTCGGCTGCCTTGATGGCACAGGGTGCGCTTGGCATGGTCTATGGCCGCAACATCTACCAGCATGCCAACCCGAGCGCCGTCGTGCGCGGGCTGATGGCGATCATTCATGACGATGCCAATGGCGGCGTGGCCTGGGATCTGTACAACCAGGCATAGGCTGCGGCCTCGGGAGGCGCCAATGGCAAGCTACATCCTCGGCCTCGATGCCGGCAACACCGTCATCAAGGCCATCCTCTTCGACTTGTCCGGCCGCGAGCTGGCATTCGCCGCCCGTGACGGCCGCTCGTCCATGCCAAAGCCCGGACATGTCGAACGCGACCTCGACGAACTCTGGCGCAACGCGGTTTCGGTCATCGGCCAATGCATCGCTGAAGCCGGTATCGACGCCCGCGAGATCGTTGCCATCGGCTGCGCCGGTCATGGCAACGGGCTCTACGCGCTCGATCGCGAGGGTGCGCCGTTGATCGGCATCCAGTCGCTCGACACACGCGCGGTCGACATCGTCGCCGAATGGGCAAAAGAGAATGTCGGCGACCGCACCTATGCACATTGCCTGCAACGGCCGTGGGCGGCGCAGACGCCGACCCTGCTAGCCTGGCTCAAGCGCTTTTCGCCGGCTTTGTTTGCCAGCATCGGAACTGTGTTCCTGTGCAAGGATTTCGTCGTCAACCGCCTGACCGGTGCGCGCAGCAGCGATACTTCAGATATGTCGGGCTGCGGCCTGCTGCAGATGCGGGACCGTCGCTACGAGCCGGACCTGCTTGCCGCCTATGGGCTCGGCGATTGCGTGGACCTGCTGCCGCCAGTGCTGGAATCGGCCGACATTGCCGGCCATGTGGGCGCGGAGGTGGCGGCCCTGACTGGACTGCGCATCGGCACGCCGGTCGTCGCCGGGCTATTCGATGTCGTCGCCAGCGCGGTCGGTTCGGGCGTGACCAGAACCGGCGCCGCCTCGGTTATCGCTGGAACCTGGAGCATCAACCAGATCATCACCGACGAACCGATCCGCGACCCTTCGATCTTCATGCTGTCGACTTTCGATCGCCAGCGCTATCTGGCGATCGAATCCAGCGCGACCTCGGCCGCCAATCTCGAATGGATCGTTCGCGAATTCTTCGAACATGGCGGCGAAGCCGGCAAGTCGCCGTTCGAATTGTGCAGCGAACTGGTGGCGTCAGCCGATCCCAACAGCGACATCCCGATCTATCATCCCTTCCTCTACGGCTCGCAGCAGAATGGCCATGCGCGCGCCGGGTTCTACGGCATCGCCGGCTGGCACAGCCGAGCCCATCTGCTGCGTGCGCTGTTCGAGGGCGTTGCCTTCGAGCATAAGCGCCATGTCGAGACCTTGCACAGAGCGGGCGCTGATTTCGACCAGGTGGTGCTGTCCGGCGGGGGCTCGCGCAGCAGCGTCTGGCCGCAGATATTCGCCGATGTGCTCGGCGTGCCCGTCACTGTGGCGCGCAGCCGCGAAACCGGCGCGCTGGGAGCGGCGATCGCGGCGGGCACCGGGGTCGGCATCTTCGCGGACTACAGCGCAGGTGCCGCCGCCATGACTGCGGCCGCTCGACACTTTGTGCCTGACGAGGCGGTTGCCGACGCGTATGCACGGCGGTATCGACTGTACGGCGAGATCAACCAGGCGATGACCCCGATGTGGGAGCGCATCGCCGGACAGCAGGCGCGCACGTGACCGAAGCTCCACCGTCCCCGTTCGGCAGTTACGACTACGTCATCGTCGGGGCCGGCTCCGCCGGCTGCGTGCTCGCCAACCGGCTCTCCGCCGATCCGCGCAACAATGTGCTGCTGCTCGAGGCCGGGGGCAGCGACCGCTATCACTGGGTCGATATCCCGATCGGCTATCTCTTCTGCATGGGCAACCCGCGCACCGACTGGATGATGAAGACCGAGCCGGAAGCCGGTCTCAATGGACGCAGCCTCAACTATCCGCGCGGCAAGGTGCTCGGCGGCTGTTCATCGATCAACGGCATGATCTACATGCGAGGCCAGGCTGCCGACTATGATGGTTGGCGGCAGGCCGGCAATGCCGGCTGGGGCTGGGACGACGTGTTGCCCTATTTCCTCAAATCGGAAGACTATCACGGCGGCAAGAGTGCCATGCACGGCGGTGGCGGCGAGTGGCGGGTCGAACGGCAGCGGCTGTCGTGGCCGATCCTCGACGCCTTTCGGGACGCTGCCGAGGAACTCGGCATTCCGCGCACCGAAGACTTCAACACCGGCACCAATGAAGGCTCGGGTTATTTCGAGGTCAACCAAAGGAAGGGCGTGCGCTGGAACACGTCGAAGGCGTTTTTGCGCGGCATCGCGGGGCGCAAGAACCTGCGCGTGGTGCTCGGCGCGGAGACCGAACGGCTCGAATTCGACGGCCGGCGCGTCACCGGACTGGTTTTCCGCCAAGGCGGCCGCCTACACCAGATCCGCGCTGGACAGACGATCCTTGCGGCCGGTGCCATCAACTCGCCGAAGCTGCTCGAACTGTCGGGGGTGGGCCGCCCCGACCTGCTTTCGAGCATCGGCCTGGATGTTCGTCATGCCTTGCCGGGCGTTGGAGAAAACCTGCAGGACCATTTGCAGATTCGCACCGTCTTCAAGGTCGCCAACACCGCCACGCTCAACCAGCGCTACCACAATCTGGTCAGCCGTGCGTCGATGGGGCTGGAATACGCGCTCAAGCGCAGCGGGCCACTGTCGATGGCGCCGAGTCAGCTCGGCATCTTCGCCAGGAGCGATCCACGCCTCGCAACGCCCGATCTCGAATATCACGTGCAGCCGCTGAGCACCGACCGTCTGGGCGAGCCGCTGCATCGCTTTCCCGCGGTCACCGTCTCGGTCTGCAATCTGCGTCCGGAAAGCCGGGGCAGCGTGCACATGGGTTCAGCCGACGCGCAGGAGGCGGCGAAGATCCGGCCGAACTATCTTTCCACCGAGGGAGACCGCAGCGTGGCCGTCGCGTCGTTGCGCCATGTCCGCAGCCTGATGAAGGCCCGGGCGGTGGCGCGCTTTGCGCCGGAAGAGATGCTGCCCGGCACGCAGTATGACAGCGACGAAGAGCTCATCCGCAAGGCCGGCGATATCGGCACGACGATTTTCCACCCCGTCGGCACCTGCAAGATGGGTTCGGATACGATGGCGGTGGTCGACGAGGGCCTGCGTGTTCACGGGCTTGGCGGGCTGCGCGTGGTCGATGCCTCGATCATGCCGACAATCGTCTCGGGCAACACCAACTCGCCGGTCGTCATGATCGCGGAAAAGGCAGCCGAGATGATCCTGCAAGAGGTCCGCTGACCGCCATCGGCTTCAAGCCGCGGCAACACCGCGCGATCGCCGTCTCTCGGCCGCCGCGAGCAGATCGACGAAGGTGCGCACCTTGGCGGGCCGGAACCGGGCCGGCGGAAAGACCGCGTGGATGCCGCCTGACGGCAGGCTCCAGTCGGCAAACACCGGCACCAGCCGCCCCTCGGCGATATCGTCGCTGACGCTGTAGTCCGGAAAGACGCCGAGCCCGATGCCGACGAGCACGCAAGCCAGGGCGGCGGGGCTCTTGTCGCACATGATGACCGGATTGAGTTCGGTCAGCACCGTTTCGCCGTCCCTGGAAAACAGCCATTGGCCGATGCCGCGCAACTGGGTGTTGCCGACCCAGGCCAGCGATCTTGCCTGGCGCGGCGTCACGTCGGGCGGCAGGCTCGCCGCGAAGCCAGGGCTCGCCACCACGATCTGCCGGATCGTCCCCAGGCGCCGCGCCTGGTTCGAGGAATCGGTGAGCCAGCCGACGCGGATGCCGAGATCGATCTGCTCGTCCACCAGATTGCTGACGGCGTCGTCGAAGATCGCCTCGACGCGCATATGCGGGTAGGTTCTGAGATAGGCGGCCATGACCGGAGCCACGATCTTGGTGCCGTAGTCGAGTGGCGCCGTCAGCCTCAGCGTTCCGCTCGGTTCGACGGCCCCGCGCGAGATTTCGCCATAGGCCGCCTCCGCTTCGCGCAGGATGATCATCGCGCGGTCATAGAAGAGGCGGCCCTCTTCGGTCGGCGTGACACGCCGGGTCGTGCGCTGCAGCAGCGTTGCGCCCAGCTCCTCTTCGAGCTTGCCGATCTGATGGCTGACCACGGCCTTGGCGACGCCAAGCCGGTCGGCCGCGGCGGTGAATGAGCCGGTTTCCATCACCGTGGTGAAGTAGGCGAGCCGATTGAGGTTCAGAAGTTCGGCCAAGCTGGCTGCCCTTTGTATGATCAGATCAGACAGTTTGTATAATTGGGCGCCATTTATCGCAAGGCTGCCGTCTGCCATATGAGCGACGGCCTCGACGAGTCCGGTGGCCGGGCAGGAATGGCAGCGACTATGAGCAATTCAGAAGTGACCTATCTTTTCGATCCGCTCTGCGGCTGGTGCTATGGCGCCACCCCGATGCTCGACCGGTTGTCGGCCGCCGGCCTGAACGTCGAACTGCTGCCGACCGGCCTGTTTTCCGGCGCCGGCGCACGTCCGATGGATGAAGGCTTTGCGGCGCATGCCTGGGCGAACGACCAGCGCATCGAGCGCCTGACCGGACAATCCTTCACGCCGGCCTACCGGCACAATGTCCTCAATGTCCGTGGGACCCTGCTCGATTCACATGCCGCCACACTCGGCATCAGTGCCGCTGGCCTGGAAGATCCCAGCCGCCGGCTTGCGGCGCTGAAGACGATCCAGCATGCGCGCTATGTAGAAGGACGCGATGTCGTGACGATCGGCGGTGTGGCCGAGGTGCTCGCCGCCGCCGGCATGGCGGACGCCGCCGAAATGCTCAAGGCGCCGACCGAAACATTGCTGACGGCTCACCGCGATCTGGTTGGCCGTGGCCGTGCGCTGTTCCAGCGCCTGCATGCCGATGGCGTGCCTTCGCTCTCGGTCATCCGCAATGATGCGCCCCGGCTCATCGGTTCGAACGCGCTGTTCGGCAGCTTCGACAATCTTGTCGCCCATATCGCGGCGGCGTGATCCCATCCTCCAGACCCCCAACAAGAAATAAGGAAACAGACATGGCAAAAGTCGCTCTCATTGGTGCATCGGGCGCCGTCGGTTCACGCCTTCTCAGGGAACTCTCCGATCGCGGCCACACCGTCACCGGCATTGCGCGCAACCCGGAAAAGATCGTCGCCCTTCCGGGCGTGACGGCCAGGAAAGGCGATGTCTTCGACAGACAAGGTCTCGCGGACCTGATCCGCGGCCATGACGCGGTGATCAGCTCCGTGCATTTCCTGGACAGCGATGCCGATACGCTGATCGAGGCGGTGCGAGCCTCCGGCGTGAAGCGCTATCTGATCGTCGGCGGCGCCGGCAGTCTCGAAGTCGCACCGGGCAAGCGGCTGGTCGATAGCCCCGACTTCCCTGATATCTACAAGGCCGAAGCGCAGAAGGGCGCCGACTTCCTGGACAGATTGAAGACGGTCGACGACCTCGATTGGACGTTCCTGTCGCCATCCGCCATGTTCGTGCCTGGCGAGCGCACCGGCAAATTCCGCCTCGGCAAGGATACACTTCTCGCCTCCGACAAGGGCAGCAGCATTTCCTTCGAGGACTATGCGATCGTCATGGTCGACGAGATCGAGAAGCCGGCCCATATCAGGCAGCGCTTCACCGTCGGCTATTGAGCGAACGGGTGGCGGCGGCCGGGTCTCAATCGAGGCCGGCCGACGCCAGCCGCATCAGGGTCCGGTTCAATCTCGGTGCTGCCGCCACCAGCGCCTTGCCGATGGCCGATTGCGGTGCGTCGATGACGGTTTGGGCATCGCCGTTTTCGGCAATCCGTCCGGCATCGAGAAGGATGACGCGGTGGGCGACCGACCTGATGACGCCGAGATCATGTGAAATGAAGAGATAGGCGATCTTTTCCTGGCGTTGCAGGTCGAGCAAAAGCTCGAGGATCTCCCCGCGTACGGAGACGTCGAGCGCCGACACCGCCTCGTCGAGCACGATCAGCGACGGCTTTGTGGCGATGGCGCGGGCAATGGCGACGCGCTGCCGCTGTCCGCCGGAGATCTCATGGATGGCACGCGGGGCGAGGTTCGCCGTCAGCCCGACGCGCTCCAGCAAGGCGGCGATGCGGTGCGGGCGCTCGCCGCGGGAGGCGATACCATGGATGCGCAAGGGATCGTCGAGCACACGCGCCACCGTGGCGCGCGGATTGAAGACGGCCAATGGATCCTGGAACACCATTTGCAGGCGTGCGCGGCGTGCTCGCAGTGCTGTGCTGCGCAGGGCCAGGAAATCGTCGCTTTCGAATTCGATGCGCCCGGCGTCCGGCTCGATCAATCGCAGCACCAACCGCGCGATCGTCGACTTGCCGCTGCCGGAAGGTCCGGCCAACGCTAGCGTCTCACCGGGGTCGATGTGAAAGGAGACATCGTCGACGGCAGCGATGGTCTTGTCGCCGCGACGGTAGCGCTTGGTCAGGTTGGACACCGCCAGCAGGCTCATGCGTGGAGCCTTGCTCGGTTCAGCAACGGCCTGGTGTCGAGGCCGATATGGGCGTCGAGCAATGCACGCGTATAGGGCTGGGCCGGGGCGCCGACAATCTGCGCCGTCCTGCCAAGCTCGACCAACTGGCCATGACGGAAAACAGCGATACGCTCGGCAAGCTCGGCCGCCAGCGCGATGTCGTGGCTGATGAACAGCAGCGTCATGCCGTCCTCGGTCACCAGGCGTCGGATCAAGGCGACGATCTCGGCCTGCACGATGGTATCGAGCGCGCTGGTCGCTTCGTCGGCGATCAGCAACTTCGGACCGGCCGCAATGGCGGCGGCGATCGCCACACGCTGCTTCTGGCCGCCGGAGAGTTGATGCGGGAAGGCGCGCAAGGCCGAGTCCGGGTCCGGCAGGCGGACGCGCTCGAGCAGGCTTTTGGCCCTGGCATAGGATTGGGACCAGGTGAGGCCGAGATGGGTGCGGGCGACTTCGGCGATTTGCTTGCCGATGGTCATGACAGGATCGAGGCTGGCGGAGGGGTCCTGGAAGACGAAGCCGATGTCGCGGCCGAGGCGGGGGATGTAGCTCTGTTTGAGGGAAGACTTTCGGACTTTGCGCCTTACGAGGCCCCCCTCTGTCCTGCCGGACATCTCCCCCTCAAGGGGGGAGATTACGCCCTTGTCTCCACTTTCGCCCATCGCCAGAGATGCAGAAAGAGGGCCTGCGGGGGAACTGCCAATCTCCCCCCTTGAGGGGGAGATGTCCGGCAGGACAGAGGGGGGTGCCTTGGCGCCAGAGGGCGGCGATGATGGCAAGAACCAGTCGATCCGCCCTCCAATCCTGGAGGATCCCGGCACCAGCCCCGCGAGCGCCAGCGCCAGCGTGCTTTTGCCTGAACCGCTTTCGCCGATGATGGCGAGGCGTTCGCCATTGGCAATATCGAGGCTTACACTCCTCAGCGCTGCCACCTCATTGCCGTCACGGCGGTAGGTCACCGTCAGGTCGCGGATCGAAGCGAGCGTGGTCACGACAGGCCTCTCCTGACTGCTGTCGTCTCGACAATGCCTTCGCCGGCGAGATAGACGCCGAGCACGGTCAGCACCAGCGCTATGCCCGGGACAATCGACAGGAAGGGCGCGGTACGCAGGACAGCGCGGCCTTCGGCGATCATTCCGCCCCAGGTGACCCGGTTGGGGTCGCCGAGGCCGAGGAACGACAACGCCGCTTCGGTGAGGATCGCGGCGGCGACGATCACCGACGACATCGCCAGCACCGGCGGCAGGGCATTGGGCAGCACCTCGCGAAAGGCGATCGCCAGCGGGTGCATGCCGATGACCCTGGCCCCGGCGACATAATCGCGTTCGCGAATGGAGAGGACTTCCGCGCGGGCGACCCGGGCTGGTCCGGTCCAGGTGCCGAGCGCGATGGCAATCACGACGACGCCGAGCGACGGTCCGACGACGCTGACGAAGGCCAGTGCCAGCAGGAAGCTCGGCACGGTCTGGAAGGCGTCGGTGATGCGCATCAGCACCTCGTCGACGAGGCCGCCGGCAAAGCCGGCCAATGTGCCGACCACGGCGCCGACGACAAGTGCGGCGGCCGCGGCCGCGAGCCCGACAGCCAGCGATGTGCGGGCGCCATGAAAAAGCTCGGCCAGCACGTCGCGGCCAAGCCGGTCGGTGCCGAGCGGCAGCGACCAGTCCTGGAACGGCGGCAGCAGCGCCGGGCCGGCGATGGCCTGCGGGTCGCCGGGGAACAGCAGCGGCGCCGACAGCGCCATGGCGATCAGCGCCGCCAGGAGCATGGCGCCGGCGACCGCCTCGGGCGTGCGCAGAAAGCGGCGGAGCGGGCTCATGCGCCGGCCTCGCTGGCGCCTACGCGCGGATCGAGGAAGGCGTAGGCGATGTCGACGAGCAAATTGATGACAAGGACCAGGACTGCGCTGGTGAGGATAATGCCGAGCAGAAGCGGCGTGTCGCGGGAGGCGACCGCCTCCTGCGCCAGCCGGCCGAGGCCGGGCACGGAAAAAACGCTCTCGATGACGACGCTGCCGCCGAGCATCTGCGCCGACTGCAGGCCGAGCATGGTGACCAGCGGCAGCAGTGCATTGCGGGCGACGTGGGCGAGCACGATGCGGCGGCGTGACAATCCTTTGGCGCGCGCGGCCA
The DNA here is from genome assembly GCF_040322475.1 of Mesorhizobium sp. M0140. Lineage (NCBI taxonomy): Bacteria > Pseudomonadati > Pseudomonadota > Alphaproteobacteria > Hyphomicrobiales > Phyllobacteriaceae > Mesorhizobium > Mesorhizobium sp. M0140. The sequence continues at coordinate 98,345 of NZ_JAMYTM010000023.1, read as the reverse complement.
GGACGAAGTCCTGCCGCCAGACCTCGGCCATGCCGGCGCGCATCATGCGCAGATAGAGCGCCAGATAGATGAAACCGAGGGCGGAAACAGGCAAGACGAGATGGACGGCGATGTCGGCGGCGCGGTCAAGACCGGTTTTGTCCGAGGCCAGGGTTTCGATGCCGCCGATCGGCAGCCAGCGCAGGTCGACGGCAAAGACGACGATCAGCACCAGGCCGAGCCAGAAACCCGGCACTGCATAGAGCGCCAGCGAGCCGATCGACAGGAAGCGGTCGCGGAAGCTGCCCGGCTGTGCGCCGGCGTAGATGCCGAGTGCCGAGCCGAGCCCGAAGGAGAGCGCGGTGGCGCTGACCATCAACAGCAGCGTGTTGGGCAGGCGTTCGAGGATGACGTCGCGGATCGGCCTGGAGAAGGTCACCGACTGGCCGAGATCGAGATGCAACAGCGCCCAGAGATAGTTGGCGAGCCGCGTCAGCTCCGACTGGTCGAGGCCCCAGCGATGACGCAACAATTCGATCATGCCGGCGTCGCCGCCGGTCGAGACAATATAGGCGTCGACCGCGTCGCCGGGGGCGGCCTCGAGCAAAAGGAACGTGCCGACGACGACGATCAGCAGCACGAAGACGCTGCCGATAAGGCGACGGCGGATGAGCGTGAGGGCGCGGGTCATGCGGGCGTCGGAGGCTTGGCACTGAGTCGCCCAAGAGAGATGTCGCGCCTGAGCGCCCCCCTCTGTCCTGCCGGACATCTCCCCCTCAAGGGGGGAGATTGGATGTCACCGACGGCTTCGCCAATTTTCGAGGTTGCATAATTGGCGGGGCGGACAAATAGCCGATCTCCCCCCTTGCGGGGGAGATGTCCGGCAGGACAGAGGGGGGTGTGAAGGAACTCGGCCTTCGGCCAAATTCCCCTTTTCTCGCGAACTTTCATCCGCGCAATTCTGTCACGATTCCAGATACGTGTCCGCCCAGTTCGACACCGCCCAGCGCGGGTTGTTTGCTATGTTGCCGACAGTGTCGCGCGCGACGCTGATAAAACTCCATTCGGCGACGTTGATCAGCGGCAGGTCGGTGGCCACCTCCTTCTGGAATTCCTTGTAGAGGTCGGTGCGGGCTGATGTGTCGAGCGTTTCTGATGCCTTGGCGATGAGCGCGTCGAGCGCGTCGTTCTTGTAGCCGCCCTGGTTGGAGAACGGCACGCCGTCCGGAATGCCGCTCTGCACCAGGATGGTGGTCGAGATCGCCGGGTCGCCGCGGAACACCGGCGGGCCGACCGCGAGGTCGAAGGCGTGGTCGGTGTAGACCGCCTTGATGTGCGCGGCCGAGTCGTTGTTGACCAGTTGGGCGTCGATGCCGATGGCGGCGAGCGCCTGGCGCAGATAGTCGCCGAACTGCTTGGTCTCGTTGAAATAGGGCGCAGGCAGCAGCTTGAGCGAAAAGCGGTTGCCGTCGGCGCCTTTCTTGTAGCCAGCCTCGTCAAGCAGCGCGTTGGCCTTGGCGACGTCGAAGGCATAGGTCGGCACGTCGGCGGTGTAGAATTGCGGATCGTTCTTCGGCACCGGGCCGGTGGCTGTCGCGGCATAGCCGAGGAACACCGTCTTGACGACGAAATCCTTGTCGATGGCATGCGCGATCGCCTGGCGGACCTTCACGTCTGCCAGCTCCTTGCGGCGATGGTTGATCTCGACGACGAGCTGATAGGTCAGCCCTTCGTAACCTTTGGAGATCACCTTCAGGCCCGGCACCTTGGAGATGCGGTCGAGGTCGGCCAGCGGCACGGCGGAAAAGGCTGCAAGCTGGATCTCCTCGGCCTCCAGCGCGCTCGCCGCTGACGTGCGATCCGGCAGAACCTGATAGATGATCTCGTCGAGATAGGGCTCGTCCTTGCCCCAGTAGTCGGTGTTTTTGGTCAGCCGGTAATATTGGCCGGCCTTGTGCTCGCCGAATTTGAACGGTCCGGTGCCGATCGGCGCGTTGTTGGCCGGGTTTTCCGCGATCTTGCCGACCTCATAGATGTGCTTCGGCACCACGCTGCTCAGCGCCGGCAGCGCGTTGCGGATCAGCTGGAATGGCGTCGGCTTGGCGAATTTGAACACGGCGGTGAGATCGTCAGGGGTGTCGACGCTGGCCAGATCCTTGAACACGGTGCGGCCGAGATTCTGCAGCGGCTTCCAGATCTGCAGCGCCGAGAAGGCGACGTCGGCCGAGGTGAACGGTTTGCCGTCATGCCATTTGACGCCGTCGCGCAGTTTGAACGTCACTGAGAGCCCGTCGGCGGCACCCTCCCAGCTCAGCGCCAGCCGTGGCGCGAGTCCGTCGTTGCCGTCGAATGAGGCTTCGGCCAGCGTTTCGACGATCTTGCTGGAGATGAAGAAGACGCCGTTGGAGGCGACGATCGCCGGGTTGAGGTTGCGTGGTTCGGAATCGGCGGCAAGCACCAGCCGCCCGCCCTTCTTCGGCGTCTGCGCCCAGGTAGGTGCCGGCATGGCGGTGGAGGCCAGCAGCATTGCCGAGCCGGCAAGCATCGTGCGTCTGGAAATCGTGAAACCTGACATGATCGAACTCCGTCCTCTCCGCGACCCGACCGGGTGCGCCAATACCCCTCGGACGCCGGCAAGCCCGCCAGCATCCCTTGCGGCGGCGATTATGAGCCTTGCCGAGGGTTTCGCCAGAGACGGAATTGGCGCATCCTCGCTTGGCTTTGAAATTTTCGTCCGCTGGACCAGTTTGGAGGAAGCCGGTCAATCCGATCAATCTGGTAGGACCAGATTGGCTTGATATGGAACGAATGACGATATGGTGACATCGAACGGTGCTGTTTTTCCCATTTCTGGCTGGACCAGAGTGGGCAAAATGGTGCAGATTTGTGCCAGCTAGGGGATCGGGAGCAAAACAGCCGGCGATCCCAGGCAATTCAGGGAGAGAGAGATGAACATTGCTCCGGGCAAGAATGCCGTCGGCAATATCCCGTTCGACCACGCAAGGGTCGACCGGCTGATGGAGGAGGCCGGCATCGACGTGCTGCTCGCCACCTCCAAGCACAACACGCAATACCTGCTGGGCGGCTACAAGTTCATCTTCTTCGCCGCCATGGATGCGATCGGCCATAGCCGATACCTGCCGATCGTGGTGTACGAAAAGGGCGGGCCGGACCATGCCGCCTATATCGGCAACCGCATGGAGGGCGGCGAGCATCAGAACAACCCGTTCTGGACGCCGACGCTGCACGCCGCCTGCTGGGGCACGCTCGACGCCGCCAACCTTGCGGTCGAGCATCTGCAGAAGATCGGCAAGGCCGGCGCCCGCATCGGCATCGAGCCCGGCTTTCTGCCGTCGGATGCCTATACGCTGATCCGCAAGGCATTGCCGGATGCCAGGCTGATCGACGCGACCGACATGCTGGAGCGCATGCGCGCCATCAAGACCGATGCGGAACTGGAGAAGCTGCGCACGGCCTCCGAACTGATCACCGATTCCATGCTGGCGACCATCCAATGGGCGCGCGAAGGCACGACCAAGAGCGAGATCATCGAGCATCTGCGGCGCGAGGAAACCAATCGCGGCATCCATTTCGAGTATTGCCTGCTGACGCTGGGTTCCAGCCACAACCGCGCCGCTTCACCGCAGGCGTGGAAGCAAGGCGAGGTGCTGTCAATCGATTCCGGCGGCAATTATCATGGCTATATCGGCGACCTCTGCCGGATGGGCATTCTCGGCGAACCGGATGCCGAACTGGAAGATCTGCTGGCCGAGGTCGAGACGGTGCAGCAGGCGGCCTTCTCAAAAGTCAAAGCGGGCACGCTGGGCGGCGACATGATTTCCCATGCCGAGGGCGTGCTGAAGGCTTCGAAGGTCGCGCCCTACACGGATTTCTTCGCCCATGGCATGGGGCTGATCACACATGAGGCGCCGTTCCTGATGACCAACCATCCGGTGACCTATGAGGGCACCTATGCGGCAAAGCCGCTGGAGAAGAACATGGTGCTGTCGGTGGAGACAACCATGCTTCACCCGACGCGCGGCTTCATCAAGCTGGAGGACACGCTGGCGGTTACCGAAACCGGCTATGTGATGTTCGGTGATCGGGGGCGGGGGTGGAACAGGGGTGGTACTCTTTAGGACGAAGGCGGGCGCTGCCCCTCATCCGCCTGCCGGCACCTTCTCCCCGTATAGTGACGGGGAGAAGAGGGCAGCCGCGCCCTCGGCGCCTATTTGCGGCGTGAAAACTAGCGAAAGCGCCGATGACTGCGTCTTTCTCCCCGTCACTATACGGGGAGAAATGTCCGGCAGGACAATGAGGGGCAGCGCTACCCTAGAACGAGTTCATCACTGCCCCGGCGGAATCAGCTTGAAATCCGGCAGCTCGCGCAAAACCAGTTCAGGTCCTGCCGGCGAATAGACGACGAAAAGCTGCATCGGCCCGTCACCGGTGTTGAGCGTCGAATGGAAGCGGCTTTCCGGGACATAGATGGTGCAGCCGGGGCCAACTTTTGCGACCACCGGATTGCCTTTTTCGTCCTCGACCATCTGCTCGCCATGACCAGAGATGACGAAGATGATTTCTTCCGCGCCCGGATGGTTGTGGCGCGTGTGACCCTTGCCGGAAGGCAGGTCCACCACACCGCCGGAAAACCGGGTCGCGCCATTCACTTCGGGCGCCACCGTCAGCGCCAATTTTCCCCAGTCGAAGCCGAAGGCGCTGACGTCCTTCGGATAGACAAACATTTTGCTCTTGTCGGTCATTTCTCTCATCCCTTCTTTTTCTTAGTCTTCTCACCACCAAGCGTCACCGCCTTGAAATCCGCCGTCTGTTTGGCGATCGCGGCTTCCGCCGGCAGCCGTTCCATCGAGCTGGCGCCATAGAAGCCGTGCAGGCCCTTGGCATGGGAGAGGATGTAGCGGGCGTCGTCCGGCATCGAGATCGGCCCGCCATGGCAAAGCAGGATGACATCCTTGCGCACCGAGCGCGCCGCGTTGGCGATGGCGTCGATCTCGACGATGCAGTCGTCGAGCGACTTGGCCGAGGTGGCGCCGATCGAGCCGCCTGTCGTCACACCCATATGGGCGACGACGATGTCGGCGCCGGCTTTTGTCATGGCGCGGGCCTCGTCCGGGTTGAAGACATAGGGCGTGGTCAAGAGGTCGAGCTTGTGCGCCTCGGCGATCATGTCGACCTCGAGGCCGAAGCCCATGCCGGTCTCTTCGAAACTCTGCCGCATGCTGCCGTCGAACAGGCCGATGGTGGGAAAGTTCTGCACGCCGGAAAAGCCCATCGTCTTCAGCTCTGCCAGCAGCAGCGGCATGATGACGAACGGGTCGGTGCCGTTGACGCCGGCCAGCACCGGCGTGTGTCTGACCACCGGCAGCACCTCATAGGCCATTTCCTTGACGATCTCGTTGGCATTGCCATAGGCGAGCAGGCCGGCGGCCGAGCCGCGCCCGGCCATGCGGTAGCGGCCGGAATTGTAGATGATGATGAGGTCGATGCCGCCGGCCTCCTCGGCCTTGGCCGACAGGCCGGTGCCGGCGCCGCCGCCGACGATCGGCACGCCCTTGTCGATCATTCCCCTGAATTTCTTCAATATGTCCTTGCGCGGTATGGCAGGCATTTTTTGAGATCTCTCACTGTCTGACGATGTCGAGGAAGGCCGCTGTTGCAGCCTTGGCGAATTCCGGGTCGTTGATGTGGAGCGGAAGGCGTGTCACGCGGCGTGTGCCGTTCGGGTTGATGGTGCGCTCGATGGACGCGAACAGGACGGCGTCGGCCTCCGGATCGAAGAAAGCGCCGCCCTCGATGTCGAGCGCCGAGACGCCCTTTTCCGGGATGAGAAAATGCACCGGCCCCTCGCAGCGGGCGAGCCTGGTGCCGATCCACTCGCCGATCGCACAGCATTCCTGCGCCGTGGTGCGCATCAGCGTGACGTTGGGATTGTGCTCGTAGAACAGCCGGCCGCGATGGTATTCCGGGATGGTCGAAGGCGCCCAGAAATTCACCATGTCGAGCGCGCCGACCGAACCGACATAGGGCAGCCTCGCGCGGGCGATGGCGCCGAAACGGTCCTCTGTCGCCGGCAGCACGCCGCCGAACAGCAGATCACAAACTTCGGTCGTGGTGATGTCGATGATGCCGGACAGTAGGCCGCTGTCGGCCAGCTTTTCCATGCTGCGGCCGCCGGTGCCGGTGGCGTGGAAGACCATGCAGTCATATCTGGAACGGAGCTGGTCGGCGATGGCGGTCACGCAAGGCGTGGTGACGCCGAACATGGTGAGGCCGATCGATGGTTTGCCGCCGGGCGGCGGCGCCGGGCTGGCCGCCATGCCTGATATGGCTTGAGCCGCATTGTGCAGCACGACACGGGAGAGCCGGTTCAGTCCGGCCATGTCGGTCACCGCAGGCATCATGATGATGTCGGAGACATCGACATAGGGAGCCGTATCGCCGGAGGCGAGCGTCGAGACCATGATCTTGGGCAGGCCGAGCGGCAGGGCGCGCATGCCCGACGTGACGATCGAGGTGCCGCCACCGCCGCCGATGCCGATCATGGCTGCGATGTCGTTGCGCGATTGGGCAAAGCGGGCGAAGGCGATGCCCATCGCGGCGACCGCGGCGCCACGGTCATTGCCGCCGAGCACGGCGCCGCGGCCGCCGGGATGATGGTCGGCGATTTCCCTCGCGCTGATATCGACGGGGATGGTTGCGTCGCGCGTTCCGACATCGACACGACAAACCAGGGCGCCCGCAGCAGTGATCGCATCGGCCAGGAAGGCGAGTTCCTCGCCCTTGGTGTCCGCGGTACCCACCACATAGATACGCTTCATTGCGCTCCCCCAATCCCGGCGGGCGATGCCGCCCCCATCGCTCATTGCCCGGGCCACTCGACGATGCGGACACCATTGCAAATTTTTGAGACGCGCGTATCGTATTGGTATGAATGTCTCACGTCAACAATCGGCTGCGAGCGACGACGCTGAACGGGCAACCGGCCCAGTGCCCGAACGTGGGCCGCGCGCGCGGACCAAACGGCTGATGCTGGAGACGGCAACAAGGCTGATGCAGGCGGGCGTCACGCCCTCGGTCAGCGAGGTCGCCGAGGCGGCCGAGGTTTCCCGTGCCACCGCCTATCGTTACTTCCCGAGCCAGTCGGCACTGGTGCAGGCCGTCGTCGACGAGGGGCTGGGGCCAATCCTCACCTGGCAATCGACCTCCGCCGATGCCGAGCGCCGGGTCGCGGAGCTGTTCGATACGGCCATGCCGCGCATCGAGGCCTTCGAGGCCACGTTCAAGGCAGCACTGAAGCTGTCGCTCGATCAATGGGCGCGGCGTCAGGCCGGCACGCTGGGCGGCGAGCCCGCCTTTACGCGCGGCCACCGCATCGACTTGCTGAAAGATGCGATCGCGCCGCTCGAGGGCCGTTTGCCGCCGCGCGACTTCAAGCGGCTGGCGCAGGCGCTGTCGCTGATCTTCGGCGTCGAGGTGCTGATTGTGCTTAAGGATATCTGGGGACTGGACAGCCGCCGGACGAGGGCGGTCGCACAGTGGGCAGCCGGGGCGCTGGTGCGTGCAGCAGTCGCGGAATCGGTCGATGAAGGAGGCAGCCCCGATCCGAAGGCAGTCATGAAATAGAGCCTATCTGGTTCGACCAGATTGGCATGCACGCTACTGATCTTAGCCGTTGAGTGGGGTGTCGGACAATACCCAATCATATCACTGAGTAGGAAAATCTTGGTAAAACAGGCAGATAAAGCCGGAATCCGATGGCAATGACCACGTCCAGCTGTCAAGAAAGGGCTTGACGTGCATGCAAAATTGGTAATACCAGATTGGATCAGAAAAGCGGATCGAAAGTGAGGGCTGCGATCCATTTTCCGGCAGGGGCGAGGAGGCTCGAAACCGGGAAGGTGCGATCACGGGAGGAACTACCAGGGCCGGCCCCGTTGCCGGCTCGCACGATAAGGTAGAACGCGCACAAGGGAGGAAATCATTATGCGCAAGTTAGTGACCAGCGCACTTGCTGGTATCGGCTTAACGCTTGCCTGCGGAACGTCCGTTTACGCGCAGGACAAAGAACTCACCATATTCTGGGCGGAGTGGGATCCGGCGAACTATTTGCAGGAACTCGTCAATCTCTACGAGGCCGAGACCGGCGTGAAGGTCACGGTCGAAACCACGCCTTGGTCCGACTTCCAGACCAAGGCATTCACCGAGTTCAACGCCAAGGGCAGCGCCTACGACATGGTGGTCGGCGACTCGCAGTGGATCGGTGCCGCATCCGAGGCGGGCCACTATGTCGACCTTACCGACTTCTTCAACAAGCATAATTTGAAGGAGGTGATGGCGCCGGCGACTGTCAAGTACTACGCCGAATATCCGTCGGCCTCTGGCAAGTACTGGTCGATCCCGGCCGAGGGTGACGCAGTCGGCTGGTCCTACCGTAAGGACTGGTTCGAGGACCCCAAGGAAATGGAAGCGTTCAAGGCCAAGTATGGCTACGATCTCGGCGTGCCGAAGGATTTCAAGGCGCTGCGCGACATTGCCGAATTCTTCCACCGTCCCGACCAGAAGCGCTACGGCGTCGCCATCTACACCGACAATTCATATGATGCCCTGGTGATGGGCGTCGAGAACGCCATCTTCTCCTACGGCGGCGAACTTGGCGACTATGCCACTTACAAGGTCGACGGGATCATCAACTCCGATCAGAACGTCAAGGCGCTCGAGGTCTACAAGGAACTCTATTCCTTCACACCTCCTGGTTGGGCCAAGAGCTTCTTCATCGAGGACAACCAGGCGATCACCGAGAATCTGGCTGCGATGAGCATGAACTACTTCGCCTTCTTCCCGGCGCTCATCAACGAAGCCTCGAACCCGAATGCCAAGAACACAGGCTTCTTCGCCAACCCTGCCGGCCCGAACGGCGACCAGTTCGCCGCGCTCGGCGGCCAGGGCATCTCCGTCATCTCCTATTCCAACAACAAGGAAGAGGCGATGAAGTTCCTGGAATGGTTCATCAAAGACGAGACGCAGAAGAAGTGGGCGGAACTCGGCGGTTACACGGCAAGTGCCAAGGTGCTCGAGTCGCCTGAATTCCAGAACGCCACGCCTTACAACAAGGCTTTCTACGAAACCATGTTCAAGGTGAAGGACTTCTGGGCGACGCCGGAATATGCCGAGCTGCTCATCGCGATGAACCAACGCGTCTATCCGTACATCACCGGCAATCAGGGCACGGCCAAGGAAGTGCTCGATGCGCTCGCCGCGGACTGGAACGCGACGTTCAAAAAGTACAACCGCGTGAAGTAAGCGGCACTAACGCTCGGAAGGGGTGGGAGCCCACCCCTTCCGTTTTCTTTTCTCAAGGAAGGAACTGGCTTTGGCCACTGCAGTCATGACCACGCTGGATCCCAACTCGCGCTCCGCCACCCGCGGCATGAGCGACCTCACGATCCGAAATCTCTTCATCATCCCGACGATCGTTTTCCTGATCGTCTTCAACATCTTTCCACTGCTCTATTCGCTCGGCTATTCGTTCACCGACTTTCGCGCGTCGAGCCCGGCGGCGGCCAATTTCGTCGGACTGCAAAATTATCGCGAACTGCTCAACGACCCGTTCATCTGGTCGAATTTCGCCATCACCGCCAAATATGTCATCGTCTCCGTGGTCGGTCAGGTCATCGTCGGCTTTGGCGTGGCGTTGCTGCTCAACCGCGATATCCCGCTGAAGGGCCTGCTGACGACATTGCTGCTGTTGCCGATGATGCTGTCGATGGCCGTCGTCGGTCTGTTCTGGAAGCTGCTCTATGATCCGTCATGGGGTGTCATCAACTATGCACTCGGCCTCGGCAATTTCGAATGGCTGTCCAACCCTGACATGGCGCTCTACGCGGTTGCCATCACCGACATCTGGATGTGGTCGCCCTTCGTCATGCTGCTGTCGCTTGCCGGCCTGTCGGCAGTGCCGAAGCACCTCTACGAGGCGGCGGCGATCGACCGCGCCGGCTCGTTCTATACCTTCTTTCGCATTACGCTGCCGCTGGTCGCGCCGATTCTGATGATCGCGATCATCTTCCGCACCATGGAGGCGTTCAAGACCTTCGATCTCGCCTACATCCTGACCAGCCAGCCAACCACCGAGGTGATCTCGATCCGGCTCTACAAGATGGCGTTCCAGGAATGGCAGACCGGGCGCTCCTGCGCGCTTGCCTACATCGTGCTGATCATGGTGCTGGCTATCACCAACATCTACGTCAAATACCTCAACAAGGTGAAGGAGCGCTGAGATGGCCGCCGTCCGCACTTCTTCCGAAATCGGCTTCAATCGCGTCGCCATCGTTGTCGTCCTTTTGGTGACGATCATCTTCCTGGCGCCGATCTACTGGATCGCCTCGACGGCGTTCAAGCCGCGCAATCTTGCCACGACCATCCCGCCGACGGTGGTGTTCCAGCCGGAGATATCGCCCTTCGTCAAACTGTTCACCAAGCGCTCGCAACTGCGCAGCGCGCCGACGCCGGAAGAGTATGCGGCAGCGCCCTGGTGGGAGCGCGTCGTCTTCGACGGCGGTGAAAAGATCGTGCGCGACGGCAAGGGCCAGGTGCAATGGTCCGGCTATCCGAGCCGCTTCATGAACTCGCTGATCATCGCCATCACCTCCACGGTGCTGGCGGTCGGCATGGGCACCTTCACCGCCTATGGCTTTTCGCGCTTCAAGGTGAAGGGGGAGGCTGACCTGCTCTTCTTCATCCTGTCGACACGCATGCTCCCGCCGGTGGTGGTGGCGATCCCGATGTTCCTGATGTACCGGGCGGTCGGCCTCAACGACACGCATGTGGGCCTGATCATCCTCTACACCGCCTTCAACCTGTCCTTCTCGGTGTGGCTGATGAAGGGTTTTATGGATGAGATACCGAAAGAGTATGAAGAGGCGGCCCTGGTCGACGGTTACACGCGCATGGAGGCCTTCTTCAAGATCGTGCTGCCCGAGGCGGCCACCGGCATCGCCGCCACCGCGGTGTTCTGCTTCATCACCGCGTGGAACGAATATGCCTTCGCACTGATCATGACCAACCGCCGCGCCCAGACCGCACCGCCCTTCATCCCGAGCCAGGTCGGCTCGGGCCTGCCGGACTGGACGGTGATCGCCGCCGGAACCTTTCTGTTCCTGCTGCCGGTCGCGATCTTCACGTTCCTGCTCCGCAACCATCTGCTGCGCGGCATGTCCTTCGGAGCGATTCGCAAATGAGCTTTCGTGCCATCAACCAGAAATATCTGGAGCCCGGTTCGCAGGTGCTGATGGTGCTCGGCATCATAGCACTCTGCCAGCCCTGGAACCTGTTGTTGCACACATATGGCCTGACCATCATCCTGATCGGGCTGGTCGGCTTCAACGTCACCTCCAAGATCGCACCTGAGGAAAAGGCCGGTACCGGCCAGGTGCGCAATCCGGGAGCACAGCATTGACCCAGATCGAGCTTCGCGGCGTCCAGAAATTCTTCGGCGCCGTCCAGGTCATCAAGGACCTGAACCTCAAGATCGCCGACAACGAGTTCATCGTGCTGCTGGGCCAGTCGGGCTGCGGCAAGACGACAACGCTGCGCGCCATCGCCGGGCTGGAAACCATCGACGAGGGCGACATCTTCATCGACGGCAAGCCGGTACAGCATTTGAAGGCCGCCGACCGCGACATCGCCATGGTGTTCCAGTCGTTCTCGCTCTATCCGCATATGAGCGTCTACGAGAACATCGCCTTCCCCTTGCGTGCCACGCGCAAGAGCAAGACGGAGATCGACAGCGAGGTTCGCTCCGTCGCCAAGACGCTGCAGATCACCGACCTGCTGGACAAGAAGCCGTCGGCGCTCTCGGGTGGCGACATGCAGCGCGTCGCCATCGGCCGGGCGCTGGTGCGGCGGCCGAAGGCCATGCTGATGGACGAGCCGATCGGCGCGCTCGACGCCAAGCTGCGCGAGGAGATGCGCGCGGAAATCAAGCGGCTGCACATCAAGCAGGGCTCGACCACCATCTATGTCACGCACGACCAGATCGAGGCCATGAGCCTGGCCGACCGCATCGTCATCATGCACGCAGGCGTCTTGCAGCAGGTCGGCACGCCCGACGAGGTCTATTCGCAGCCGGCAAATCTGTTCGTGGCGCAATTCGTCGGCAGCCCGGTGATGAATGTCACCGATGCCGCAGTCGCCGAGACCGGATCCGCGGTCTCGGTAACGGTCGGCGGCGCGGCTTCCGGCTTCGAATTTCCGCAGGCATTGCTGTCGAAGCTCAACGGCCATGCCGGGCGGCAGCTCGCGCTGGGCATCCGACCGGAGGGCGTGCTCATTCGGCGCGAGGCAACCGAGGGCTTCGTTGCTGTCGACACGCATATCGTCGAGCCGCTCGGCTCCTTCGACATCGTCGATCTCAAGGTGGGAACCGAGTTGCTGCGGGCCCGCACCAAGAGCGGCTTCGTTGCCGGACCCGGTGAAAGGGTCTTCGCCAGGATCGACCCGACCCAGGCGCACTTCTTCGACAAGGCAAGCGGCAAGTCGCTTGAGGTGAGACTCTGATGGCCCATATCCAGCTCAAGAACATCTCGAAGACCTTCGGCAACCACACTGCGCTCACCGGGCTCGATCTCGATATTGCCGATGGCGAGTTCTTCGTGCTGCTGGGCGAGACGGGCGCCGGCAAGACGACGACGCTGCGGCTTATCGCCGGCCTGGAAAAGCCGAGCGAAGGCCAGGTCTTCATCGACGGCGTCGACGTCGCCGACTGGGGTGCGGCCGAGCGTGACGTGGCGCTGGTGCTGCAGCAATACTCGCTTTATCCGCGCTACACGGTGCGCGAAAATCTAGAATTCCCGCTCAAGCCGAAAATCCGCCGGCTGCCCGACGCCGAGATCAAGGATCGCGTCGACCGTGCCGCCCGTACGCTGCGGATCGAGCATCTGCTCGACCGCAAGACGGATCGGCTGTCCGGCGGCGAGATGCAGCGCGTCTCGATCGGCCGCGCCATCGTGCGCAAGCCGCGTGTGTTCCTGATGGACGAGCCGCTGTCTGCGCTCGACGCCAAGCTGCGCGAGGCGCTGCGGACTGAACTGAAGAACCTGCAGATGCAGCTCGGCGCCACCTTCCTGTTCGTCACCCACGACCAGATCGAGGCGATGTCGATGGGCGACAAGGTGGGCGTGCTCAACCATGGCCGCATCGTCCAGACCGGTACGCCGCACGAGATCTACAACAACCCGCGCGACACCTATGTGGCAAGCTTCGTCGGCTCGCCGCCGATGAACCTCATCGACGGCAAGCTTGTGAACGGCCGCGCGGTGATGGCTCCGTTGAACTTCGAACTGCCTTTTTCGCAGGGCGCCAAGACTTTTGGGGGGCTAAAGGCGGGTGCGGCGACCGACGGTCGCCCGCTCGTCTTCGGCATTCGTCCCGAGGACGTCTATCTCGAGAGCGGCGCGCCGGTCGAGGCGCGCGTCCACGACGTCGAGAATCACGGCGTCGAAAAGATCCTGACGCTGCGCGTCGGCGACGCGACGCTGCGTGCCACCGTGCCGGCCAGGACTGACGTCGCCATCGAGCAGGCGGTGCGCTTTGCCTGGAACCCCGACAAGGTGGTGCTGTTCGACAAGGGCAGCGGCGTCAGCTTGCGACACGCCTCATAGGCTGCATCCCAGCCTATTTCTGGAAGTAGGTTTCGTAGGGCGTGTCGTTGATCAGCAGGATCACGCATTCCGTGTCGGAGACGCAGGCGTCGTCATGCATCTCATCGGCCTTCTGGGTCCAATAGGATCCAGGAGGCAGTTCGACCTTGGTCGCCTCGCCGCCATCCATCTGCCAGTGCGCCCACAGCCCCTTTATGACCACCGCGCGATATCCGCGGTGTGCGCATGGACCGGTGCACGCCAGTTGCCGGGAACCTTCAGCAACGTGCCTGCCGGGCCCTTGGCCCGCTCGCCCCACAATGGGCCAAGACGATGCGGCTGGTCGGGTACTTCCGCCACATAGGGGATCTTGTCGGCCGGCAGGTAGCTGTCCTCGAGGGCAAAGGCGCGCCCGGGAACCGCAAGCATGACGGCGAGTGCGATGACCTTCGGATAATTTGGCATTGGTTCTCCTCTTCGGACCGACTGGACGCCGGCCTCTGGCTGCTTGGTTCTGGCAAGCTATTGCATGCGGGTGGCCCGGCAATGGCATTGCGTCCGGAAGGCTTGGCAATTCATCCAGACCCGGCAATTCATCCAGACCCGGCAAGCCACGGCCGCGGATCCGGGATCGCCTCAGCGGTTTTCGGAGGTGCAGTCGAGGGTGCGCAGGTGGCTGGGCGCGATGCCTAGGATGCGCTTGAACGCCCGGCTGAACGATGCTTCGGAATCGTAACCCAGTCTGGCGGCGACCACTGAAACCCGCATCCGATCGTCGATCAGCCATTGCCGCGCCTGGTGCATGCGTATCCGGGCGACATATCTCGCCGGTGTTTCGCCAACGATGGCCGTGAAGCGTTCGGCGAAGGCCGATCGCGAGGCGCCCATTTCGCGCGCCAGCGCTTCGACAGTCCAGTTCCTGTCGGGCTGCAGATGAATGGCGGCAAGTACGCGGCCGATGTCGCGATCCTTGATCGCCGCGGTCCAGCCTCTGGTGTCGCCGCCACTGTTTTCTACCCAGGAACGGATGATGCTTGCAGCCAGCACGTCGGCCAGTCGCGCCAGCATGCCGCCAGAGCCGGCCCGGTTCATGGTGATTTCGCCGGCCATAGCTTCCAGCAGATGCGGAATACCTGGCTCGCCAGCCATCAATTCCTTGGCGCGCATCATGTCCGGCATCATGCCCAGCAAGGGGTGCGACCCGTCCAGGTTGAAGTGCATGCTGCCGCAAAACAGCAAGGTTTTCGGGCCGTGGCCGCCGTTGGAGACATTGAAGACATTGTCCTGCAAAGGCTCGACAGTGTAGCTTTCGATCGGCACGGCCGGAATGCCAGGCGCGCTGGCAACGACATGCTCGGCACCGCGCGGCAATAGCAATGCATCGCCGGGTGTCAGCTCAATCCATTCCCCGGCTGGCGAAAACAGCCAGCATTGGCGGCGGCCGATAAAGTGAAACCTTGCTGCCTTCTGGGCAGGAAACAACACGGCCCATGGGTTTGAAAGTTCGCAGCGGCCATAGTCGACGCCATCGAGCCACAATCCGCGCAAGATGTCGGTTAGCGGACCGTCCGAGGCCGGCAGGCCAGTCTTGGGCGAGGTGAAAACCATGCTGATTTCTCTAGCCTGGAATCACCAGTCCGTCACGGCCTCCATGCGTCAGCTCAGGGGCAACAAACTCGGGCCAACGGGTTCCTCCGCCGGGGCGTCGGCTGACGTAGTATCAGACGCAAAACCCACCTGTGCGGCGGGTCACTGGCGCAAATCAGCACCATGGGCAAAAATGTAGCATAGCTGAGGTCACGGAGTCAAGAAAAAATTCCTATCGCGAAAAGCTGCCGGCAAAAAAACTGCCGGGACCGCCGAACTGGGTGCCGCCTTTGTCAAGCTGAGTTCGGAACCCTGTGCGTCAGCTGGCCTGGCGGATATCGGCCTGTTCCTCGGCCCGGAGATGGCTGGGCGCCGAGCCGATGACGCGCTTGAAGGCGCGGCTGAAGGCGGCGTCCGATTCATAGCCGAGACGCGCCGCAACGACGGAGATCTTAATCCGGTCGCGGACCAGCCATTGCCGTGCCTGATGCATTCTGACCTGGGTGACATATTTTGCCGGGGTTTCGCCAACGGTGGTGGCGAAACGCTCGGCAAATCCCGATCGCGAGGCGCCCATCATCCGGGCCAGCGACTCGACCGTCCAGTCATGGTTCGGTTCGAGATGGATGGCTGCCAGCACGCGTCCGATTTCCGGGTCCCTGACGGCGGCGATCCAACCGGAGGCGTCACCGCAGCCGCGCTCGACCCATGAGCGGATGACGGTGGCGGCCAGCACGTCGGCCAGCCGCGCCAGGATGCCGCCGGAGCCGACGCGCTCCATTGTCACCTCACGCGCCATCGATTCCAGCAGATGCGGAATGCCAGGCTCATAGGCTTCCAACTCATGCGTGCGCATCACATCCGGCATCATGCCGAGCAGGGGATGCAGGCCATCGAGATTGAAGTACATGCTGCCGCAAAACAACAGGGTTCCCGGCCGGCAGCATTCCGACATGCCTTCGTTCGACGTGCAGTAGACGTCCTTGCAGACCTCCTCGACTTCGTAGCCATGGATCGGCCAGGCCTGGGCGCCGGGCTCGCTGGCCAGCACGTGCGCCGCACCGCGCGGCAGCAGCACCGCGTCGCCTGCCTTGAGTTCCACCCATTCGCCGGATGGCTGCTTCAGCCAGCAGCCTTTGCGGCCGATGAAATGAAACCGCGCCGCTGGCTGGGCTGGAAACTGAATGCCCCAGGGTTCCTTCAGTTCGAAGCGGCCGTATTCGACGCCATCGAGGCGCAAGCCACGCAAAATGTCGGTGAGCGGGTCGCCAGTGATCGGAATTTTGGACGAATTGTCAAGCATGATGGGGTTTCTAGCATGGAAGCTCCAGGTGGTCACTGCCTATGTTGCGTTGCAGCCAGATGCTGCGCTGCAAAACAACTCGGAGACTGACCATGGCCGAACAGGCGACAGGCGTCATCGACGCCACACTTTTGAACCCTGCGGACTCTGACGAACGAACCGAGCCGGCCTGGGGCGCCGTTGTTTCGCTGGCACTTGGTGTTTTTGGCCTCGTCACCGCTGAATTTCTCCCCGCCAGCCTGCTGACACCGATGGCGCGCGATCTCGGCGTCAGCGAAGGCGTGGCCGGACAGGCGGTGACGGCAACCGCGATCGTCGGAGCCATTGCCGCACCCACCATGGCCATCATCACCAGGCGTATGGATCGCAGGCTGGTGATGTGGATGCTGACTGTATTCCTGATCCTGTCCAATCTTCTGGCCACCTTTGCCTCATCGCTGCCCGTGCTTCTGCTTGCCCGTGTCGTGCTCGGCGTAGCACTTGGCGGCTTCTGGGCGATGTCGGCAGCGATGGCGCTGCGGCTGGTGCCGATGCGGCTGATGCCGCGCGCCATGTCGATCATCCTGACCGGCGTTTCGCTGGCGACCGTCTGCGCGGCGCCGGTCGGCGCCTATGTCGGCGACATCTGGGGCTGGCGCACGGCATTCATGATTGCGACCGTCGTCGCCGCCCTGGCACTGCTGGTGCAACTGGCCACCATTCCGAAATTGCCTCCCGTGGGTGTTGCAAGCTTCCGCACCTTGCTCGACGTGCTGAAGCGTCCGTCGATCAGGGTGGCGCTGCTGGTCGTGCTGCTGGTCGCTTCGGGACACTTTGCCGGCTTCACCTATGTCCGTCCGTTCCTCGAGAAGGTGCCCGTGCTCGACATCGAGACGATCTCGCTGGTGCTGCTGGCCTATGGCATTGGCGGTTTCTTCGGCAATGTCGCCGGCGGCATCCTGGCCGAGCGCAGCCTCAAGGCAGCCGTTGCGCTGGCGCCGTTGCTGATCGCAATGGCCGCCGCCTCGATGCTGATTTTCGGGGCTTCGCCGACGATCGCCGCTGCCGCCGTCGCGGTCTGGGGCTTTGCTTTCGGCGCGGTGCCGGTCGGGCTGCAGAGCTGGCTGGTGCGGGCCGCGCCCGATCAGGCAGAAAGTGCCGGCGGACTGATGGTGGCGACGTTCCAGGTGGCGATCGCGCTCGGCGCCGTCTTCGGTGGCCTGCTGGTCGACCACACCGGCGTCGCCAGTGCCTTCGCCTATTGCGGCGCCGCGACATTGCTGGCGGCCATCGTTGTGTTCCTGCGCGGCCCGAAGCAGGCCGAGTAGCCTGGCCGCAATCAGGCTTCCCTGACACTGCGCGTCGGCCCGAGAACCATCACGGCTTTCGGGCCGGCGCCGTTGTGATGGCAGGGGCGAACAAACTCAGGCCGACCGCCCGTCGAAATCGAAAACCGACAGGGTCGAGGGGTCGAGATCGGCCACGCAGTTGATGTTGATGTAGGCACTGCGTTCGCTGCCTTCGCGGACATCCTCCGCAAAGGGATGGATGCCGCAGGCCCGGCAGAACCGGTGCGCGATGGCATGATTGCCGAATGTGTAGGTGCCGAGATCGTCGCCCCAGGCCAGGACCTGCAAGGTCCCGTGCGGGATGGCACACAACAGGGCGCCCTTGCGCGAGCAGATCGAGCAATTGCACCGCAAGGCGCCCGTCAGTTCGGCCTTGAATTCGAAGGCGACCTTGCCGCAGTGGCAGCTGCCTTTGTAGAGCATCGGATTTTCCTCGCATTAGACAGGGTGCAAAACCGCCTGCGCCGGGTTAAGTCTCGGCAAGCCATGCCCCAAGGACGTTCAAGGCGTTCGGAGTCCGACACCGAAAATGCAATCCGTTCGTGATCATCTGGAAACCATTCTCGCGCGCCTCGCCGCCCGTGCCGGCGAAGAGCGCGTGTTCACGAAGCTCTATGCCGAAGCCGCACGGGCCGCGGCTGATGCCAGCGATGCCCGCAAGCGGGCAAGTGTGACGCTAGGGCCGCTCGACGGCACCATCGTCTCGATCAAGGATTTGTTCGATGTCGCCGGCGAGCCAACCACGGCTGGCTCGCTGATGCTTAGGACCGCAGCACCTCCGCTGCGCGATGCCGTGATCGTCAGCCGGCTGCGGCAAGCCGGCGCGGTCATTATCGGCAAGACCAACATGACCGAATTCGCCTTCACCGCGATCGGCGACAACCAGCACTATGGCACGCCCGGCAATGCCGTGGACGCCAGCCGCATTCCGGGCGGATCTTCCTCAGGCGCCGGCGTCTCGGTCGGTGAGGCGACGAGCGAAATATCGATCGGTTCCGACACCGGCGGTTCGATACGCATTCCGGCTTCACTCAACGGTGTCGTCGGCTTCAAGCCGACTGCGCGGCGCGTGCCTCTTGCCGGCGCGTTCCCGCTGTCCGCCACGCTGGACTCGATCGGTCCGCTTGCCCGAACCGTCGCCCAATGTGCCGCCGCCGACGCCGTAATGGCCGGTGAAGTGCCGACCGCGCTGACGCCGATTGCCCTTGCAGGGCTTCGCGTCGGCATTCCACGCGGCGTTCTTTTCGAAGAGACGGAAGACGAGGTGGCGACCGCGTTCGACCGCTGCCTTGGCAAGATCGAACAGACGGGCGCGCGGATCGCCGACCTGTCGATCGACGATCTGCTTGCCGATATGCGGGCTGCCACCAAGCGGGGTTCGATCGCTGCGATGGAAGGGGCCGAAGTGCATGCCGACTGGCTGGCGACAGGGGCTTCGGTGCCGGTCGACCCGCATGTCAGCGGACCTTTGTCGCGGGCGGCAATGCTGCCGACGCCTGTCTACATCAGGGCAATGCGCCGCCGCACTGCGCTCGTCGCCGCCATGGACGAGCGGCTGGCATCGGTCGATGTGCTGGCTCTGCCGACCACGCCGGTGACGGCGCCGACCATCGTTTCGATGTCTGACGATGCCGAGTTGCGCGACCGCACCGAAGGCCTGCTGCTGCGCAACACGCAGGTCGCCAACCAGTTCGATCTCTGCGCAATCTCGCTGCCGATGCCGGGCACGGCGCTGCCCGCCGGATTGATGCTGGTGGCGCGCAACGGGCACGACCGGCGCCTGCTGCGGATTGCTGCTGAAATAGAACAGCTGCTTGGCGCGTGACCAGGGCTGACCTGCCTATCAGCGCGACGAACAGTGCTTGCGTTCGCTGTCCTTGGCGGTCCGCACAATATGGGTCGCGACCAGCCAGGGGAGATTGTGCTCCTTGCCGGTGATCGTCTGGGTGCGGTGCTCGATCGAGCCTCTGACGACGATCTTGCCGGCATAAAGCGCGTCGGAAAGATCGGTTATCGCCTTGTCGGCCTGCGGCAATCCGCTGGGGTCGATCGACACGCCCTTGATGATCGTGCCGGTGCCAAGGTCGAGCGCGCTGTTCGATGGGCAGGGCGCCTTGAAGCAGCGCAGCCCGTTGTCACAATAGACATAGCTGCTTTCGGCCGCGAATGACGGCATGGCGCAGAGCGAACACACGACGGCTACCAGGGATGCGAGGCGTGGATCGGACATGGCTCTCAACGTCGCGGAGAATTGGGGCGAAACCGCGATGTGTTACAGGCTCTCCGGAAACCGCCGCCGGTAGTGATCGACCACTTCCGGATTGCGCAGATTGACCGGCAGCTTGTTGGCCAGCACCAGCAAGGCTTCACCCGCCGCGCCGACGCCCATGCGCATCATCGATTCTTCGGTGATCCCGGCCATGTGCGGCGTGATGATGACAGTGTCGAAGCCGAAATAGGGATGATTCGACGGCAGCGGCTGCGTCGCAAACACGTCGAGCGCGGCGCCGCCGATACGGCGTTTCTGCAACGCCTCGATCAGCGCGTCGTCGTCGATGACCGGTCCGCGCGACACGTTGATCAGCAGCGCATTGGGCTTCATTCGGGCGATCCGCTCACGGTTGATCAGGCCGCGCGTTTCCGGCGTCAGCGGGCAGCAGAGCACGATGATGTCGCTCTGCTCGACCAGCGCGTCGATCGACAGGAAGCCGACCTTGTCCGGCGCCGGCTGCATGCTGCGCGTCGTTGCCACCACCTTCAAGTCGAAGCCGTGCGCGGCGATATGGCCGACCGCCTGGCCGACGGCACCGAGGCCGACGATGCCGATCGTCTTGCCGGCAAGCTCGATGTTGGAATTGGCGTGCTCGCGGCCGGCGAGCCAGCCTTTGGTGCGCAGGTCGCGGTCGACGGCGCGGAAATTGCGCAGCAAAGCAAGCGCCGCAAACATGACGTGCTCGGCAACCGAGCGGGCATTGACCGCCGGCACGTTCGCCACCAGCACGCCGGCGACGGTCGCTGCTTCCATGGGGATCATGTCGAGCCCGGCGCCATGGCGGATTGCCGCCTTCAGCAGCTTTGCGCCGTCGAAAAGCTGTGGTGGCAGCGGCGCGCGCACGATGACGATCTCGGCATTTTTAGCCTCGGCGGCCAGCGTGGCCGGATCGATGGCGGAGGCGACGACGAGTTCGCCGGCGCCTGAGAGCATGGCCGAGGCGCGCGGGTGCAGGGCGTGGGTCGTGAGGATACGGGCCATGTCGGTCAGGCTCTTTCGAGCGCCGGGCTTTGCGGCTCCTCGCCATGGCCCTCGATCAGGCCTTTCCAGTAGCTCTCAGCCCCTTGAAGATGGGCGCTCATCAGCGCCTGGGCGAGATTGCCGTCGCGGCGCAGCAGCGCCTCATAGATCTGGATATGCTCGGCATGCGAGCGCAGGTTGCGCTCGGGGTCGTTGAAATAGATCGGCAGGCGCTGCTCGCCCATCATGTAGTAGACGCTGCAGACATTGTGGAAGACGCTGTTCTTGGTGGCGCGCACGATTTCGAGGTGGAATTCGCGGTCTTCCCTGGCAAGCCCTTCACCGGCGGCGATGCGCTCTTCCGAAGCCTTCAGGATTTCGCGCAGCCGCTCGAAATTCTCCTCGGTGGCGCGCGAACAGGCAAGTTCGGCCGCCTTGATCTCGTGGATCTTGCGCAGTTCGACCGTCTCGTAGATCTGGATCGGGTCGAGCGGCAGGCCTGCGCGGGCAAAAAGCGCCATGGCCTCCACACTGGCCTGCTTGGTGTCGATGTAGATACCGGACTTGGCTCGACGCTCGACGATGCGCATGGCCTCCAGGATGGCCAGCGCCTCGCGGATCTGACCGCGGCTGACGGCGAAATGCTCCGCCAGTTCGCGTTCCGAAGGCGTTCGGCCGCTCTCCTTGTCCGAATGGGAGAACAGGTAGGCAGCGAGTTCTGCGAGGAGGTTCTTTTCTTTCATCGTCAACCGCGTTGCGCGTGCGCCTCCAGGAACCGCTCCGAAATGGTGAATCCCAGACCCGGTTTTTCCGGGATCGCTATCATACCGTCCCTGGCTTCGACAGTCTCTTCGACCAGATCATGGATCATCGGGTTGGCGCCAAGCGAATATTCGACGGTGAAACTCGACGGCGAGGCGGCGCAGACATGCAAGCCTGCGAAAAAACAGGGCGCGCCGGCCCACAAATGGGGTGCAAAGCGCAAATTGAAGGCGCTGGCGATGGTGCCGATCTTCATCGCCTCGCTGATGCCGCCGCAGAAAGCGGGATCAGGCTGGAAGATGTCGGCGGCTTTGAGCACGGCAAGGTCGCGGAAGGCATAGCGTGTCGCCTCGCTTTCGCCGGTGGCGATCGGGACGGCACCTGACGCCCGCACTTCAGCCATGCCGGGCTTGTCGTCAGCGATAATAGGTTCCTCGAACCAGGCGAGGTCCAAATCGTTGACAAGGTGGATGAAGCGCTTGGCCTCGGCCACCGTGTAGGTGCCGTGCGCGTCGACCATCAGTTCGACATCGGGGCCGAGCGCCTGCCGTGCGGCCCGCACGCGGGTGGCGGAAATGTGTGCCGCGCCATCCATGGCGCCAACGCGCATCTTCAGTGCCTTGAAACCGCCCTTGGCGATATAGGACTTCAACTGCTCGCCGATGGCGTCGGCGGCTGCCCAGCCGCCGGACGCATAGGCCGGCATGCGATCGAGCTTGCGGCCGCCGAGCAGCCGCCAGACCGGAACGCCAAGCGATTTGCCAAGAATGTCCCACAGCGCGATGTCGACGGCGCTGATGGCGGCGATGCTCATGCCGCGCCGCGCCAGTTGCGGCATGGCGTGGCCGCCACGCGCGGCGCTGTCGTGGCGCACGCCATTGTAGAGCATCTCCCATATGACGCCGATGTCGGCCGGATCGCGGCCGACCAGTTGCGGCCCGACCTCATGGTTCAGCATGTGGACGAGCGCACCGTAGCTGCCGGCACTGCCAGCGGCGTTCTTGCCTTCGCCCCAGCCGACCAGCCCGTCATCGGTCTCGATGCGCAGGATGGCGGCGTCGAAGGTCGTCACCTGACCGAAGTCGCTGCGGTGCTGCCGAGCGGCTTCGATCGGAACGCGGATCCACCAGGCTTGGACGGACTTGATACGCATATTCTTCCCCAGCCCCGCCGCCGGTCAGGGCGGAAGGGCGAATTTCCCAGAGGCAGTCGACTACTTGATCAGCGGCAGCAACGTTTCGGCGTTGATGCGCATCTGGTCGGTGTAGAATTTCTCGGTGAGCACGCTGGAGCCGTGGTCCTGGATGAACTTCAGCTGCTCGGGCGAGATGTCGACCGGATTGCGCTCGACCATGTCGGGATAGGGGGCTGCCGGCGTCCGGTCGACGGGCGCGACGAACTCGTTGGTCAGCGCGCCGTCGTAGCCGATCTCGCGCAAGGTGGCGACGATCTTCGGCCAGTCGATCTGGCCGAGGCCGGCGGCAAACCGGTTGTTGTCGGCGACATGGAAGTCGAACAGGCGCTTTCCGGCCTGCCGGATCGCGTCATAGACGTTAAATTCTTCCATGTGGATGTGATAGGCATCGAGGCAGACGCCGCATTCGGGGCTGACCGCGTCGGCCAGAGCGAGTGCCTGGGCGCCGCGATTGAACAGATAGGTCTCGAAGCGGTTGAGCGGCTCTACCGCGATCTTGACGCCGACCTTTTTGGCGTGGGTGAAGCATTCACGGGTGGCGTCGACGACCCACTTCCATTCCTCTTCTTCGGTCCCGTCAGGCACAACCTTGCCGACGGTCGCCGGAACCAGCGTGATGATCTCGCCATCGAGTTCGCTGACCATGGTCAGCACGTCCTTGACATATTGAACGGAACGCTCGCGCTGGCCCTGGTTCCTGGCGGCAAGGTTGCGCTCGCCCAGCATCAGGGTCACCGCGCCCCAGCAGCGAATACCATGCTCCTTCAGCAACGCCCGGGTCTCCTTGGTCTTGTACTGCTCGGGCTCGCCGGAAATCTCGATCGACTCATAGCCGAATTTCTTGATGCGCTTGAGCGTCGTCTCCAAGGGTTCCGCGCGCATCCAGTTGTGCGTCGAAAGATGCATGGTCTGTCCTTCCCAACTCGTCTCTATGGTTCGCCTGCGACATGCATCGCCAAAAGGCGACACAAAGGTTCCTCCCCAAGGCGTTCCCAGCCTTTTCTCGCAAACTGGTTCGACCAATTGGGCCTGAAGCGAGGTCTACAGCAAATTCTCCAGATCGGCAAGAAGCGCTGGGATGCAACTTTCGCTGGGGATTATTTGCTTGATTATATTGAGATATATAGGCCTGCACCGGGTGATTTTAGGGTCTTGGTGGCGCATTGCATGGCTTGACCAAATTTCCACATTTGGTAATACCAGAATGGCGGTGCGTGCAAGCACCCGTTGAGAAAAGACCAAAGTGGCTGGCCCTGTTTCCAATCGGCGCTATGCTCGGTCGAGAGAAATGAGGGAGGATGCCGATGCCGACGACAATGAAGGGCCCTGGGCTGTTTCTGGCGCAGTTCGCGGGCGACGCCGCGCCGTTCAACTCACTGGCGTCGATCACCAAATGGGCGGCCGGTCTCGGCTACAAGGGCGTGCAGATCCCGACCTGGGACGCGCGGCTGTTCGACCTCAAGAAGGCGGCTTCTTCCAAGGCCTATTGCGATGAGGTGAAGGGCATCTGCGCGGATGCCGGCGTCGAGATCACCGAGCTGTCGACGCATCTGCAGGGGCAACTGGTGGCGGTGCATCCTGCCTATGACGCGCAGTTCGACGGCTTTGCGCCGGCTTCAGTGCACAACAATCCCAAGGCACGGCAAAAATGGGCGGTCGAACAGATGGAGTTCGGGGCCAAGGCCTCGAAGAACCTTGGCCTCAAGGCCTCGGTCAGCTTCTCGGGAGCGCTGGCCTTTCCCTACCTCTACCCCTGGCCGCAGCGGCCGGCCGGGCTGATCGAGGAAGCGTTCGCTGAGCTCGGCAAGCGCTGGAAGCCGATCCTCGATGTCTATGAGGATAATGGCGTCGATATAGGCTACGAGATTCATCCCGGGGAAGACGTGTTCGACGGCGCCACCTTCGAGATGTTCCTCGATGCGGTCGGCGGCCACAAGCGCTGCAACATCAATTACGATCCGTCGCATTTCCTGCTGCAGCAGCTCGACTATCTCGAATTCATCGACATCTATCACGAGCGCATCAAGGCGTTTCACGTCAAGGACGCAGAGTTCAACCCGACCGGCCGGCAAGGCGTCTATTCCGGCTATCAGAGCTGGACCAACCGTGCCGGCCGCTTCCGTTCGCTGGGCGACGGACAGGTGGATTTCGGCGGCATCTTCTCCAAGCTGACACAGTACAATTATGATTCCTGGGCGGTGCTGGAGTGGGAGTGCTGCCTGAAGCATCCGGAGGATGGTGCGGCCGAGGGCGCGCCTTTCATCGAGCACCACATCATCCGCGTGACCGAAAAGGCATTCGACGACTTCGCCGGTGGCACCACCGACAAGAAGTTGCTGCGCGCCATGATGGGAATCTGACGCGGTTTCCCCTCCCCTCGAGGGGAGGGTGGCCCGAAGGGCCGGGAGGGGTCGGTTCATGCCGAACTCTGCCTCAACGACCCCACCCGATCCGCTGCGCGGATCGACCTCCCCTCAAGGGGAGGTGAGCAACAGCGAGGAGCAAGATATGGTCGGCGCATCGAAGTCGGAAACGGGAGGCGGCCCGATCCGCTATGGCATGGTCGGCGGCGGGCAAGGCGCTTTCATCGGCGCAGTGCACCGGATCGCGGCGCGGCTGGACAATGATTTCGTGCTGGTTGCCGGTGCTTTGTCAGCCGACCCGGCCCGTGCCAAGGCCTCGGCCGCCGAACTGGGGCTCGACCCCGCACGCAGCTATGCATCCTATGCCGAGATGGCCAAGGCCGAGGCGAAGCGCCCCGATGGCATTGAGGCGGTGGCCATCGTCACGCCCAACAATGTCCATGTGCCAGCGGCAAAAGCTTTCCTCGAGGCCGGCATCCACGTCATCTGCGACAAGCCGCTGGCGGCGACGCTCGCCGAAGCAAAAAAGCTTGCGGCGATAGTCGAGAAGACCGGCAAGGTGTTCGTGCTGACGCACAACTACACCGCCTATCCGATGATCCGCCAGGCGCGCGAGATGGTCGCCAAGGGTGTGCTCGGCGACATACGCATCGTGCAGTCCGAATATCCGCAGGACTGGTTGACCGAGGACCTTGCCGCGACAGGCCAGAAGCAGGCGGCGTGGCGCTCCGACCCCAAGCAGGCAGGCGCCGGCGGCGCGCTGGGCGATATCGGCACGCATGCCTACAACCTCGCCCGCTTTGTCTCGGGGCTGGAACTGGACTCCCTGTCGGCCGATCTCGACGCCTTCGTGCCGGGCCGGCTACTCGATGACAACGTCAACGTCATGCTGCGCTTCAAGCCGGTCGGCAAGACGCACCCGGCCAAGGGCATGATCTGGGCAAGCCAGGTGGCGCCCGGCCATGAGAACGGGCTGAAGCTGCGCATCTATGGCTCGAAGGGTGGGCTGGAATGGGTGCAGGCCGACCCGAACTATCTCTGGTACACGCCGTTCGGCCAGCCGAAACAACTGATAACCCGCAATGGCGCCGGCGCGCTGCCGGTGGCGGGCCGTGTCAGCCGCGTGCCGTCAGGCCATCCCGAGGGCTATCTCGAAGGTTTCGCCAACATCTACCAGGAGGCCGCGCGCGCTATCCGCGCGGCACGCCGCAAGGGCGGCAAGCCGGCCAAGGACGTCGTCTTCCCGACCATCCAGGACGGCGTCGAGGGCATGGCCTTCATCGAGGCCTGCGTGAAGTCATCGAAGAAGAATGGGGCGTGGACGAAGCTCTGAAATAGAGGCGGTCCGGGGGATCCAAGGGGAGGGGGGCGTCGATGAAAATCGGCATGTGCATGTTCTTATGGACGACGGCCGTGTCCAAAACACACGAGCCGCTGTTGCGCGACATCAAGGCAACCGGTTTCGATGGCGTTGAGATACCGATCTTCGCCGGCACGCCCGACGACTACAAAAAACTCGGCGAACTGCTCGACCGCATCGGACTGGAGCGGACCGCGGTTTCAGCGATGGGCGATCCCCGGATGAACCTGATCTCGGCCGATGCGGCAACGCGCAAGGCCGGTGTCGATTATATGAAATGGGCGATCGACTGCGCCGATGCGCTTGGCGCCAGCACGCTGAGCGGCCCGCTGCATTCGACGCTCGGCGCCTTTTCCGGCTCCGGGCCGACGGCCGCCGAGAAGAAGCGCTCCGTCGCCTCGCAGCGCGCTATCGGCGACCATGCCGGCAACAAGGGCGTTACCATCGGGCTCGAGGCGCTGAACCGCTTCGAATGCTACCTGCTCAACACGATGGCGGACCTGTCCGAGCATATCGATGCCATCGACCGGCCGCACATCAAGGCGATGTACGACACCTTCCACGCCAATATCGAGGAGGCCGACCCGATCGATGCCTACACAAAACACCGCAGGAATGTCGTTCATATCCACATCTCGGAAAACGATCGCGGCGTGCCGGGGCGCGGCAACATTCCGTGGAAGGAAACATTCTCGGCCATTCGCAAGAGCGGCTATGACGGCTGGCTGACGATCGAAGCGTTCGGCCGTTCGCTGAAGGATTTGGCGGCGGCGACCAAGGTGTGGCGCGATTTTTCCGAGAGCCCGGAAGCGGTTTATCGGGATGGGTATAAGCATATCAGGAACGGGTGGAGGAAAGCCGCTTAGGCACCCTTCGTCATGGTGGGACGGAGCAAAGCCTTCCAACACACCTGCCGCCGCGTTCCTTCACACCCCCCTCTGTCCTGCCGGACATCTCCCCCGCAAGGGGGGAGATCGGATGTCCGTCGGCCTTCGCTAATCTTCGGCGTTGGAAGGACGGCGCCGTCAGCGGAACCGCCCAATCTCCCCCCTTGCGGGGGAGATGGCCGGCAGGCCAGAGGGGGGTGCTGTCCCGCCGACTTTTCGCCCAATTGTGCACCACAGGACGATCACCCCTGCTCGGCCTGGATCCTGTTGTAGTCGTGGATCGTCTGGCTCAGCCGGCGGCGCAGGAAGTTGGAGATGTTGTCGAAGATGAAGACAACGGCCAGGATCAGCAGCACCATGTAGAAGACGTTGGCCCAGTTGGAGTTGGTGCGCATCGCTTCCCACAGCTTCAGGCCGATGCCGCCGGCGCCGACAGCGCCAATGATGGTGGCGCCGCGGGTGTTGGATTCCCACTGGTAGAGCGTCTGGCTGATGAACACCGGCACCACTTCCGGCAGCACGCCGTAGCGCTGCACCAGAAGGCCGTTGGCTCCGGTCGAGGTAATACCCTCGCGCGGTTTGTCGTCGATGTTCTCCAGCGCCTCGGAATAGGTTTTGCCGAGCGTGCCGATCTCGGTGAAGAAGATGGCTGCACTGCCCGCCAGCGGTCCCGGCCCGAAGGCACGGGTGAAGAACAGCGCCCAGATCAGCATGTCGATGGAGCGCATGAAGTCGAAGAAGCGCTTGAGCACCTGGTTGACCAGCCGGCTGGGCGTGATGTTTCGGGCGGCGAAGAAGGCCAGCGGGAAGGCGACGATGCCGCCAAGCATGGTGCCGAGAAAGGCCATGACGATGGTCTGCAGGAGCTTCGTCCAGACATCGCCATGCTGCCACTGGGCGTTGTTCCAGATGTTGTCGCCGGCCAGCGCCAGATTGGACGTGCCTGGTTTCAGTTCCGGTCCGGAGACGATCAGCGAGGCGACTTCGCTTGCCGACTTGCCGAAGAAGGGCGAGCGGGTGTCGAAGACGAAGTTTGCCCAGCCGAGAAATCGCTTTCGGATCCTGACGCGGTCAACGGCGACACGGGCCTCGCCGGCAAAGCCCATGTCGGCGACGACCTCATCTTCATGCGCGGTGATCCAGCCGGGTACCGGCCCCGAGATCAGCGGCTTGCCGGTGCCAAGCGCGACCGCAACGGTCTCACCATGGGCAATTATCGTCGCCTGCGTCTTGGCGAAGGTGATCGAGTTGGCGGTGCCGTCGATAAGGACCGTCACCGAACCATCGGCATTGGTCTTGACCCAGTCCGGATCTGGATTCGGGCCGAGCACCGAGAAGCGTGGATATTTGGCGGTGATCTGCGGTTCGTCGAGGCGGAAGATCGGCTGCACGTCGTAGCTGATCCACTGGGTCAGAAACAACGGCAGGCGCTCCCAGTGCGATTCCCGCATGACCTGCGGCAGGTTGAAGAACCACAGGGCATAGAGCAGGTAGAGGAAGATGCCGCCAAGCAGCATCAGCGGCCCGAAGCGCTTGTGGAACGGCCGCTGGAACACCTGCGGGAAGCGCTCTTCGATCGACTGGATTTGATCGGCGGTCAAGGCAGCCATGGTCAAGCCCCCACCACGAAAGCCTGCTCGCCGACCAGCTTGCGGCGCAGCCAGGCGGAGAACTGGTCGACGATGAAGATCGTCGTGAACAGGAGCAGCACGAGAGCTATCGTCTTGGCGCCGAAGCCGCGCGAGATCGACAGCTTCAACTCCTCGCCGATGCCGCCGCCGCCGACCGCGCCCATGATGGTGGAAATGCGGACATTTATCTCAACACGCAGCAGCGTGTAGGACATGAAGTTGGGCAGCACCTGCGGCAGGCCGGCAAAGCGCACCCGCTCGAACCAGTTGGCGCCGACAGCCCTCAGTCCTTCCTCGGCGCGCATGTCGATGTTCTCGTTGATCTCGTAGAACAGCTTGCCCAGCGCGCCGATCGAATGCAGGCCGATGGCGATGATGGCGGCGATCGGGCCGATCGAGACGATGGCGGCGAACAGGCCCGCGATGACGATCTCGGGAAAGGCGCGCAGCAGCTCCATGAGGCGCTTGACGATCAGCCGCAGCACCGGATGCGGCGTCAGATTGCGCGCCGCGATGAAGGAGAACGGCACGGCGAAGACGAAGCCGATGAAGGTCGAGACCAGCGCCACGTTGAGCGTGGTCAGCATCAGCTCGAAATATTCGGGGATGTAGAAGCTGTCCCAGACATACGAGCGGCCAAGCGGAAAGTTGAATTCCTGGGTGCCGGTGTCATGCGGGGAAGCGATATCGAACATCGCCCGCCAGACATCGTTCCAGTCCTTGGGGACGAGCCAGCTCAGGAAGTCCAGCAAATGCGGCAACCGGTCGAAGAAATGCCCGGCATTGGCCTCGTCGGCGAACCACATGGTGCTGCCAAGCGCGATGATGAGAAGGCCGACACCGATGGCGGTGTAGAGCCGGCGCAAGGACGTCTGGCGACGCCAGGCGTCGGCCATCTGGTGAGTGGCGCCGGAAGGGGCTGTCACGGAAAGGGTCATGATCGGACATGCAAGAAGGGCGGCGTTTTATCGACGCCGCCCTTCCTGATTTCGCCGTTAGCCGCCAATGGCTGCCTTACGGGCTTCGACGATGACGTTGTAGAAGTCCGCCTTGACCGGGACGTAGCCGGTAAAGTCGCCGCCTTCGACGCCTTCGAAGCAAGCCTTGTCCTTCTTCGGCAACTGCGTGAAGAAGTCGGCGAGCTTGGCGGTCATTTCGTCGCGGAGCGCGGTGCGCACGACCAGCGGGCCGTTCGGGATCAGGCCCGAGCGCCAGACTTCGACGAAGTCGTTGGGGTCGACGGCGCCCTTGGCGACTTCCTTGTGGAAGGTGCCCGAGGTGTAGCCGTCCTTGAAGTCGCCGATACCGGAGGAATCGTCCACCGCCACATCGACCTTGCCGTCGCGCACGGCCAGAACGTTGTTCTCGTGGCCGCCGTTGAACTGGGTCGAAGCGAAGAAGGTTTCGTTCGAAGCGCCGGTGTCCTTCGGGATCTGGGTCAGCGGGATCAGATAGCCGGAGGTAGAATCCGGATCGGCGTAGCCGAGTTTCTTGCCCTTGGCCGACTTGATATCGGTGATGCCGGAGGATTTCAGCGCCAGGCCGATCGAATAGTAGCCGGTGGCGCCGTCGGTCTGCTGGGTGGTGAGGATCGGGGTGACCGCCTTCGGGTCCTTGAGAGCGATGCTGGCGTAGCCGGAAGCGCCGAGTTCGGCGACGTCGAGCGTGCCGCCAAGCAGGCCCTGGATCACGCCGTCATAGTCGGCAGCGGGGAACAGCGAGACCTTTTCGAAGCCGAATTCGGCCTTCAGATGGTCGGCGAGGCACTGGTAGTTGCGCAGCCGGTCGGTTTCGTTTTCGCCGCCGAGAATGCCGACGCGAAATTCCTTCATGTCGGCGGCATGGGCCATGCTGGTCGCCATGGCGAGCACCGAAACGGCGCTGAAAACCATCTTCCTGAACATCTGTAATCTCTCCTGTAGGTTCCGGCCCCGCGCCGGCAGCGTTCTCGATTTTGACAGGTGCCCTTGACGCGGGCTGTCGATCCAGGCCGCTCTCAGTATCCCGGGAATGCGGGCTCGAGCGGTCCGGCGGATGCGGCGATCTTTCGGCTGAAGGCAACGCTGGTCGAGGTGATGGCCTCGGAGATTTCCTGGCCATTGCTGTCGGCGCCGTAGACGAGACGCACGGCCTCGCGGTTGAGTTCTTCCGGCGGGCCGTCGAAGACGACCTTGCCGGCGGCCATGCCGATGATGCGGTTGCAGTAGGTGCGGGCGGTGTCCAGCGTGTGAAGATTGGTGACGACGGTGATGCCGTCGCGCAGATTGATGTCCTGCAGCGAATCCATCACCACCTTGGCGTTGAGCGGGTCGAGCGAGGCGATCGGCTCGTCGGCGAGGATCACTTTGGGCTGCTGCATCATGGCGCGGGCAATGGCGACGCGCTGCTGCTGGCCGCCCGACAAGGTGCCTGCGGGCTGCAGCGCGATGCGGGCAATGTCGAGCCGCTCGAGTGCCGCGACCGCCTCGGCGCATTCGGCGCGCGAGAACATGCCGAACAGGTTGGTGATGGTCGAACGGTGGTTCAGCTTGCCGAGCAGCACGTTGGTCAGCACGTCGAGGCGCGGCACCAGGTTGAACTGCTGGAAGATCATGGCGCAGTCACGCTGCCAGCGCCGCAGCGGCGAGCCGCGCAACTGGGAAACCTCGGCGCCGTCAAAAAAGATCGATCCCTGGCTGGGATCGATGAGACGGTTGATCATGCGAAGAAGGGTCGATTTGCCGGCGCCCGAACGGCCGATAATGCCAACCATCTGACCCTGTGGGATGGCGATGTTGATGTCGCTGACGGCGGTGTTCTTACCAAATCGGCGGCTGACACCGCGGATTTCGAGCGTGGCGGAATTTGCTGACATGGGGCAGGTTCCAGTCTGGACCATATTGATCGTCAGGCACTCGCCTAACGCAGCCACATGAACCTGCCGTGTCGCGGTGATGTCAGTTTTGTTACGCTCCACAGGTGTGGAGTTATGGCCGGCCCAGGGCCAGCAGGTCCTCGAAGTGCTCCATGTCCCTGAAGCCGCAGAAGGCGGGAGTTTTGATTTCGATCACGGGAGCCTGCTGCTCGAAAAAGCTTGAGAGAGTCATCGAACAGGTCCTGCCATGTGGCTGCCATGACGATGATGTGAAGAATTATCCTTCGTATTTTTCCAGGAAGGCCTCGGCCGATAGTTCCCGGAAATCGTCGAGCGAAGCGCGCAGCCTGGCATGATCCCAGTCCCACCAGGCAAGCGCCTGATAACGGTCGGCGGTGCGGCGGTCGAAGCGCTCACGGATCGGTTTGGCCGGCACGCCGGCGACGATGGTGTAGGGGGCGACGTCCTTCGAGACGACGGCTCCGGCGCCGATCGCCGCGCCGTCACCGACGGTGACGCCGGGCAGGATGGTCGAGCCGTGGCCGAGCCAGGTGTCGTGGCCGATGGTGACTCGCCTGGCGCGACGCTGGGCGAAGAATTCTGTCTCGTGCTCGGCGTCGTCCCAGTAGTCCGAGGCGCGATAGGTGAAATGGTGCAGCGTTGGCCGCCAGGTCGGGTGGTTGGTGGCGTTGATGCGCACGCTGGCGGCGATGTTGGCGAACTTGCCGATCGTCGCGCACCAGACGGCGCAGTCCTGCATCATGTAGGAATAGTCGCCAAGCTCGCTTTCCGACACCCGGCTGCGGTCGGCGATCTCGGTCCAGCGGCCGAGCGTCGAATTCTGCACATCCGCCGTCGGATGGACCAGCGGCGTCTCGGACAATTTCCTGGTCATGCGGCGATTTTTCCGGGAGCGAAAGCGGTGACGTCGATGATGCGGTCGGCAACCGCCTCGCGTACGTCGTGGTCATGGAAGATGCCGAGCAGCGCGACATCAGCCGCCTTCTTGGCGGCGATGAGTTCAATCACGACATCGCGGTTTTTGGCGTCGAGCGAGGCGGTCGGCTCGTCGAGCAGCAGGATCGGATGCTCGGTGATGAAGCCGCGTGCGATGTTGACGCGCTGCTGCTCGCCACCGGAGAAGGTCGCAGGTGGCAATGCCCAGAGTTTCTCCGGCAGGTTGAGCTGCGCCAGCAAGGCGCGTGCCTTGCCGCGGGCAATCTCGCGATCCTCGCCGCGCTCGACCAGCGGTTCGGCGACGACATCCAGCGCCGAAACGCGCGGCACGGTGCGCAGGAATTGGCTGACATAGCCGATCGTTTGCCGGCGCACGGCAAGCACGGTGCGCGGGCTGGCAGTGGCGAGGTCGATCAGCCCGTCATCGTGGCTGACGATGATCTGGCCTTCGTCGACGGCGTAGTTGCCGTAGAGCATCTTCAGGATCGAGCTCTTGCCGGCACCGGACGGGCCGCCGAGCACGGTGCATTCGCCGGCCCTGATCGAGAACGAGACACCGGCGATAACAGGCAATTTGATGCCGTCGCGCAGATGCATGGTGAAGCTCTTGGCGACGTCTGAGACAACGAGGGGCGTCGGCATCAGAAGGTCCTCCAATCGCTGTTGGTTTGCGGGCCAGCACCCCCCTCTGGCCAATGCAATTGCATGTGCGGAATAACGGTGAAATCTCGAAGCGGGTGTTTGCGAGGTGTCGGCGCGAGGCACCCCCCTCTGTCCTGCCGGACATCTCCCCCGCAAGGGTGGAGATTGGCAGTTTCACCCGCAGCGCTTTTCTTGCAGCCTTGGTAATTGGTGAAAGCAGCAGGGACAGCCGATCTCCCTCCTTGCGGGGGAGATGGCCGGCAGGCCAGAGGGGGGTGCCTCGCGCCAAGGTTTCGCGAACACGCGCTTTGAGACTTCATCGTCAAACCTGCAGAATCGAGGAAACGAGCAACTGGGTGTAGGGCGCGCGCGGGTCGTCGAGCACGCGGTCGGTGAGGCCGCTTTCGACGACGCGGCCGTCCTTCATCACCATCATGCGCTGCGACAACAGCCGCGCCACGGCAAGGTCATGGGTGACGACGATGGCCGCCAGGCCGAGATCGGTGACCAGCCCGCGCAACAGATCGAGCAGGCGCGCCTGGACCGAGACATCGAGGCCGCCGGTCGGTTCGTCCATGAACACCAGACGCGGGCCGGTGACGAGGTTGCGGGCGATCTGCAGGCGCTGGCGCATCCCGCCGGAAAAGGCGCGCGGTTCGTCGTCGATGCGGTCCTCGTCGATCTCGACGCGCGACAGCCAGTCGACCGCGGTGGCGCGGATCTTGCCGTAGTGGCGGTCGCCGACCGCCATCAGCCGCTCGCCGACATTGGCGCCGGCCGATACCGTCATGCGCAGGCCGTCGGCCGGGTTTTGGTGGACAAACCCCCAGTCGGTGCGCATCAGGAAGCGGCGCTCGGCCTCACTCATGCGGTAGAGTTCGCGGAACTGGCCATCGCGCATGCGGTAGCTGGCGGTGCCGGAGGAGGGCAGCAGCCGCGTCGACAGGCAGTTGAGCAATGTCGTCTTGCCGGAGCCGGACTCGCCGACCACAGCCAGGACTTCGCCCGGCCACAGGTCGAAGGAGACGTTGTCGCAGCCGACGCGCGAGCCGTAGAATTTGGAAAGTGCCGAGACGCGCAGCAGCGGTTCGTCGGTCATTGCTTCTCCTTACCCTCCCCCTTGTGGGGAGGGTCGGCGCGCAGCGCCGGGGTGGGGGTTGAGTGGGCCGTAGATTGGTCAAGACCCCCCGCGCCTTCGGCGCGACCTCCCCACAAGGGGGAGGTAGGGGCGTTGCGCCGCTTCTCGCAATGGTCTGTGTCCGAGCAGACGAACATGTGGCCGCCATGGTCGTCGAGGATGACCTCGTCGAGATAGACATTCTCGGCCGCGCACAGCGCGCAGGGCTGGTCGAAGGTCTGCACCTCGAACGGATGATCCTCGAAGTCGAGGCTGACCACGTCGGTGAACGGCGGCACCGCATAGATGCGCTTTTCGCGGCCGGCGCCGAACAGCTGCAGCGCCGGTGAGCGATGCATCTTGGGATTGTCGAATTTCGGCGTCGGCGACGGGTCCATCACATAGCGGCCCTCGACCTTGACCGGATAGGCATAGGTGGTGGCGATGCGGCCGTGTTTGGCGATGTCCTCGTAGAGCTTGACATGCATGAGGCCGTATTCCTCCAGCGCATGCATCTTGCGCGTTTCGGTCTCTCGCGGTTCAAGGAAGCGCAGCGGCTCAGGGATAGGCACCTGATAAACAAGCACCTGGCCCGCCGTCAGCGGACGCTCGGGGATGCGGTGGCGGGTCTGGATGATGGTGGCGCTGGCTGTGTCGGTGGTCACCGCGACGTTGGCGACCTTCTTGAAGAAGGCACGGATCGAGACTGCGTTGGTGGTGTCGTCGGCACCCTGGTCGATCACCTTCAAGACATCATCGGGGCCGATGATTGAAGCGGTGACCTGGACGCCGCCGGTGCCCCAGCCATAGGGCATCGGCATTTCGCGCGAGGCGAACGGCACCTGGTAGCCGGGAATGGCGATGCCCTTGAGGATCGCCCGGCGGATCATCCTTTTGGTCTGCTCGTCGAGATAGGCGAAGTTGTAGGTGGCGATGTCGGTCATGGCGATCACATCCACATTGTGCTATTGAATTGGCGTCCAGGACGCGGAAACAGGGGCGAAATCGGATGACCCAGACCGCTTGGCTGCATATCGGAATTCTGCTGCTGGCGTTCGTCGGCGTGGTCGCGTTTATCCTCCGAAGAATGGTTTTTCCCGCAGCCAGGGAAGGCGCGCATGGCGAGAGCGTTGGCATCGGCGGCGGCTACAGTGGCGGGCATGGCGACCATTCGCACGACAGCGGTGGCGGTGATGGCGGGTCGGGCGACTAGGCTCATTCCGCCGCCTCCTTCTTGTCTTCCAGCATGTCGGCATTTCCGCGGGCGTCGTATTCGGCGCGCATGCGGCGCACGAGGTCGAGTTCGGCCTGGAAGTCGACATAGTGCGGCAGCTTCAGATGTTCGACGAAGCCGGTCGCCTGGACGTTGTCGGAATGCGAAATGACGAACTCCTCGTCCTGCGCGGCGGCGACGACATCCTCGCCGAGTTCGGAGGCGCGCAGCGCCCGGTCGCAAAGCGCCATCGCCATCGCCTTGCGCTCGCTCTGGCCGAAGACCAGGCCGTAGCCGCGGGTGAACTGCGGCGGCGCCTTGGCTGAGCCTTTGAACTGGTTGACCATCTGGCATTCGGTGACGCGGACAGTGCCGAGCGGGACAGCGAAGGGCAGTTCGGGCACGTCGAGCTCAAGCTCGACCTCGCCGATGCGGATCTCGCCGACGAAGGGATGGTTGCGGGCATAGCCGCGCTGGGTGGAATAGCCGAGCGCCAGCAAAAAGCCCTCGTCGCCGCGTGACAGCGCCTGCAGGCGGATGTCGCGCGCCATCGGGAATTCCAGCGGCTCGCGGGTGATGTCGCCGGGGACATGGTCCTGCGGCATGTCGCCGTCCGGTTCGATCAAGCCTTCGCGGGCGAGGATCGCCGATACGCGCGGCATGGCTTGCGCTTCCGTCTCGCGCCGCAAGGGCTCGGCGACGTCGGCGCCGGCGGCAAGCTCGGGATCGAGCAGCCGGTGGGTGTAGTCGAATGTGGGCCCGAGCAATTGGCCGCCGGGCAGGTCCTTATAGGTCGCCGACACGCGCCGCTCGACCAGCATTCCGGCGGTGTCGATGGGCCTGGTGTAGCCGAAGCGCGGCAGCGTGGTGCGATAGGCGCGCACCAGGAAGATCGCCTCGATCAGGTCGCCGCGCGCCTGGACGATTGCGAGTGCCGCCAACTCTCGGTCGTAGAGCGAGCCTTCGCTCATCACCCGATCCACGCCGAGCGCCAGCTGCTCGACGATCTGGTCGAGGCGAAGGGCCGGCACCGAACGGTCGCCGCGTCGGCGGTCGGCAAGCAGGCTGTGGGCGTTGGCGATTGCGGCTTCGCCACCTTTTACCGCGACATACATTTTTTACGCCTCCATTGTCTTGATGCGCGTCGTGCGCGGCAGGCAGGCAATGCCATCTGATGTGGCGAGTATGATGTCGACGCCTCTGGGAAAGCGCTTGATGTTCTGCTTCCACTGCTCGACGAAATGGCGCGGCATCTGTGCCGGCGCGATCGTGGCGCTGGTTTCGATGCCGGGACCTTCGAGCAACAGCGGCGTGCCGGACACGAGATCGCCGACTTGCAGGATCAGCGTGGTCGAACGGTCGGGATAGTCCTGGGTGCCCTGCGAAAAACCATCGAGCGACATCATCTCGGCCGGGGCCGCGATGAAGGCGAAATGCGCATCGGCCGGTGTGTTGGCCAATGGCGCGCCGGTGTGGAACCCAAGCCAGGGTCTGATCGCGGTGGAAGCTTGCAGGGTCTGGTCGAGCCAGAGCGGGGTGTCGTTATCGCACAGCGCCAGTGCGATGGCGCCGGCGGCCGCCGAGAGCGGCGCCGGCGGGCGGGCGAAGGCCGGCAGCGGCTGCACGCTGCCTGGCCGCGCCATTGCGTCCATGACGGCGCGGAACACCGTCTGGGCATTGAAGACCGGATCGGCGAAACCGCCCTCTATCGATTGCGCTGCAATGTCCATCAGTCTTCTCCGCGAACCATGGTGAAGAAATCCACCTTCGTTGCCGCCGTCTCGGCGCGGCGTTTTTCATGCGCTGCGGTCAGAGCCGACCGCAGGGGCGCTATCAGTCCGGTCTCGACTTCATTGCGGCGGGCAGGATCCTGCCACAGCGCGTCGGCGATGGCCGCCAGCTTCGCCTTCTGCTTGTCGCGGCCAAGCGCATAGCAATGTCCGACCTGCCCGGAGGGCAGCCGGACGGTGGCGCGGGTGACGGTCGCCTCGCCGACGTTGAAGGGCGCGCCGCCGCCGCCGATGCGGCCGCGCACGGTGACCAGCCCGGTCTCGGGGCCGCGCAGCAGTTCTGCTTCCGAAGGCAATCCGGCTTCATTCCAGAGCCGGACGATGTCATCGCCGCTGGATTGCGCCAGTGTCGCCATGGCGGCCTTGCGCTCGGCCTGGTCGCGGGCTTCCTGTCCTCGCATCAGCAGCATTCCTCTTTGTCAATTTGTCTATTGATATAGACAACTATACAAATTATACCTATTATCTAACGCGTGTCCATGACGGGTGGATGACAGCGATATAAGACTGGGCGCTGGAAGGTTGGGGCAATGATAGTCGGGCGGCTGGCAGCGGACAGCATCGAGCGGCGCAGTGGCGTTTCGCTGTGGCGGCAGATCGCCGACAAGATCCTGCATGCGATCGCCATCGGCGATTTCACGGAGAATGCAGCGTTGCCGCCGGAGGTGGCGCTGGCAGAACGCTATGGCGTCAACCGTCACACGGTGCGCAGCGCCATATCGGCCCTTGTAAGGGAAGGCGTGCTGCGGGCCGAGCAGGGGCGCGGCACCTTCGTACTGTCGCGCAAGCGGCTGTCCTATCCGATCGGCGCGCGCACACGCTTTTCGACAGGGCTGCAAGGGCAAACGACGGAACGGCACATCGTCCTGCTCGCCTCGTCGATCGAGCCGGCCAGCCAGCGCGTTGCCGAGGGCCTTGGCCTTGCCAGGGGAGCCGATGTGATCCGGTTGGAAACGCGCGGCGAAGCCGACGGACGGCCGGTGTCGCGTGCTGCCGGCTGGTTCGAGGCCCGGCGCTTTGCCGGCATCGATGCCGCGATGGCGCAAACCGGCTCGATCACCGCATCGCTGGCGCGTTTCGGCATCGACGACTATCTCCGGCAATCGACCGTGCTGTCGGCGCGCCATGCCGATGCGGCGGACCTTGCCGACCTCGACCTGCTGCCGGGCGCCATCGTGCTGGTCACGGTTGCCGTCAACGTCACGCCGGACGGCCAGCCGATCCAGTTTTCCGAGTCGCGCTTCCCGGCCGAGCGGGTGGAGCTGAAGCTGTCGGCGCTGTAGCTAACGTCGTCATCCTTGGGCGAAGCAGGAGCGCAGCTCCGTCGCGGAGACCCAAGGATCCATGCCGCGATCTCGGGCGAAGAGCGCAGCGGCGCAGAATTCTGCACCGAAGCAACGCTCTCAGGTCACGGCATGGATCCTATGGTCTGCGCCGCGTCGCTTCGCTCCTCGCTCCGCCATAGGATGACGAAGCGATGGATGTTGCGGCTAGTCGCCAAAGCATCAGATCTACCAAGTTGGGCGCTCAACGATCTCCGAATTCGTGTCGAACAGGCGCCTCTATCCGACCTCGATCACAGCCTTGATCAGGCCGGATTTCTCGTGTGCCCAGCGGGCGAGATCGCGCGGCGTGCCGGCGAGTGTGGTGCGGTGTGTGACGAGCTTGGCCAGGGGCACGGCGCCGTTGCGGATCGAGGCGGCGACGTGATCGAAGTCGGCGCGCAGCGCGTTGCGGCTGCCGATCAGCGTCATCTCGCGCTTGTGGAATTCCGGATCGGAAAAGCTGATGTCGTCCTTGACGACGGAGACCAGCACCAGCGTTCCGCCATGCGCGACATGGGCGAAAGCCGACTGCACCGATTGGGTGTTGCCGGTGGCGTCGAAGACGACATCGAAGCCTTCGCCTGATGTCGCTCCCTTGACCAGATCGGGCACCGCGCCGCGCGAGCCGTCGAGGGTCTGGAAACCAAGCTCGTTCGCGGCGAAGGCGAGCCTTTCACTGCTCATGTCGAGCAGCGTCACGTCGAGCCCGGCGATGCGGGCGAAGATGGCGGTACCGAGCCCGATCGGGCCAGCGCCGATGACCAGCGTGCGGGCGCCAGGGTCGGCGCGAGCGCGCCGCACGGCATGCGCTCCGATGGCCAGGAACTCGACTGCGGCGGCGTCGGCCAGCGACAGGCCGTTGGCCGGATAGAGATTTTGCGCCGGCACCAGGATCCGTTCGCACATGGCGCCGTCGCGATGCACGCCCAGCACCTCGATCCTGACGCAGCAATTCGGCTTGCCGTGCCAGCAGGCGATGCACTTGCCGCAGGAAAGATAGGGGTTGATGACGACCGGCTCGCCAACGGCAAGATCGACGCCGTCGCCGGTCTCGAGGATCGTTCCCGACACCTCATGGCCCATGATGCGGGGATAGGCGAGGAATGGGTGCTTGCCCTCGAAAATGTGGTAGTCGGTGCCGCAGATGCCGACATGGCTGACCGCCACCAGCGCCCAGCCGGCAGGCGGTGCCTCTGGTGAAGGCCGGTCTTCAAGGACAAGATCGCCGGGCGAACGGCAGAGGACGGCTTTCATGCGCTAATCCAGTCATGAAATCGCCGGCCCGTTGGTGTGGCGAACCGGCGGTTGATTGCGGGGTCGCTACTTGCCGCGGCGGCGCAGGCCGTCGAAGTAGACGATGATGATGATCAGCGCGCCGGTGATGATGCGCTGCCAGAACGAGTTGACGTTGAGCAGGTTGGCGCCGTTGTTGATGGTGGCCAGGATGAAGGCGCCGAGCAGTGGTCCGTGCACCGAGCCGACGGCGCCGAACAGCGAGGTGCCGCCGATGACCGAAGACGCGATCGCCTGCAGCTCCCAGCCCTCGGCCTGCGTCGGGTTGCCGATGCCGATGCGGGCGGCCAGCAGCACGCCGACAAAGGCGGCGCACAGGCCCGACAGCGTGTAGGCCATGTAGATGGTGCGCTGGACATTGACGCCGGACAGACGCGAAGCCTCGGCGTTGGAGCCGACCGAAAACAGGTATCGGCCCCAGCGGCTGTGGTGCAGGAAGATATAGGCCGGAATGCCGACCAGGATCACCATCCAGAACAGGTTGGGGATGCCGATGAAGGAATTGCGCGAGAAGGCGGTGAAGGTGTCGCTGTTGATGTTGATCGAATTGCCGTTGGTCATCAAAAGGCCGATGCCGCGCAGCGAGGTCAGCGTTGCCAGCGTGATGATGAAGGGCGGCAGGCCCATCTTGACGATGCCGAAGCCGTGGAACATGCCGATGGCGACGCCGACCAGCAGCGTCACCAGAATGGCGAGCCAGATGGGGAAGCCGGCATTGATCATCATGGCCACGACCACCGTGGCGAAACCGACCACGGCGCCGACCGACAGGTCGATGCCGCCGGTGATGATGACGAAAGTCTGGCCGACCGCCATGATGGCGATCATCGAGCCCTGGCGCAAGAGATTGGCCATGTTGTTGGCGGAGGCGAAGCTCGTCGTCGCCACGGAGAGAAGGATCCAGAGCAGAACCAGCAGCGCCAAAAGCGTCAGCCCAAACAGGACATTATAGTTGCGCTTCGGTTTTTCGACGGCAATCGCCTCGGTGCTCATATCTGTCCTCCCAGCTTTTCTTGTTTCTCGGCGAGCGCCTGAGTGAGAATATCCTCGTGGCTGGCGGCGTGAAAACCGTGCGTCGCCACCAGTTTGCCGCGCCGGAACACGTGCAGCGTGTCGGCGAGTTCATAGACTTCCGGCAGATAGGACGAGATCAGGATGATGCCGGCGCCCTTTGACAGCAGCGCGCCGAACAGGCGGTAGATCTCGGCCTTGGTCCCGACATCGACGCCGACCGTCGGTTCGTCGAAGATGAACAGCTTGGCGCCGTGCGCCAGCCATTTGCCGATGACGATCTTCTGCTGGTTGCCGCCCGACAGGCTGGATGCCAGCGCGCCGCGTGTCGGTGTCTTGATGCGCAGATCGGCGATCTGGCGATCGGCTTGCGTCTTCTCCTGCGTGCTCGAAATCAGCATATTGTTGGAGATACGCTTGTAGATCGGCAGGTTCAGGTTGAAGCCGACCGGCAGGTTGAGGCAGAGGCCCTGGTCGCGGCGGCTCTCCGGCGCCAGCGCCATGCCGAGCTTGATCGCGTCAT
Organism: Mesorhizobium sp. M0140; assembly: GCF_040322475.1. Taxonomy (NCBI): domain Bacteria; kingdom Pseudomonadati; phylum Pseudomonadota; class Alphaproteobacteria; order Hyphomicrobiales; family Phyllobacteriaceae; genus Mesorhizobium; species Mesorhizobium sp. M0140. Next base: position 56,335 of record NZ_JAMYTM010000023.1, on the reverse strand, counting down.
GTTCGGAATTGACCTGCACCTCCTTGCCTTCCCAGAGGATCTGGCCGGCGGATTTGCGGTGGCGGCCGTAAAGCGTGGTGACGAACTCGCTGCGTCCGGCACCGATCAGGCCATAAAGCCCGACGATCTCGCCGGCGCGAACCGTCATCGAGACATTTTCGAAGCCCTTGCCGGACAGGTTCCTCGCCTCGATAATGGCGGCGCCCGGCGTGAAATGCTCCTTGTGATAGACCTGCTCGATCGAGCGGTTGATCATCATCTTGACCAGCTCGGCATCGTTGGTCTCGGCGATGTTGCGGGTGCCGACCAGCGTGCCGTCGCGCAGCACGGAAACACGGTCGGCGAGCTCGAACACTTCCTCCATGCGGTGGCTGATGTAGATGATCGTCACGCCTTCGCCCTTCAGCCGACGGATTAGGGTGAAAAGCTGGTCGGCCTCCTTGCGGGTGAGGTAGGCGGTCGGCTCGTCGAAGATCAGGAATTTGGTGCCGCGCACGGTGGCGCGGGCGGCGGCAATCAGCTGCTGCTGGCCGATGGTCAGGTCGCCAAGCGTGACATGCGCCGGCAGGTCGAAGCCGAGGTCGTCGATGATCGTCTGTGCTTGCCTGACCATGGCGCGCTGCTGCAGGATGCCGAAGCGTGAATTCTCCTCGCCGAGGAACATGTTGGCGGCGACCGTCAGGTGACGGCACAGCACGACTTCCTGGTGCACGGCATTGATGCCGAGCGCCATCGCCTCGTGCGGTGTGGCCAGGGCGGCCGGCTGGCCCTCCCAGGCAATCTCTCCGGAGGTGCGCGGCATGACGCCGGTCAGAAGCTTGATGAGCGTGGATTTGCCGGCGCCGTTCTCACCGACGATGGCGTGGATCTCACCGGACTTGAAGGCGAGGTCGACCGGCTTCAGCGCGTGGGTGCCGGGATAGCGCTTCTCCAGCCCGCGCAATTCGAGGATGGTCCGCCCCGGTTCCAGAACGGGTGTGGGATGCAGTTCCTGCGCCGTCGAAATCATGACAATCCTCCCAGATTGGCCTCCCGGATTGGCTTCCCAGGCTGGCCTCACGATTGGCACGCGGCGAGGCAAGGATATGCCTCGAAAACAGCCTAGCTCAGGCGTGCGGATTGCCAAGCCGTTTGTGCGGCAGCTTGTGTCTCCGGGGCGAGGTGCCCCGGAGACGATTGCGGATGCGACGGCTCAGAGCTTCGGATTGAGCAGCGCGTCGATCTTGGGGTCTTTCATGTTGTCCTTGGTCACCAGATTGGCGCCGGTGTCGACATTGGCTTCGACCTTCTCGCCTTTGGAGGCGGCGAGTGCGGTCTTGATGCCGTCATAGCCCATCCGGTACGGATCCTGGACGACGAGGGCGGAAATGACGCCGTCGTTGAGGAACTTGATCAGCTTCTCGTCGCTGTCGAAACCGACCAGCGCCAGTTTGCCGCCAAGGCTGTTTTCCGCGACAGCCTGGCCGACGCCCTGCGCCATGATCAGGTTGGAAGCGAAGATGCCCTTGAGGTTCGGGTTGGCGGTGATCAGGTCGGTGGCGATGTTGAGGCCGGTGGTGGCCTGGCCGTCGGCGTATTTATCGGCGACCAGCTTGAGGCCCGGATATTTGGCGGCCAGCTGTTCGGTGAAGCCCTGCTTGCGCTGTTCGAGCGAGCCGGCGCCCGGTGCGTTGGTGATCAGGGCGACGTCGCCCTCGATCTTGCCGCCGTTGGCGGCGCCGATGGCGGCTGCGAGGCCGTCGGCAGCGACGCGGCCGCCCTGGACGTTGTCGGTGGTCAGGAACGAGGTGAAGGCCTTGGAGTCGGCGCCGGAGTCGATGCCGATGACCTTGACCTTGGCAGCGGCTTCATCGATCGGCTTGCCAAGCGCCTTGAACTCGGTCGGCGCAATGACGATGGCCGCCGGGTTGCTGGCAACGGCGTTCTCGAGGATCGAGACCTGGCCGTTGACGTCGGTTTCAGCCTGGGCACCGAGTTCCGGCACATTGACGCCGAGATCCTTGCCGGCCTTGCGGGCGCCGGCCAGAACGATCTGCCAGTAGAAGGACGTGGTGTCCTTGACGATGATCGGAATGGTGACGTCCGCCGCCGAAACCGGCGCCGAATGCATGACGCCGGCGAGCATCGAAGCTGCTGCCAGCGCCATGACGGCGCGGCGGTTGAGAATGCTGGTCGCGAATTTCATGAGGTTTCCTCCCTAAGTCGCCCGGTGAACGTTACGGAAGCTCCGTCCGGATAGGCGCGGCCCGAACAGAACTTTATCAATAAAAAACAATTGCCATGTTTTGATAATGCATCGAACAGATCGATGCAAGCGGTGTTTGATCAGTCCTTGCGAGGTCTGGCAGAAGCAAATCCACCGCGCTGCTCCCCATTGACGCCGTCACGCTTCCGTTCCGTTCCGGGAATGTATGGAATATTAATTCCACCATTTCGTCAATATGGAATATCCATTCCTTCGTGTGACCGCAAGAATATGAAGTTTCACGCCAGCTCCTGCACCAGTGTGTGGGGACGATATCTGGCGTATTCCGTCTCCGGCACGTCGATGTCGAGCAGTTGGAGGTTGCGCGTCAGGTTCGCCAGCTTGGCGGTGCCGGTCAGCACGGTGGCGACGGCAGGTTCATGCAAGGGGAATTGGAACGCGGCGGCGGCGAGCGGATAGCCACCCTCGGCGGCGATCCTTTCCATTGCGCCGACGCGGTCGAGCACGTCATGGCTGGCAGGGCGGTAGTCGAAATGCGCGCCTTGCACCGGCCCGGTCGCCAGGATGCCGGAGTTGAACACGCCGCCAATGACCAAGGAGGTCTGCCGCGCCCGGCATAGGGGCAGCAACTCCGCTTCGGCACTGCGGTCGAGCAGGGAATAGCGGCTGGCGAGCAGGATGCAGTCGAGCGGCGCCTCGCGCATCACGTCCAGACAGATCTGCACCTCGTTGACGCCAAGCCCATAGGCGGAAATGACGCCGGACCGTTTCAGCTCTTCGAGTGCCTTGAGGCCGCCGTCCATCAGGTCGCGAAAGTGCAGCTTGGTCTTCTCGACACCATGGGTGTAGGCGCCGATGTCGTGGACAAACAGGATGTCTATCCTGTTTAGGCCAAGCCGCGCATAGCTGAACTCGACCGACCGCATGATGCCGTCATAGGAATAGTCGTAGTCGAGCGCGAAGGGCAGCGGATCGACATAGGAGTGATCGGGAACCTGATCCTCCGACACCGGGCGGAACAGCCGGCCGACCTTGGTCGACAGCACATAGGAATCGCGCGGCTTGTAGCGCAGGAAGTCGCCGAAGCGGCGCTCCGACAGTCCGAAACCGTAAAAGGGTGCGGTGTCGAAATAGCGCAGGCCGGCATCCCAGGCGCCCTGCAGCGTCTCCATCGCCGCTTCGCGCGAACAGGCGCGGTAAAGGCCGCCAAGTGCAGCGCCGCCAAAGCTGACCTCGGTGACTTCCAGCGCTGTCTGGCCGATGCGGCGTCTTTCCATGCACAACCTCCCCGTGGCCAGCCAACTGGCCGGCGCGCAGTCTACTTTATATCAGTAAAATCTAAAGTGTTGCGCCCAGATGCCAGGGCACGAACTCGTTGTCGCCGTAGCCGAAGTCCTCGCTCTTGGTCTTGCGGCCGGAAGCCGTTTCGACGATCAGTTCGAAGATCTCGCGGCCCATGCCGGCGATGGTCTTTTCACCCGAGGCGATGACGCCGCAATTGACGTCCATGTCCTCCTCCATCTGGTGGTACATCGTCGAGTTGGTGGCGACCTTGATCGACGGCGTCGGACGGCAGCCGAAGCAGGAGCCACGGCCGGTGGTGAAGACGATGACGTTGGCCCCGCCCGCCACCTGGCCGGTCGCCGAAACCGGGTCGTAGCCGGGCGTGTCCATGAACACCAGGCCGCTGCCAGTGACTTTTTCGGCGTAGCCGAAGACGCCGTTGAGCGGCGTCTGGCCGCCCTTGGCGACCGCGCCGAGCGACTTCTCCAGGATGGTGGTGAGGCCGCCGCGCTTGTTGCCGGGCGAGGGATTGTTGTCGATCGAGGCGCCGTGCTTGGCGACATGGTCCTCCCACCATTTCACGAAGCCGTCGAGCTTCTGCGCGATCTCCGGCGTTGCCGCGCGGTAGGCAAGCAGATGTTCGGCGCCATAGATCTCCGTCGTCTCGGAGAGGATGCCGATGCCGCCGACGCCGGCCAGGATGTCGACAGCCGCGCCCAGCGCCGGATTGGCTGTAATGCCCGACATGCCGTCGGAGCCGCCGCATTGCAGGCCGACGATGATCTCGCTGACCGGGATCGGCTCACGCTTCAGCTGGCCGACTTCCTCGGCGATCTCGGCCAGCACGCCCATCGCCTTTTCCACCGATTTGCGCGATCCGCCGGCGTCCTGGATGTTGAAATGGCGCTTGCCGGCAGCGACGCCCTTTTGGCCGTAGAGGGTGAGCTGGTTGACCTCGCAGCCGAGACCGACCATCAGCACGCCGCCGAAATTCGGGTGGCGGGCGTAGCCGGCGAGTGTACGGTGCAGCACCATCATGCCGTCGCCGGTGCCGCTCATGCCGCAGCCCTGGCCGTGCACGATCGGCACGAAGCCGTCGATGCCGGGATATTTCGGCAAAAGCGTGCGGTTGGCGGTGTCGGCGATGGAATGGCAGACGGTGGCCGAGCAATTGACGCTGGCGACGATGCCGATGAAGTTGCGCGTGCCGGCGCGGCCATCGGCGCGGCGATAGCCCATGAAGGTGCGGGTGCGGTCGGCCTCCGTCGCGTGCTCGGCCTCGCTCGGCGGCACGACCGGCAAGCGGCCGGATTCGAACACCAGATTGTGCGAATGCACGTGCTCGCCCGGCGCGATGTCCTGTGTCGCGCGACCGATCGCCTGGGCGTATTTCACCACGGCCTCGCCGGCGGCGATCGGCTTGATCGCCACCTTGTGGCCGGGCTCGATCAACACACTGGCGACGGCACCGCCCGGCAGCGCGGTGCCGATCTCGATGCGGCCGTTGGCGACGGCGACATTGTCGGCGGGGGATAGAAGAATGCAGTTGGAGGCGTTCACGGGCGGTTTCCTGGGTGATCCTGGGTTGCGCGGACGGATTGACACGCGTCTGTTTAGAGATATTGTCTTTTATCGTGAAAAAACAGTTTTGCGTCAATGGTTTTTTCACTGGGGAGTTCCGCATGTCTCCGGGTTGTTCCGGGAAGCAATTTCGCTTCTCAGAGCCATGCGAACGTCATATTGCGCTTCAAACCGTCCGCCGCAAGCGACGGCGTGCAACGGGTCAGGGATGTCGAAGAGCAACAACGTCTACAAGGATGCCTACAACCGCTGCCTGCGGCAGCTCGACGAAACGCGCAGCCTGCCTTCGGAGCCGGAACTGGGTACCTTGCTTGGCGTCAGCCGTACCACGGTGCGCACCATTCTCGCGCGCATGGAAGAGACTGGGCTGATCGCCTGGAACAAGCGCGCCAAGACGGTGCTGCGCGAGACGCGTCCCGATGATTTCTTCCCCGAGGAAGAGACCGACACGCTGGCCGAGATCATCGAACGGTCGTTCATGCGTCGGTTGCTCGCCGGCGGCGCCGAAGCCGGCATGCAGATCAACGAGCTCGAACTGGCGCGTGAGATCGGCGTCGGCACCACCAGCGTGCGCGAGTTCCTGATCCGCTTCTCCCGCTTCGGCCTGATCGAGAAGCGCCGCAACAGTCACTGGGTGCTGAAGGGCTTTACGCGTGCCTTCGCGCTGGAGCTGACCGAAATCCGCGAAATGTTCGAACTGCGCTCGGCGGCCGCCTTTGCCGTTTTACCGCAGGACAGCGCGGTCTGGACCGATCTCGACCGCCTGGAAGACGAGCATCGCCAGTTGGCAAACGACATCGCCACCCGCTTCACCGAGTTCTCCGAACTCGACGAGCGCTTCCACCGGCTGATCCACCGGGCGTCGCGCAACCGCTTCATCGTCGATTTCTACGATGTCATCGCCATGATCTTCCACTATCATTACCAGTGGAACAAGGCGCAGGAACGCGAGCGCAACGAAGTCGCCATCGGTGAGCATCTGGTCTACATAGAGGCGCTGAAATCACGCGATCTCGGCAAGGTCGACGCCGCTTGCCGCAAGCACCTGAAATCGGCGCGCCAGACATTGCTGACCTCGATCCCGGAGAGCCGGTCGCTGCAAAAATCCTGAGCCGCATCGCGGCTTGGAGCCTTGTTTCATGCATGTCGTTGTCCCAAAACCGCTATACGCTTTTGGGCGGCATGCGTTGAGCCTGCCGCGTCGGCGCCGCGGCGATTTGGCGATTTTCCACCCGCCAGCCCCGTGCTAGATATGGTTCGTTGCTGCGAGAGGCAGGGCTTTGGGCGTATCGAGGAGACGATGGAGCATGCCGGTCGCGCTTGTCGCGGCCTATCTGCTGTTGCTCCAGTCGACGCTTGGTGCATTCGCCTTCGGCGCCGGTCCCAATGCATCGCAGCTCGACGCCTTCGGCAACGTCATCTGCACCCATGAGGGCGAAACCCAGCTTCCCGGCGACAACCAGCCGCCGTCCCATCTTCCGGCATGCTGCGTGCTCGGCTGCAGCATGGTTTCGGCGGCCTTTGCGCCGCCGCCCGGTGCTGGCCTGGCGCTGGGCAGCCTTTCCTTCAAAACGGTCGCCTTTGTTTTTCCGGCGGCCATCCATCTCGACTTTGCGCGTGAGCGCTCGCCGTCGAACCCGCGCGCGCCGCCGCTGACGGCCTGAGCCTGTTTGCCCGGCGGAACCTTTCGTGGGCGTACCCATCCAAAGATCAAACTGCTCGCGACCGGCAACGGCGCGACCTTCACTTCATGGAGCAACCATGTCCTATTTTTTCCCCGACGCGGCGCGTCTTATGCCCGGCGGCATTCTACGCGGCATCGAAGAGCGTGTCGGCATTGCCGTGCTGGCTCTTGCGCTGCTGTTCACAGGCGCCCAGTCCGTCCTCGCGCATGAGTTCAAGGTTGGCGATCTCGAGATCGGCCACCCCTGGTCGCGCGCCACGCCGGCCGGCGCCAAGGTCGCCGGCGGCTATTTCACCATCACCAACAACGGCAGTGCGCCGGACCGGCTGGTGTCGATTTCCTCCGATGTCTCTGAAAAGGCCGAGCTGCATGAGATGGGCGTCAAGGACGGCGTCATGACCATGCGTCCGGTTGCCGGTGGCCTGGAAATTCCGGCCGGCGGCAAGGTAGCCCTTGCGCCTGGCGGCTATCATTTGATGTTCATCGGCCTGAAGCGACAACCCAAACAGGGTGAAAAGTTCTCAGCCGTCCTGACCTTCGAAAAGGCCGGCGCCGTCAGCGTCGATTTCGCTGTCGAAGGCATGGGCGGTGGCGCCATGGACGATCACGCCAATTGACCCGGCCAGTTTGAAATTTGAGGGACCATCATGAACAAGTATCTTTTGTCGGCCGCAGTACTTCTCGTGCTCGGAACCAGTGCCGCCTTCGCGCATATCACGTTCGAAACGCAGGAAGCGGCCGTTGGGTCGACCTACAAGGCCGTTTTGCGCGTGCCGCATGGTTGCGAGGGCAAGGCGACGATCGCCGTGCGCGTGCAGATTCCGGAAGGGGTGATCGCGGTGAAGCCGATGCCGAAGCCTGGCTGGACGCTGCAGACCAAGAAGGGCAAGTACGACAAATCCTACCAGCTCTATGGTCAGGCGGTTGCCGACGGGGTCAAGGAGGTCGACTGGAGCGGCGGCAGCCTGCCAGATGAATTCTACGACGAGTTCGTCTTCCGCGCGACGCTGACGGCGGATCTCCCTGTCGGCCAGAAGCTTTACTTCCCGGTTGTGCAGGAATGCGATGGGGCCGCCGACCGCTGGATCGAAATCCCGGCAGCCGGCCAGGATGAGGACGCGCTGGAAAACCCGGCACCCGGCATCAAGCTGTTGCCGAAGAAATGATCTCCAAGGCGGCGCGCTCATTCGAGCGCGCCGCTCTTTTTCGTGGCGGTGACATGAGCACGACCCCCCTCCTGCAAACGGCTTCCATGGCCTGCAAACCTGCCGGCCGGCTTGCCGCCGGCCTGTTGGCCGTGATCGTGTTTCTTGCCAGCCTTGCCGTGTCAGATCAGGCCTTTGCCCATGCCGCGCTGATCAAGACCGATCCGGCCGACGGCGCGGTGCTGGAACAGGGGCCGGCACAGTTCTCGCTGACCTTCAGTGAGCCGGTCTCGCCGCTGGTGCTGACCTTGGTGAAGCCCGACGGCACGCCGGTTGCTCTGACGTCATTCCGGCTCAGCGACCAGACGCTCGAGATCGACAATCCGCAACCGCTCAAATCCGGTACGCATGTCTTGAGCTGGCGCGTCATCTCCGCAGACGGTCATCCCGTCGGCGGATCGCTGCTGTTTTCCATCGGCGCGCCCAGCGAGCCGCCCGCCGTGTCCGAAGCCGTCGACTGGCCGTTGCGGTCGGCGATCTGGCTCGGCAAGGTTTTTCTCTACCTCGGCCTTTTTCTCGGCGTCGGCGGCGCTTTCGCCCTCGCCTGGCTGTCCCAAGGTGGCCGCGCCGGACAGCGCTTCGTTGCAGCCGCAATCCTGGGCGGACTTGTCGCGGCGCCCTTGTCGCTCGGCTTGCAGGGGCTTGATGCGCTCGGGGCACCGCTCTCCCATCTGGCACAGGCGGTTATCTGGCGGACCGGACTCGGCACCAGTTTCGGCTGGACGGTGCTGGTCGCGCTGATTGCGCTGGGGCTTGGCCTGCTGTCGCTGGCCGGCCCCCGCGCCACCGCCAAACCACTTGCGCTGGCAGGTCTGGCCGGGGTGGGGGTTGCCCTTGCCGCCAGCGGCCATGCCAGTGCCGCCGAACCGCAATGGCTGACGCGGCCGATGGTGTTCCTGCACGGCGTAGGCATCGCGTTGTGGGCCGGCGCATTGGTCCCACTCGGGCTGGCGCTGAAGGGGCAATCGGCGGGGGCCACGCCATTCCTGCGGCGGTTTTCTTGGGCGATCCTGCCGGTGGTGGCCGTGCTTGCCTCTGCCGGCATCGTGCTTGCCGTCATCCAGGTGCAAACACCCGCGGCATTGGTCGACACCGCCTATGGAAGGCTGCTGCTGATCAAACTCGGGCTGTTGGTCTTTCTGTTCACGCTCGCCGCCGTCAACCGCTGGAAACTCACGGCATCGGCCGAGGCGGGATCGACGGAAGTTCAACGCAGGCTGGTCCGCTCGATCGGCGTCGAGATGTTGATCGTGTTGGCGATTTTCGGCGTTGCCGCGGGCTGGCGCTTCACGCCGCCGCCACGAGCCCTCGCGATTGCGGCAGCGCAACCGGTGTCGGTCCATATCCACGCGCTGAAAGCGATGGCCGATCTCAGCATCACGCCGGGCCATGCCGGACCGGTCGTCGCCTCGATGATCATCATGAGCGGCGATTTCGGCCCGCTCGACGCCAAGGAGGTGACGCTTGTGCTGTCGAAACCCGATTCGGGCATCGAGCCCTTGAAGCGCGCGGCGGCCAAGCCCGGCGACGGCAGTTGGCGTGTCGACAACCTCGTCATCCCGGTGGCCGGCCGGTGGACGGTGCGCATCGACATACTGGTCTCGGACTTCGAGATGGTGAAGATCGAGGCGCCCGTCGACATCCGCGCCGAGTGATATTCAGGTGATGCCGGCCTGCGAACGGCGGCTTCCTGCGCTTCCGGTGCTCACGTACTTTAAGTACGCTCCGCTCCGGTTCTCGGAAACCACCATTCTCGACTCGGCCTGACCTGAATCTCACACGCCGCGGCATCAACACAATTCGGCGGGGCGGTTGACGCAGCCCGAAAGGCCCGTCAATCATCGCGGCAAAACGCGATCTCAACAAAATCCGAAGGCAGGAAAAAAACGATGGAAAAAGCCGAAATCGGCCTGATCGGCCTTGGCACGATGGGCTCCAACCTGGCGCTCAACATCGCCGAGCACGGGCATCGCATCGCCGTCTTCAACCGCACCAGGGCGCGCACGGACGCTTTCATCGAGAATGCCGGCGCGCTCAGGGACATGGTCGTGCCCTGCTACAGCCTGGAAGAGCTTGCCGCCGCGATCCGGCCGCCGCGCCCGATCATCATCATGGTGCTGGCCGGCAAGCCGGTCGACGAACAGATCGCGGCTCTGCGCGGCGTGCTGTCGGCCAACGACATCGTCATCGACGCCGGCAACGCCAATTTCCGCGACACGATGCGGCGCTTCTCCGAGCTTTCCGGCTCGGGTCTCACCTTCATCGGCATGGGCGTGTCCGGCGGCGAGGAGGGTGCGCGCCACGGACCGTCGATCATGGTCGGCGGCACGGAGGACTCATGGAAACGCGTCGAGAAGGTGCTGACGGCGATCTCCGCCAAGTTCAAGGACGAACCCTGCGCGGCATGGCTCGGCACCGACGGCGCCGGACATTTCGTCAAGACCATCCATAACGGCATCGAATATGCCGACATGCAGATGATCGCGGAGATCTACGGCATCCTGCGCGACGGCCTGGGCATGCACCCGAAGGAGATCGGCACGGTGTTCGCCAACTGGAACAAGGGCCGGCTCAATTCCTACCTGATCGAGATCACCGCCAAGGTGCTGGCATCAGACGATCCGAAGACCGGCAAGCCGGTGGTCGACATCATCCTTGATCGCGCCGGCCAGAAGGGCACCGGCAAATGGTCTGTCATCGAGGCGCAGCAGCTCGGCATCCCGGCCACCGCGATCGAGGCGGCGGTGGCGGCGCGCGTTCTATCGTCGATCAAGGACGAGCGGCTGGCGGCGGAAAAGGCCTATGGCAACATCGGCGTGACGAAGATTTCCGGTGACAAGGACGCCTTGCTGAAAGATCTGGAACTGGCGCTGTTCGCCGGCAAGATCGCCGCCTACGCCCAAGGTTTTGCGGTGATGAGCGGCGCCTCCAAGGAATTCAACTGGAACCTGCCAATGCCGACCATCGCCAGGATCTGGCGCGCCGGCTGCATCATCCGCTCGCAGATGCTCGACACCATGGCGGAGGCCTTCAGCAAGGGCGGCGCCTCGACCAACCTGCTGATGGCCCCGGCCTTCATTGCGCTGATGCAGGAAGCGCATCCGTCGCTGCGGCGCATCGTGGCGAGGGCTTCGGAGGCCGGCTCGCCGGTTCCGGCGCTGTCTTCCGCACTTGCCTATTTCGACAGCTACCGCCAGGGCCGCGGCACGTCGAACCTGATCCAGGCGCAGCGCGACTTTTTCGGCGCGCACGGCTTCGAGCGTATCGACGACAAAGGCGCGTTCCATGGGCCGTGGGGAAGCGGTGCGGCTGGTTAGCCCAAGGGCCTAAACGGAAACCGGCGGGCTGAACGCCCGAACCTCGCTGGTGGCGACCAGGCGCTGCAACGAGCCGGGTGCGGCGCCGCCGATCCAGCCGAGCACGGAGCGGGCGAGATCGGAGCCGGCCAGGCGGAAGTTCTCGTTGACGACGAGCAATTCCGGCCGGAACAGGTGCAACAGGTCCGACGACTGCTTGGACACGACATCGACGTCGCGGCCAAGCTTGAGGCCGGCATCCTCGATGCCGGCGACGATCGCCAGTGTCGCGGCGGCAGCGCTGCTGACGAAGCCGTCCGGCCTGTTCTCGCGGCGCATCACCTGCGCGGTTCTGGTCCTGATCTGCTCGATCGTGTGATCGATGGAAACGGTGTTGAACGGAATTTCGCTGGCTCCGACCTCGCTTAGCGCATCGGCAAAGCCGTTCAGCGTGTGGCCATAATAGGTCAGCCCGGGCGGCGGCGACAGAAGCGCCAGCTTGTGCCTGCCCATGCTCGCCAGGCGGCGCACGGCTTCCATCGCGAAAACATGGTTGTCGAAGTCATGGTAGGGATGGACGAGGCCCATGTCGGTGCGCCCATGCGTGGCAAAGGGCATGCCGTGCTCGAGCATGTAGCGGGCGCGCGGATCGTTCGGTTGGGTGCGCGAAATGATGACTCCGTCGGCCGAGCCGGTCTCGACGAGATAGCGGATCGGCTCCATCGGATCCTGCGAGCGGGAATAGGGCGTGACGATCAGGTGATAGGGCGTTTCGGCGAGCACTTCCGAAACGCCGTAGATGATGTCCGAGACGAAGCTCATGATCTCGCGGTCGGTGTTGAGCACGAGGCTGATGACATTGGTCCTGCCGGTGCGCAGACGCACGCCGGCGCGGTTCGGCCGGTAGCCGATCTGCTTGGCGACGAGCTGGACGCGACGCCTGGTTTCGGCGCCGATTTCCGGGGCATCCTTCAAGGCGCGTGACACAGTGGTGACGCCGAGCCCGGTCATGAAGGCAAGCGTCTTCAACGTCGGCCGTCCCTGTGCCGAGGTCTCCCCGTTCTTGTCCGTACGCTGTCTGTCCATTCGTCCCGCCCGTCAGGCGCATAGCAGCCGCGAGCCATGTCGGCAATCGCCGCCATAGCGGTACGATATGCGTTCCAGCCCCGGCAAAGCTCAATATACTGAAACGTTACAGATTGCCATATCGAGTTACATGTCCATCGCCACGAGGTGGATGGTTCTTTTGCGAAACGCATTGGGATTCCAGGAGAAATCGCCTCTGCCGCCGCCTTTTGTCCGTATCAGGCGGCATTTCGGTGTTTGCGCCGCAGCAAACCATGCTGCAGTGCATGGGAAGCGCGATCATTCATGCGAATTTGTTCGCGGTCCGAAAAAATATCGAGGGCGCTTCGTTGATGGGTTGCACAGCCCGCGCAATTGCCGTATCGAAAATCTGTAACGTTTCAGATTCTGGGAGGAGCCGAAATGCGATACAAACTTTTGACCGCTGCGCTGGCAGCGACGGCCGCGTTGCAGTTTGCCGGCCAGGCGGCCGCGACGGACCTGGAAGTCACCCATTGGTGGACGTCGGGCGGCGAGGCGGCGGCGGTTGCGGAACTTGCCAAGGCATTCGATGCAACCGGCAACCACTGGGTGGATGGCGCCATTGCCGGCTCCGGCGGCACGGCGCGGCCAATCATGATCAGCCGCATCACCGGTGGCGATCCGATGGGCGCCACGCAGTTCAACCATGGCCGGCAGGCGGAGGAACTGGTGCAGGCCGGCCTGATGCGCGACCTCACCGACGTCGCCACCAAGGGCAAGTGGACTGATGTCGTCCGGCCGAAGAGCCTGCTCGACGGCTGCACCATCGACGGCAAGATCTACTGCGTGCCCGTCAACATCCATTCCTGGCAGTGGCTGTGGCTGTCCAACGAAGCCTTCGCGAAGGCCGGCGTGCCGTTGCCGAAGGACTGGAATGAATTCGTGGCGGCAGCGCCGGCGCTGGAAAAGGCCGGCATCATCCCGCTCGCCGTCGGCGGTCAGGCCTGGCAATCCTCCGGTGCCTTCGACGTCCTGCTTGCGGCTGTGGGCGGTACGGACACATTCCTCAAGGTCTACAAGGACAAGGATGCCAAGTTCGCCGCCGGGCCCGAAGTCGCCAAGGTCTTCAAGGCCGCGGACGATGCCCGCAAGATGGCGAAGAACACCAATGTGCAGGACTGGAACCAGGCGACCAACCTGGTCATCACCGGCAAGGCCGCTGGCCAGATCATGGGCGACTGGGCGCAGGGCGAGTTCCAGGTTGCCGGCAAGACCGCCGGCAAGGATTATACCTGCCTGCCGGGCCTTGGGCTGAACGAGGTCATAGCCACGGGCGGTGACGCCTTCTATTTCCCGCTGCTCAAGGATGCCGACAAGAGCAAGGCGCAGGAGGTGCTGGCCGAGACGCTGCTCGATCCCAAGACGCAGGTTGCCTTCAATCTAAAGAAGGGATCCCTGCCGGTGCGCGGCGACGTCGATCTCAATGCGGCCAACGACTGCATGAAGAAGGGCCTCGCCATTCTTGCCAAGGGCGCCGTCATGCCGTGGACGGACCAACTGCTTTCACAGGACACCCAGAAACAGAAGGAAGACCTTTTCGCCGAATTCTTCGCCAAGCCGGAACTGACCATCGAAGACGCGCAGAAGCGCTTCGCCGACCTCATCGCTTCGGCGGACTGACGCTGGAGGCAACCCGCCTCATTCCCGGCCTTGCGAATGCAGGGCCGGGAATGCACCGCCCTTACCCAGCCGGCTGACGAGATGAGCAAGAGCGAACGCCCCAACCTTCTGTTCCGCAACCTCAATGCGAAGGTCGCCTCGATCCCGATGATCCTCACCGCCATGGTGGTTTTCGTCGGCGGCACCGTTTGGACGGTGCTCTATTCCTTCACCAATTCGAAGCTCCTGCCGCGCCTGAATTTCGTCGGGCTCGACCAGTATTACCGCCTGTGGGCGGCGCCGCGCTGGCTGATCTCGATCGAGAACCTGTTGATCTACGGCGCGATCTCCCTGGTGTTCTCGCTGGTCATCGGTTTTCTGCTTGCCGCGCTGCTCGATCAGAAGATCCGCTTCGAGGACACGTTCCGCACGATCTTCCTCTATCCTTTCGCGCTCTCCTTCATCGTCACCGGCCTGGTCTGGCAGTGGTTGCTCAATCCGGATTTCGGCATCCAGCATGTCGTGCGGGACTTGGGCTGGACGAGCTTCAGCTTCGACCCGCTCTACAATTCCAGCATCGTCATCTACGGCATATCGATCGCTGCGCTGTGGCAAGGCACCGGGCTCATCATGTGCCTGATGCTGGCCGGCCTGCGCGGTATCGACGAAGACATCTGGAAGGCGGCGCGCGTGGATGGGATCCCGATGTGGAAGACCTATCTGTTCATCGTCATCCCGATGATGCGGCCGGTCTTCATCACCACGCTCGTCATCATCGCTTCCGGCATCGTCAAGGTCTATGACCTGGTCGTGGCCCAGACCAGCGGCGGCCCGGGCATCGCATCCGAAGTGCCGGCCAAATACGTCTACGACTATATGTTCTTCGCCCAGAACCTCGGCCAGGGTTTTGCCGCCTCGACCATGATGCTGCTCTCGGTGGTGACCGTCATCGTGCCTTGGGCCTATCTCGAGTTCGGGCGACGCAAATGAGCATTGCAGACATCACCGCTCAAGCAAGCACTGCCGCCGGCGCGCGCCAGGACATCGCCGGGCCCTACGGTCCAAAGCCGCGCCGCGTGATTTCGCGCCGCAACGTCTTCCTCTACGGCACATTGTTCGTCATGGCGGTCTACTACCTCTTGCCGCTCTATGTCATGGTCGTCACCTCACTCAAGGGCATGCCGGAGATCCGGCTCGGCAACATCTTCTCACCGCCGCTCGAGATCACCTTCGAGCCGTGGGTCAAGGCGTGGTCAACGGCCTGCACCGGCCTTAACTGCGACGGGCTCTCGCGCGGTTTCTGGAATTCGGTGCGGATCACCGTGCCGTCGGTGCTGCTGTCGATCGCCATCGCCTCGGTGAATGGTTATGCACTGGCCAATTGGCGCTTCAAGGGCGCCGACACGTTCTTCATCATCCTGATCGTCGGCGCCTTCATTCCCTACCAGGTGATGATCTATCCGATCGTCATCATCCTGCGCGAAATCGGCCTCTACGGCAGCCTCAGCGGGCTGGTGATCGTCCATTCCATTTTCGGCATGCCGATCCTGACGCTGCTGTTCCGCAATTATTTCGCATCGATGCCGGAAGAGCTGTTCCGGGCGGCACGCGTCGACGGCGCCGGCTTCTGGGGCATCTTCCTGCGCATCATGCTGCCGATGTCGCTGCCGATCTTCGTCGTCGCCATCATCCTGCAGGTGACCGGCATCTGGAACGACTTCCTGTTCGGCGTCGTCTACACCCGCCCCGACACCTATCCGATGACGGTGCAGCTCAACAACATCGTCAATTCGGTGCAAGGCGTGAAGGAGTACAACGTCAACATGGCCGCAACCATCCTGACCGGGCTTGTGCCGCTGATCGTCTACTTCATTTCCGGCAAGCTTTTCGTACGCGGCATCGCCGCCGGCGCGGTGAAGGGGTGATGGCGATGACGGCAGCCAACGATACCAGCGTTTCGATCCAGGACCTGTCGCTGAATTTCGGCGCGGTGACCGTCCTGGAGACGCTCAATCTCGATGTCGCCGATGGCGAGTTCATCGTGCTGCTCGGGCCGTCCGGCTGCGGCAAGTCGACCTTGCTCAACTGCATTGCCGGCCTGCTCGATGTCTCCGAAGGCCGCATCTTCATCAAGGGCAAGAACGTCACCTGGGAAGAGCCCAAGGACCGCGGCATCGGCATGGTGTTCCAGTCCTATGCGCTCTATCCGCAAATGACGGTGGAGAAGAACCTGTCCTTCGGGCTGCGTGTCGCCGGCACGCCAAGAGAAGAGATCGCCAAGCGGATCGCGCGGGCGGCTGAAATCCTGCAGATCGAGCCGCTGCTGCAGCGTAAGCCGGCCGCACTTTCCGGCGGCCAGCGCCAGCGCGTCGCCATCGGACGGGCGCTGGTGCGCGATGTCGACGTGTTCCTGTTCGACGAGCCGCTGTCCAATCTCGATGCCAAGCTGCGCGCCGAACTGCGCGTCGAGATCAAGCTGCTGCATCGCAAGCTGCAGAACACCATGATCTACGTCACCCACGACCAGATCGAGGCGATGACGCTGGCCGACCGTATCGCGGTGATGAAGGGCGGCGTCATCCAGCAGCTCGATGCGCCGCAGACCATCTACAACCGTCCGGTCAACCGCTTCGTCGCCGGCTTCCTCGGCTCGCCCGCAATGAACTTCGTCGATGGCCGTCTGGAAGACGCGGACGGCGGCTGGCGGTTCGCGGCCGAGGATATCAAGATCCCGCTCGGCACTTACGACTTTGCCAAGCCTCCGGCTCCAGGCCCCGTCACATTCGGTATCAGGCCCGAGCATGTCAGCCTGAACAGTGGCACCGGCTGGCCGTTCTCGATAGCCGCCAATGTCGAGGTGGTCGAGCCCATGGGCTCCGACACGCTGGTCTGGCTGAAGCTTGCCCAGCAGAATTTCAGCGTCCGGGTGACCTCGGAACGCACGCCCAAGAACGACGAGGCGGTGACGCTTGGCTTCGATCCGATGCGCGCCTCGCTTTTCGACACGGCAACCGGCACACGCATCTAGCTTCCGAGAACCAACCTTCCAACGACAATCCCCAAGCGAAACGGACAGAGACGATGAATTGGTCATTCCAACTTTACAGCGCCCGCAATTTCCAACCCTGGGACGGTGTGCTCGCCACGCTCGGCAAGCTCGGCTACGCTCAGGTCGAAGGTTTTGGCGGCGTCTATGATGATCCCGAGGCATTCCGTGCCGAGCTCGACAAGAACGGGCTTGCCATGCCGACTGGGCATTTCTCGATCGACGCTCTCGAGAACGATTTCGACGGCGTGCGCAGAACCGCCGACGCACTCGGTATCACGCTGCTCATCTGCCCTTTCCTGATGCCCGACCAGCGGCCATCCGACGCCGCCGGCTGGAGCGGCTTTGGTGAGCGTCTGGCAAAGGTCGGCGACGCCGCGAAAAAGGCCGGCTACGGCTTTGCCTGGCACAACCATGATTTCGAGTTCAAGAAACTTGCCGACGGATCGGTGCCGCAGGACCACATCCTGTCATCCGCGCCCGATGTCAGCTGGGAGATGGACGTGGCCTGGGTGGTGCGCGGCGGCGATGATCCGTTGCCGTGGATCGAGAAACACGGCAAGCGCATCAGTGCCGTCCACGTCAAGGACATGGCCAAGCCGGGCGAGGGGCTGGATGAGGATGGCTGGTCGGATGTCGGCCATGGCACCATCGACTGGGCCGGTCTGATCAAGGTGCTGCGTGCCAAGAGTGCTGCCCAATACTACGTCATGGAACAGGACAACCCCAACGACATCGAGCGTTTCGCCCGCCGCTCCATCGCAGCCGCCAAAACCTATTAGGAGCAATCAGCATGGCAAAGAAACTTGGCATCGGCGTCATCGGCTGCGGCAACATCTCGAAAGCGTATTTTTCGCTGGCGCCGCTGTTTCGCGGCATCGAGATGCGTGCCTGCGCCGACATCAACATGGAGGCGGCCAGGGCTCGGGCGAAGGAGTTCAAGCTGCGCGCCGAGACCGTCGAAGACCTGCTCAGGGCCGACGACATCGACATCATCGTCAACCTGACCATCCCGGCGGTGCATTATGAGGTGTCGAAGCAGATACTCGACGCCGGCAAGCACGTTTATTCGGAAAAACCGTTCGTGCTGTCGGTCAAGGAAGGGCTCGACCTTAAGAAGCGGGCGCAGAAAAAGGGTCTTCGGATCGGCTCGGCGCCAGACACTTTCCTCGGCGGCGCGCACCAGCTGGTGCGCAAGCTGATCGACACCGGCAAGCTTGGCAAGGTCACGAGTGGTACCTGTCATGTCATGGGCCACGGCATGGAGCATTGGCACCCCAATCCGGATTTCTTCTTCCAGCCGGGCGCCGGTCCCGTGCTCGATATCGGACCGTATTACATCACCAATCTGATCCAGCTGATCGGGCCGGTGAAGCAGGTCGCGGCCTTCGCGACGACGCCGGCCAAGGAGCGGACGATCAGTTCAAAGCCGCGCGCGGGTGAAAAGATACCGGTCAACACGCCGACGACCATCCATGGGCTGCTGGAGTTCGAGAACGGCGCCGTTATCACGCTCAACACCAGCTGGGACGTCTGGGCTCACGGCCACGCGCCGATGGAACTCTATGGCGAGACAGGCACGGTGTTCGTGCCGGATCCGAATTTCTTCGGCGGTGACGTTCGCTTCACCGACGCGGCCAAGCCGGTCAAGAAGCTGCCGAACTGGCCGCATCCGTTCGGCGTGCCCAACGAGATGCATTCGCAAGGCATGATGGCCAACTACCGCACATCAGGCCTCGCCGATATGGCGGTGGCAATCGCGGAAGGCCGGCCGCACCGCTGTTCGATGGAGCTGGCGCTGCACGCCGTCGACGTGATGACCGGGCTGTTGCGTTCCGGCGAAACCGGCAAGTTCGTCGCCATGCAGACCACCTGCGAACGGCCGGCGGCACTTGGCGTCAAGGAAGCCAAGGCGCTTTTGGCGAAGAAGAAATAGGCAGCACACCTCAACCCTCTCCCCGTTTCGACGGAGAGAGGGTAAGGGTGAGGGGCAGAGCCAACTCGCCGCGTTGTCGCGATGCAGCCGACCGGCTCGTTTCCATTTGAGGATTTTCCGATGCCCTACACGCCTGCCGAAAACCGCTATGAAAAGATGATCTACAACCGCTGTGGCCGCTCCGGCCTGAAGCTGCCGGCAATCTCGCTGGGGTTGTGGCATAATTTCGGCAACGACACGCCGCACAAGACCAAGCAGGCGATCGCGCGCAAGGCCTTCGACCTCGGCATCACGCATTTCGACCTCGCCAACAATTACGGTCCGCCGCCCGGTTCTGCCGAGACCGCTTTCGGCGAAATCCTGCGCACCGACTTCGCCGCCTACCGCGACGAACTGATCATCTCGACGAAGGCCGGCTACGAAATGTGGGCCGGCCCCTACGGCGAATGGGGCGGGCGCAAATACATTCTGGCCAGCCTCGACCAGAGCCTGAAGCGCATGGGGCTCGACTATGTCGATATCTTCTATTCGCACCGTTTCGACCCCGACACGCCGCTGGAAGAAACGATGGGTGCGCTCGACCATGCGGTGCGCTCGGGCAAGGCGCTCTATGCCGGCATCTCGTCCTACAATTCGCAGCGCACGCGCGAGGCCGCCGATATATTGAAGCAGCTTGGCACGCCTTGCGTCATCCACCAGCCGAGCTATTCGATGCTGAACCGCTGGGTGGAGGAAGACGGCCTGCTCGACACGCTCGAAGGGCTCGGCGTCGGCTCCATCGTGTTCTCGCCGCTGGCGCAAGGCATGCTGACCAACAAGTATCTCGGCGGCATTCCGGACGGCAGCCGTGCTTCCCAGGGCAAGTCGCTGAAGACAGCCTTCATCAACGACAAGACCATCGCCAACATCAAGGCGCTCGACGCCATCGCCAGCAAGCGTGGGCAGACGCTGGCGCAGATGGCGCTGGCCTGGGTGCTGCGCAAGGGCAGGGTGACCTCGGCGCTGATCGGCGCCAGCCGGCCGGAGCAGGTCGAGGACTGCGTCGGCGCGCTCAAGGTGCTCGACTTCAGCGATGCCGAACTCGCCGAGATCGATACCTACGCCCGGGAGTCCGATATCAATCTGTGGGCAGCTTCGGCCGAGCGCAAAGGCCCGCCGCGAAAATAAACCACTCAAGCCGGCAAAATAAGAGCGGCGGGCACTCCCGCCGTTTTTCATGGGAAGCCAAATGGCCGCGGTTCAGGGCGTTTTCGGTTTCTGCGCCGTGCCGAGTCCCGCCTTGGGTTTGGCAGGCGCCGGAGCAGAGCTTTTCATCTTCGCCTCGATCCAGCCGGTGTAGTTGGCCAGCCGCGTGTAGATGCCGTAGGCGTCCTTGTGGCCGCAGGCCGCACTGCCGTCAGCCGGGCCTTCGCCCCAGCTGACGACGCCGATTTGGACCGGGCCTTCGGCACCGGTCATGAACAGCGGGCCGCCACTGTCGCCGTTGCAGGCATCGCGCACGCCGCTGGTGGTGCCGGCGCAGATCATGTTGCCGGTCAGCGGGTCGGTCATGTCGGCGGCGATCGCATTGGCGGCCGCGTCGATGCCTTTTTCCGAATAGCGCATACGGCGCGACAGATCGCCAAGTGCTGCCTTCAGATCACGCGCATAGATGGCCTTGATGCCGCTGTTGCAGGCCTGGTTCGGCTGCAGGTCGAGATCGGCGACCATCAGCGTGGTCGGAAAGGTGCCGTCCTGCATCTTGCCCCAGCCGGTGACGGTCGTCTTGCCGGTGTCGGGCGTTGCCTCATGGGCGACCTTGATGGTCGGCGCGTCGGCCGGTTCGGCAAGCCGAAGCAGCCCGAGGTCGTTGTCGAGGGTCTGCTCGCTGTAGCCTTCGTTGACGATGACCTCCACCACCTTGTGGCGCTTGCCTTCGCTGAGATCGGTTGCACCGGTCAGCACGGTGACGCTCTCGGGCGAAACCGGCTGGCCCTTGTCGTTGAGGCAGTGTGCTGCCGTCAGCACCCATTGCGGCGCGATCAGGCTGCCGCCGCAGAATTGGGCGTTGGCCTGCGATGCCGGATTCTCGTCCAGCCTGTCGGTGGTGAGCAGCGCGACCTGGAACGGGTAGACTCCCTTTTCGGCCTGGTTGCCGCCATAGACGCGGTCGGCCGCGTCGGGGTTCTCCGCCGCTGCAATCGCCCTGGCTTCCGTCACGCGCTTCATTGGCGAGACCGCTGCCTCCGGTCGGGCGACCGCTTCGTCGGCCTGGGTGAAATTGGCTGCCGCAAGGACGGCCGCGATGCCGAGCAGCGATGCGGCGGCGATCGGCCTGAACCGATGGATGATGTTCACCTGAAGCCCTCCTGAGACATGTACCCGAGCGGACCAGCCCCGGCACATGATCAACGAAACAAGCCTCAGCCTGGGGATCAGACCGCGCAGCACAGTTGTTGCGGCACGGCAGGAACACCAAGTCGGGCACCGCTTCGCGGATCGCGTTCCTGTGCAGACCTCGCTCAAAATCCTATAGCCCCCCACGGGCTATGTGGAAGCGATTTGTCATTCCAATGTTGTATTAATTTAGGCAATATATCCGCGCGAGTGCCTCTGGCGGGACCTCGACAGACTGTAGGGGTAATGATCAGGTCAGGCACCGGTAATCAAAAACTCCTTTTTTGGCCTCACCACGATCTCGACAATATTTCTGTATCTTGATCCAGTCCTTGCTGACTTTTGGGAGAGTCTCACCATGACAAAACTGACAAACGCACTTGTTGCGTCCACATTGCTTTCCACCGCAATGTGGGCGGTTCCAGCTTTCGCCGCCGATCCTGGCTCCGCCAGTGCCGGCAATGGCGAAAGCGCGCGCGACGCGACTTCAGGCGACTACAAGCCCGGGCGGGCAAAGCCAATCGCGCCACCGAAGCTGACCGACGAAGACAGCCGCGCCGCGCCGCTTGCCGACGAGGCAACGGCTGTCAAATCCTACGGCATCGTCGGACGGTCCGCCGATGGCAAGGAGATCAAGATCGAGCCGAGCGAAGCGCTGCGGGAGCTTATCATCAAGGAACTGAACGCTCCGGCCACTGGAAAAGACGGGGCTGAGCGCAAGACCGAGGATCCGGACCTCGGCGAAGGCGAAGCCGGCCGCCAGGTTTTCGGCACCGACGATCGCGAGCAGGTCAAGAACACCAAGACCTATCCGTTCTCGGCAATAGGCTATCTCGAAGCCAAATCGCCGAAGACGGGCAGCTTCGGCAGCTGTTCGGCAACGCTGATCGGTCCGCGAACCGTACTCACCGCCGCGCACTGCCTCTACAGTCATGAGGACAAGGATTGGCTCTCCGACTACCTGTTCGTGCCGGGCCTTAACGGCAGCACGGCCGACGACGCACCGTTCGGCGCCTTCGCCTTCGAAAGCGCCTATGTGCTGCAAGGCTTCATCGACAACTACCAGGGCTATTACGGGTCGGTCCTGCTGTGGGATCTCGGCATCGTCACGCTGAAGCAGGATGTCGGCACCAATCTCGGCTGGCTGGGCTATGCCAACTATGAGGATCTCGGCGATTTCACCGCCAATCTCGTCGGCTATCCCGGCGACAAGCCGATGGGCACGATGTGGAAGGCAAACTGCGAAGTGCACGCCGAAAACATCGCGCCGGAATATTTCCAGTATGACTGCGATACGTTCCCAGGGTCGAGCGGGAGCTCGGTCTATGCTTACGACAACAAGGCCAAGCAGCGCATCGTCACCGGTGTCAACGTGGCGGAAAGCCCCGACGCGAACACCGCCGTGCGCCTGAACGCTGCCAACGTCCAGTGGATCAACAGCCTGTATAAGTAATCGCTGCGCATTCGCGATGGAGACAAAGGCGGCGGCGCAATCCCGCCGCCTTTTTCGCCGCTATTTGGCTGCGGATGCAGGCGGGCCGTTGCGCACATAGTTCTCGATTGCCGAAGCGAAAGTGGGAGAACCCGCCTTGCGCTGCTTGTCTATGTAGCCGGCAAAATAGCTCCAGAAAGAGACGGCATAGTCACGGAAATAAGCATCGGTCACTTTGCGCGAACACAAATCGCCGTCGATGCAGAAGGACAGCCGGTTGAGGAAATAGACGATGCGATCGAAATTCTCGCTGAAATCGGCGAGCGGCATGTCGCCGCCGGAGGCAGTCATCGCCTCGATGCCGATGCGTTGCCGGAACACCTGCTCCTCGGTCGGCGATGGGTTGGCGCTGAGCAGATTGTCATATTTGGCGTTGAGCGCCGTCAGACGATCTTTCAGCGCACGCTGCGCCTGCTGGTAGTCTTTGTTTTCCCAGAGCTCGACAAGCGACATGGTCTGCTCGACGCGCTTCTGCTCCTGGTTGGCCAGGAACTGGTAGACCGAGAACATCAGGGTGAAGATGATGGCGAGGCGCACGGCCATGCCCGACCAGGCATAAACCAGCATGCGCCAGTCGCGGTCGGTGAACGGGTTGCCCTCCTTCTTGATCTCGTGGCTGCTCGGCCACGGAAAGCCTTCCGTGGTTTCCGGCAAGGTCTGTTTCGCCGTTGGCGCCTTTGCAGGCGCGGCAGCCGCTGTTTGCCTGGTGTTGCCCGCCGGCTTCTTCATCCGCAGGTGTCCAGTTCGATGGTGGCGGAGGGATCCAATACGATGCCTGGCGCCTCCAGCTTCTTTTTCAGGCATTCCAGCTGCAGGCGCGAAATCATGAACTGGACATCAGGGTCCGCCGCACCCTTGTTCGGTGACGGCAAGGCTTCGACGACGCCGCGCGAGGCGCAGTTGCTGAGATCGACGACAACCGCGTCGCTGCCGCTTTTGGCGAACTGGTCGTACTGATCGAGAAAACACGTCGCCAGTTCCGAGTTGGTGACGATCTGCTTGACGCACAGGCCGCAGGCATCGTCCGCCGAAGCGTTGGCGATCAGCAGCAGGCCGCCGGCAAGGCCGGCTACCGTTCCACGCCAGGAAAACACAGAATTCTTCACAATCGATCCTATCCGTTTCATCCGGCCGTCATGCGTCAGCGGCCGGGAATGTTCTCATATCGCGCCGATCGCGCAAGAGCCGCCGCAGAGCCCTGCGCGCCGGCATCCGCTCAGGCGCGCGGCACCGTCTCCATCGGGAAGATCATCACCGCGCCCTTCGGGCCGCTCTTGTCGGCAAGCCGCATCACCGAGCGGGTTGCCGGCGCCATGCCGAGATCGGTCAGCATGTCGGAGAAGCCGGCAGAGTCCATTCCGCGTGTCGCCGAGGCGACGCCGTCCTGTGCCAGGAAGCTCAGATCCTGCTTCTCGCTCTCCGGCGGCGCCTCGGTCAAAACCGCGATCATCCGCTCCATGCCGAAACTGGTGTCGGTGAAAGCCAGCAGCCCCTCTTCGAGCATGGCTTGCGGGGCGAGGCGTTCGGCAACGATATGGGTGATCGAATAATCGCTGCCGACATAGAGCACATTGATGTCGACCAGCAGATCCGAACCGTTCTTGGCCAGCACATGCACTTCGTCGCCCGGCGAGACGCGCGGCACCACCGAGGCCTGCAGCGGTTCGAGGCCATTCTTGTCGCGGCGTTTGACCTGGAACTGGACGTCGACCTCGGGCTTGTAGTCTGAGGCCGCCGCCAGCCGCGAAAGCCCGGTGGCACGGAAGATGGTGCGCAGGTTCCTGGTCGTTGCATCGGCCAGTTTCTGGCGGTCGTGAATGATGATCAGCGGCGGTTTGCCGCCCTCCTTCAAGGTCACGTCGCCCGACGCCGGCAGGAACCACAGCGCCGGCTTAGCGGTCGCATCCTTGGCGGCGCCGGGAACGGCATTCTCGCGCATCACCGCGAGGCGGAGGTCGGCGCTCTTGCCGGGCTCGACCAGCTCGATGTTGAAGCCGGTCTCCCTGGCTATGGCCAGTTCGTCGAGAACCGCATTGACCAGAGCGGTTTCCTTCTCAAGTCCCTTGGCCGCGGCCGGCCGCGCCAAGACGAGCTTGTAGTCGACGGCGATCTCCGCCACCCGCGCATAGGAATTGGCGGGAATGTCGACGACTTTGAGCGCCGGCTTCTTGTCGAACTCGACCGGCTTGACGCGGCTTTCCAGGTTTTTTGCCGACTGCACTTCCAAAAATCCGACAGCGTCGGACAGCGGCGATAGCGCCGACGGCAGGATGGCGAGCTTGCTGCCGGGGGTGAGGCGGTGCAGCAGGCCGGCGCCGATCGTCGCTTCGCCGTCCTTGATGACGACAGGCCACTGCATGACCGCGTCGGTCTTGTCGGTGCCGAACACCCGCGCATCCAGTTCGCCCTCGAACAGCGGTGTCGGCCGGGTGCGGCTGTCGGCCGAATATTGCTGCAGCACGGCCTGGCCGAGCTGGCGATAGGTGACGTTGGGATTCTCGGCCAGTTTCGACAGGATGGTGAAGGTGAACAGGCCGAACCGCGGCGCATCCGCGATGCCCTTAGGCAGCGGCATTTCCGGTGTCGTCTCCACCGTCTGCGCGGCATAGAAGGCGACCAGTTTGCCCTTGGTGATCGGTTCGCCACCGGTCGGCGTCAGGGTGAAGGCGGGCTTGCGCGTGCCATTGTCGTCGACGCCGCGCGAGCCGGCGACCGAAATCACCTCGTCATAGGCCTTGATCGCGGCAGCCCGCTCGGCCTCGTTGCCGCCGACCAGGTCGGCGAACTCGACCTTGCGCTCCAACTCGTCATCGACCTCGACGGCGCGTGTCGCGGTGCCGGAATGGCAGCAGTCGAACACGACCCAGACGAAAGCGCCCTTGTCGCGAATGGCGTCGAGTGCCGCGCCGATCTCGTTGTCGATCAGCGCATTGGGCACGCCGGCATCGCGGTTGATCCATTTGCCGATATCGACGGGCAGGAAGATCTCGTCGAGCCCGTCGGTTTCGTCGCCCTTGACCATCTGCGGCTGCTGGGCGCCGTGACCGGACAGATGCAGATAGACGAAATCGTCGCGCTGAACCTTGGCGGCAAGGTCGGCCAATGCGGCCTTGATGGCCGCATGGGTCGGCAGGCCACTGGCGCCGGGGACATCCTTGGCGAGCAGCGTGACGTTCTCCGGCGCGAACCGCACCGGGTCGGGCACATTCTTCAGGAGATAGTCGCGGACGAGGGCTGCGTCGTTCTTCGGCCCGACCAGCCAATTCCTCTGCGGAAGGTTGGGATATTCGGTGCAGGCGACCAGCAGCGCATGATAGGTGCGCGATGCGGCCATGGTCCGGAACGACACCATGCCGGCCATGGTCAAAGCGGACGTGCCGACCAGCAGCGTCCGCCGCGTCAATTTGATCATGATTGCTTCCCCAAGCCCGACCGAAATTCCAAGCGCGGCAATCCTCGCTGAAGATATTGTCAGTATTTTGAACGTTACATCGCAGAGCAACCTGCCTGTTGCCCCGCTCCGATCGATGTTCTCGACCGCCTTGCGGGCAGAATGCTGGAAACAGTAGCAAAAATGCCTGTTCGTCGCTATCTGGATGGGTACATGGATAGTTTGTGCGCGGCGCAAGCGACGGAAGGCGAGTTGGAAACAGGATCATGGCGGCAAGGGATGTGCTGACGAAGAACCAGCTGTGCGTGCTCGAGAAACTCGAGACCGCCAGCGGACCGCTCAGTGCCTATACCTTGCTCGACCAACTGCGCGAGCGCGGTTTTCGCGCGCCTCTGCAGGTCTATCGAGCGCTCGACACGCTGGTGAAGTCAGGTTTCGTGCACCGGCTCGAAAGCATCAATTCTTTCGTCGCCTGCGCCGAGCCGCACGACCACAGCCATTCGATGACCGCCTTCGCGATATGCGACACATGTGGGCAGGTGACCGAAATGTCCGACCACGATGTCGGCCACAGCTTGGACGAATGGGTGCGCTCGACAGGCTTCGCCGCCAAGAAGGCGGTGATCGAGTTTCGCGGGACGTGTGCCAAGTGCCTGGCCGAAGCGGCTTGAGGCCCATCGCTTCGTCATCCTAGGGTCTACGCCGCGTCGCTTCGCTCCTTGCTTCGCCCTAGGATGACGAAGAGGCGGAGCGTCAATGCGCCTCGTCCCAGTTGTTGGCGGCGCGCGCATCGACATGCAGCGGCACCGACATCGATACCGCTGGCATCGCCGCGTTTTCCATGACGTGACGCACGACCGGGATCGTCGCCTCGACTTCCGCCTCGACGGTCTCGAAAATCAGTTCGTCATGCACCTGCAGCAGCATGCGTGCGGAAAGCCCTGCTTTTTCCAGCGCCTCCTCCATGCGGATCATGGCACGGCGGATGATATCGGCGGCGGTGCCTTGCAGGCGGGCGTTGATCGAGGCGCGTTCGTTGAAGGCGCGAAGCGAGGGGTTGGACGATCTTATGTCGGGGTAATGGATGCGACGGCCGAAGATCGTTTCGACAAAGCCATGCTCGCGGGCATAGGCCTTGGTCTCCTCGATGTAATCGCGGATGCCGGGGAAGCGCTCGAAATATTTCTTGATGTAGTTGCCGGCCTCCTCGCGCGGGATCGACAGCTGGTTGGCGAGACCAAAGGCCGAAATGCCGTAGATGATGCCGAAATTGATCGCCTTGGCGCGGCGACGGACTTCCGAAGGCATGCCCTCGACCGGCACGTTGAACATCTCAGACGCGGTGATGGCGTGGATATCGGCGCCGTCGGCGAAAGCCTGCCGCAATTGCGGGATCTCGGCGACATGGGCGAGCACCCGCAGTTCGATCTGGCTGTAGTCGGCCGAGACCAGCCGATGGCTCTTGTCGGTGATGAAGGCGGTCCTGATCTTGCGGCCTTCGGCGGTGCGCACCGGGATGTTCTGCAGGTTCGGATCGGAGGACGACAGGCGTCCCGTCGTCGTCGCGGCCAGCGCGTAGGAGGTGTGAACGCGCTTGGTGTCGGGGTGGATGAAGCCCGGCAGCGCATCGGTATAGGTCGATTTCAGCTTGGTCAGCTGGCGCCAGTCGACGATCTTGCGCGGCAGTTCGTGACCTTCGGCGGCGAGATCTTCGAGAAGCTGCGCCGAGGTCGACCACTGGCCGGTCTTGGTCTTGGAACCGCCGGGCAGGCCCATGCGTCCGAACAGGATGTCGCCAAGCTGTTTTGGCGAGCCGATGTTGATGCGCTCGCCGATGAGCTGGTAGATTTCCTCTTCGAGGCGAGCGGCGCCCTGGGCCAGTTCGCCCGAGAGCCGCGACAGGATCTGCCGGTCGACCGAGATGCCGCGCTGTTCCATGCGCGCCAGCACCGGCACCAGCGGCCGCTCCAGCCGCTCATAGACCGACACTAGGCCTTTGGCGGCAAGCCGCGGTTTCAGCACCAGCCAGAGCCGCAGCGTCATATCGGCGTCTTCGGCGGCATGAGCGGTCGCCTTGTCGATGTCGACCTGATCGAAACCGACGGAGCTTTTGCCGGAGCCGGTGACGTCCTTGAGCAGGAGAGGGGTATGACCCAGCCATTTCTCGGCTAGCGAGTCCAGGCCGTGACCATGGGGCGTGCCGGCATCGAGCACGTAGGAGATCAGCATGGTGTCGTCGAACGGTGCGACATCGATGCCGTAGCGGCTCATGATGACAAGATCGTATTTCAGGTTCTGCGCGATCTTGAGAACCGATCTGTCTTCGAGCAGCGGTTTCAGCACAGCCAGCGCCTCGCGAAGCGGTATCTGGTTTTCGAGCGCGCCACCACCGAGCAGGTCGCCATTGCCGCTCATGTGGGCAAAGGGGATATAGGCGGCGCGCCCGGGCGCCGTGGCGATGGCCATGCCGATCAGTTCGGCCTGCATCGGATCAGCCGATGTTGCCCTGACATCGAAGGCGGTGATGCCGGCCTCTCGCGCCTCGGCGACCCAGGCTTTCAGGGCCGAGATATCGCGGATGCAGTGATAGGCCGAAGTGTCGATCTTGCCGGTGGCCGCGCGCTCCAGCCTTAGTGCCGCGAGCAGGGAAGGGGTATCGCCTTGTTTTGACGTCTCCGCCGTCCCGCCGGCTTCGTCCGATCCAGTGCCGGACGCGTTTCGGGCAACCGGCGGCAAACCGGCCCCAACATCCGGGCCATGGGCATGGTCGGCGCGTTCGACGGTGACCGCGACGGCCTGGACATCGCCGGCCTCGGTGCTGGTCGCCTCCGCGACACGGCGGGTCAGTGACGTGAATTCCATGGTCTTCAAGAAACCGATCAGCTTCGGGCCGTCCGGCGCGTGCAGGACGAAATCGTCCAGTCCCTCGGCGACCGGCACATCGTTCATCAGCGTCACCAGCTGACGCGAAATGCGCGCCTTGTCGGCGTTGGCGATGATCGATTCGCGCCTCTTGTCCTGCTTGATCTCGCCGGCCCGGGCCAGCAGCGTGTCGAGGTCACCGAACTGTTCGAGCAGTTGCGCCGCCGTCTTCGGCCCTATGCCGGGCACACCAGGCACATTGTCGACCGAATCGCCGGTCAGTGCCTGCAGATCGACCATCTTCTCCGGCGGCACGCCCCATTTTTCGATGACTTCCGGAATGCCGATCTGGCGGTCCTTCATCGGGTCGTACATGGCGACCGTGTCGCCGACCAGCTGCATCAGATCCTTGTCGGAGGAGATGATGGTGGTGTCGCCGCCAGCTTCGCAGGCCAGCCTCGCATAGGTGGCGATCAGATCGTCGGCCTCGTAGCCTTCGATCTCGACGCAGGGCAGGTTGAACGCCCTGGTCGCCTGGCGGATCAGGCCGAATTGCGGGATCAAATCTTCCGGCGGTGCCGAGCGGTTGGCCTTGTATTCGGGGTAGAGGTCGTTGCGGAAGGTTTTCGACGAATAGTCGAAAATGACGGCGAAATGCGTTGGCACAATGCCTACATCGGTGTTGCGGGCGTCGAGCATCAGCTTCCACAGCATGTTGCAGAAGCCGGAAACGGCGCCCACCGGCAGGCCGTCGGATTTGCGGGTCAGCGGCGGCAGCGCGTGATAGGCACGGAAGATGTAGCCGGAGCCGTCGACAAGGAAGAGATGATCGCCTTTTTTCATGTCGGCAGGGATAGCGCGGCGCGGCGGCTTGGTCCATGCCAAAGGCAGCCTCGACTATCGGTTCCGGCAACACCCTGACAGATCGCCGTCACCCCGCTCACGCCTATGTTACAAAACTGTAATTTTCGTGCCCTTGAATCGCCACGTTCAGAGACCCAAATACACGTCATCGGCAGTTTTCGCCGAGTCCGGAGCAAGGCCCGTCCCCCGCCTATCCCGGACACCTGCGGCAGCCTATCCCCCCTCTCCGGGCTGCCGCATCGTTTCGAGTAGAAGGCCGCCGTGGTTCCCCCTCCACCACGGCGGTCTTTTTTATCCCAGACAGACGTTTGCAGCCCGTGGTCCAATGATCGCGGGCTTTTCGTTTTGCTGTCCTGCCTTTACGGTTCGGGTTCTGAATCGAAAGGCTTCACATATGTCCGCAGTTTCCCCCGTCCTCGACCGTCTCGACAAGAATCTCGACCAGAGCCTCGAACGCCTGTTCGGCCTGCTCAGGATCAAGTCGATCTCCACCGATCCGGCCTATGCCGCCGACTGCCGCAAGGCGGCGGAATGGCTCGTGGCGGAGCTCAAGCTGATCGGCTTCGATGCCAGTGTGCGCGACACGCCCGGACACCCGATGGTGGTCGCCCATCACGATGGCCCGGCCGGTTCGCCGCATGTGCTGTTTTACGGCCATTATGACGTGCAGCCGGTCGATCCGATCGAATTGTGGGAAAGCGACCCGTTCGCGCCTGCTGTCAAGGAGGTCGGGCCGGACCACAAGGTGATCACTGGTCGGGGATCGGCCGACGATAAGGGCCAGTTGATGACCTTCGTCGAGGCTTGCCGCGCCTGGAAACAGGTGCACGGCAATCTGCCTTGCCGCATCACCATCCTGTTCGAGGGCGAAGAGGAATCCGGCTCGCCCTCGTTGAAGCCGTTCCTCGAAGCCAATGCCGACGAACTCAAGGCCGATTTCGCGCTGGTCTGCGATACTGGCATGTGGGACCGCGACACGCCGTCGATCTGCGTCGGGCTGCGCGGGCTGGTCGGTGAGGAGATCACGGTGAAGGCGGCCGATCGCGACCTGCATTCGGGCCTCTATGGGGGTGCCGCCGCCAACCCGATCCGCATCCTGGCCAAGGTGCTGGCCGATATCCACGACAAGGACGGTCACATCACCATTCCCGGCTTCTATGACGGCGTCGAGGAAACGCCGTCGCAGATCCTGAAATCTTGGGAGACGCTGGGCGAGACCGCCGAGACGTTCCTGGGACCGGTCGGCCTGTCGATCCCGTCGGGCGAAAAGGGCCGCTCCGTGCTGGAGTTGACCTGGGCGCGGCCGACGGCCGAGTTCAACGGCATCATCGGCGGCTACACCGGCAAGGGCTTCAAAACGGTGATCGCGGCGGAAGCCTCGGCGAAGGTGTCGTTTCGCCTCGTCCACAAGCAGGATCCCAAGAAAATCCGCGCCGCGTTCCAGAAGTTCGTCAAGGAGCGGATTCCGGCCGACTGCTCGGTCGAATTCCATCCGCATGGCGGCTCGCCGGCAATCCAGCTTTCCTACGACTCGCCCTTCCTGGCCAAGGCCAAGGATGCGCTGTCCGACGAATGGCCGAAGCCGGCGGTGACGACGGGCAGCGGCGGGTCGATCCCGGTGGTCGGCGACTTCCAGACCTATCTCGGCATGGAATCGCTGCTGGTCGGGTTCGGCCTCGACGACGACCGCATCCACTCGCCCAACGAGAAATACGAGCTCAGCTCCTTCCACAAGGGCCAGCGCTCCTGGGCGCGGATTCTCGATGCGCTGACCCGCTGACGCGGCGTGAAAATCAACTTTCAGTTGATTTTTCAGCGGAACGCGGCGAGGACGGGCCACAAGACAAAGCGCTACAGCGTCCCTTGCGGGTCAAGGGACGCGCAAGGCTCGACCGGAGAAGACAATGGCCGATATCCGTTTCCACAAGCATGATCTGCCCGACCTCTCGCACTACAATGTCGGGGCAGTGGCCATCGACACCGAAACGCTGGGGCTCAATCCGCATCGCGACCGGCTGTGCGTGGTGCAGATTTCGCCTGGCGACGGCACGGCCGATGTGATCCAGATCGCGCCCGGCCAGAAGAAGGCGCCGAACCTCGTCAGCCTGCTGCGGAACCGCGGCGTAACCAAGCTGTTCCACTACGGACGCTTCGACCTTGCCGTGCTCTACAATGCGTTCGGCGTCATGCCCGAGCCGGTGTTCTGCACCAAGATCGCCTCGCGGCTGACCCGCACCTACACCGACCGCCACGGGCTGAAGGACATCTGCTTCGAGCTTCTTGGCGTCGGCCTCTCCAAGGCGCAGCAATCGTCGGACTGGGCGGCCGAGACGCTGTCGCCCGAACAGCTCGAATATGCAGCTTCCGATGTGCTCTATCTGCACCGGTTGCGCGATGTGCTTGCCGGACGGCTGGCGCGCGATGGGCGGATCAAGGAAGCCGATGCCTGCTTCCGCTTCCTGCCGACGCGTGCCAAGCTTGACCTGATGGGCTGGGACGAAGAGGATATCTTCGCCCATAGCTGACGGTCGTCAGCGCGCTCCGCGGCCGGTGAGCGTTTGGAACCGGATGCAGGCCGCCGCGTTCTGTCGGCTCAGTTTGTCGGTGCAATTGGGGGATGATGACATGGCGGACAGAAAGCCGATTGCGACCGCACCGACAGATGGCTCCAAGGTCTCCGTGACCTGGAAGGACAGCGACGGCGTCATCAACGAATCCATCGCGCAATATCGCGACGACGGCTGGTGGGTCTATATCGACAGTCACACGCGAAAGAAGGTCGAGCCGACCAGTTGGCGCCCTGCCGCAAGCGACGATGACGATCAATGATGGCGCCGCTGGTGAGGCCGGCCGCTTTCGAATAGCCTGAAGCTGTTGATATCGAGGCCGATTCGGAGCTTTCCGTTCCGCCGTCGTCCTCTTGCTCGGAGGAACTCTCTATGGGTGTCGAAAGCCTGCTCGTCTTCATCATCATCGGTGCCATCGCCGGCTGGCTCGCCGGTCTTATCGTTTCCGGCTTCGGCTTCGGTCTGATCGGCAACATCATTGTCGGTATCGTCGGCGCGTTCATCGCTGGCTGGCTGTTCCCGAGGATCGGATTTTCCATCGGCGGCGGCACTCTCGCCGCGATCATCCATGCCACAATCGGCGCCATCATCCTGCTGGTGCTGGTCAAGGTCCTGAAACGAGCCTGAAGCTCGACAACGCAAAGAGCGCGCCATGAAACAGAATACGCTCTATCTCGTCATTGGCGCGCTCGTCGTCGTGGTCATTGCGCTCGGCATCTACGTCTATCGCGAGCAGACCAAACCCAAAGGCGTCGAACTCAAGATCGACGACAAGGGCATTTCGATCCAGCAGAACTAAGCCATGCGGGAGCGCGACATGGTTGCTTCTGACGCGCCGGAAGACGACGATCCGCCCAGAATTACCGTCGCGGAATGGGAGAGGCTGAACAGGCCGCCAAGGCGCGAGGCGCTGTTGCGCTATCATTGGCGGGTGTTTCGCTTTCTGAGGACATCCGCGCCGGTCAGCGAATTGCAAGGGCAAGAGCAGGTATTCCGCGGTGCGGTCGTCGCCACCGTGGCCTTCAACCGGCCCGAAATGATCGAATGGCAGATCCACCTGGTGCGCCGATACCTTGCCGAGCACGAGAGCTACATCGTCTTCGACAACAGCAAGAAGGACGAGGCGAGGCAAGCGATCCGCGATCTCTGCCGTCGCCAGCATGTTCCCTATGTGGCATTGCCGAAGAACAGGCTGGTCGTCAGCAGATCGCACGGTCAAGCGCTCAACTGGATCGTGCGGAATTTCTTGCCTGGGTTCGGGCCGAAGCTGTTCGGCTTCATCGATCATGACATCTTTCCAACTGAACCATTTTCGATCCGCGACCGGATGGAGGGCAAGAGCCTCTACGGCAGCGTGCGGCGCGATACGCCGACACCAGGCGGCTGGTTTTTGTGGCCCGGCTTCTGTTTTTTCGATGGAAGCCTGTTGCGACGGCGGCTGGATTTCGCCCCGAGCTACAAGTTTCATATGGATTCCGGCGGCGGCAACTGGCCGGTGCTCTACAGGTCGATCGACCCGGCGATGGTTCGGTTCGCTGAAAACAAATCGCTTCGCTTCGGCGCTGGACATGATCAATCCGAGGATTTTTTCATGGTGGTCGATGGCTGGCTGCATGTAACGAACGCCTCGAACTGGAGGCGACAGCAGGTTGACAGGAGCGAACACATTCTCGCGCTGTTGCGGCAAGCCGGCGGTCCCGACCAGCCGGATGTGAAGTTCGAGCCTATCTGAACGAGACATCGAACAGCGTGGTGGCAGTGGCCTGCAAAGAGCAGACGCTGGCCTTTTCGCTGCCCAATGCCAAGGCCGGCATTCGGACACGACTTAACCCGCCCTTAAATCGCCGCATCTACTCTTCAACCCGAACGCCATAGGCATCGGGGATATCAAGCACAGCGCATGGCGAACCGCAGGGACAGTCGCATCGAACCCAGTTTCGAGGGGCCGCCGCAGGCGCGGTCCTCGGCGGGTCTTTCGGTGAACGAGGAGGATCGCGTCGTGCCGAGCAATCGCAAAGCCTCCGCAAAACGCAAGCCGGCCAAAGGGAAATCGTCGCGGGCCAAGCGCGGCAGAAGCCGGCGCGGCCTGTTCGGTGTGCTCGGCCGGCTGTTCTACTGGTGCTTCGTGCTGGCCATCTGGGGCGGCATCGGCGTGGCCGGCATCGTCGTCTACTATGGCGCCAAGATGCCGGCGGCGACGACCTGGTCGATTCCCGACCGCGCCCCCAACATCAAGATCGTTTCGGCAGATGGCCAATTGCTCGCCAATCGCGGCATGAGCGGTGGCGAGGCCGTCGGCCTGCATGAAATGTCGCCCTATATCCCGGAAGCCGTCATCGCTATTGAAGATCGGCGCTTCTACTCGCATTTCGGTATCGACCCGATCGGGCTTTCTCGCGCCATGGTCACCAATGTGCTTGGCGGGCATTTCTCGCAGGGCGGTTCGACGCTGACCCAGCAATTGGCCAAGAACCTGTTCCTGACACCCGACCGCACGCTGGAGCGCAAGGTGCAGGAAGTGCTGCTGGCGCTGTGGCTGGAGCACAAGCACACCAAGGACCAGATCCTCGAAATGTACCTCAACCGGGTTTATTTCGGTTCCGGCGCCTATGGCGTCGAGGCCGCCTCGCGCCGCTATTTCGGCAAGAGCGCGCGTGACGTCACCCTGTCGGAAGCCGCATTGCTTGCCGGCCTGTTGAAGGCGCCGTCGCGGCTGTCGCCGGCACGCGATCCGAAGGCCGCCGAGGAACGCTCGCAACTGGTGCTTGCCGCCATGCGCGACGAGGGAAAGATCAGCGCCAAGGAACTGACCTCGGCAATGAGCGCGCCGGCAACGCGTGCGCCGTCCTACTGGACCGGCTCGGAGAATTACGTCGCCGATACCATCATGGAGGAACTGCCCGACCTGATCGGCGACGTACGCGGCGACATCGTCATCGACAGCACCGTCGACCTGAACCTGCAGAAGCTCGCCGAACAATCGATCCGCAGGCTGATCGACGACAGCGGCAAGAAGCTCAACGTCAGCCAGGGCGCCCTGGTGTCGATCGACGATTCCGGCGCGGTGCGCGCCATGGTCGGCGGCTACGACTATTCGACGAGCCAGTTCGACCGTGCTTCGGAGGCACGTCGCCAGCCGGGCTCGGCGTTCAAGCCGTTCGTCTATATGGCCGCGCTCGAAGCCGGTCGCACGCCCGACAGCATCCGCAACGATGCGCCGATCAAGATCGGCAATTGGACGCCCGACAATTACGGCGGCAAGTATTTCGGCAAGGTGACGCTGGCCACCGCGCTGGCCAAGTCGCTGAACTCGGTGGCGGCGCAACTGACCATGGAGGTCGGGCCGAACGCGGTCGTCGAGGCGGCGCACCGCATGGGCATCCAGTCCGATCTGCAGTCCAACACCTCGATCGCGCTCGGCACTTCGGAAGTGACGCCGCTGGAGCTGACCTCGGCCTATGTCCCCTTTGCCAATGGCGGCTACAAGCCCGACATCCATTTCATCCGGCGCGTGACGACCACCGAGGGCAAGGTGCTTTACGACAGCGGCGGCGGCAGCGCGCCGCGCGTCGTCAAGCCTGAGATCGTGGGCATGATGAACTCGATGATGACGGGCACGGTTGAGATCGGCACTGCCCGGAAAGCGGCTTTCGCCTGGCCATCGGCCGGCAAGACCGGCACCAGTCAGAATTCGCGCGACGCCTGGTTCGTGGGCTACACCGCCAACCTCACCACCGGTGTGTGGTTCGGCAATGACGATGGCAGCCCGATGAAGAAGGTCACCGGCGGCGCACTGCCGGCGCAGGCCTGGCACGAGTTCATGGTTGCGGCCCACGAGGGTGTGCCGGTGCGGCCACTGCCCGGCACCTGGAAATCGACGCCGGCCGACACATTCGTCCCCGACGAGATACCCTCGGCGAACAACACGGCGCCGGTTCCGTCAACGTCGGTCGGCCAGCAGGCTCCGGCGCGGCCAGCAGCGCCGGTTGCCCAAGCGCCGTCCCGCGCGGCCCGTCCCGCCCAAACCGTAGATGCCGATGGCCTTTCCATGCCAGAGGATGACGGCGCCACCGCATCGATCAAGCACCCGGTGCCGCCAGGCGACGTCGGCGGTCCGCGCAAAAAGCGGCAGACCTCCATCCTCGACCTCCTTGGCGGCTGATCCGATCCGCTAATTCCGTGGTTTGGCGTTGCCCAATTTCTTGCTGTCAAAGGTCAGGTTGTCGCTGTGAATCTTGCCATCGCGGACGGTAAGGTGCTTGGCGCAGGAAAGCGCGCCGGACGACTTTGTCATCAAGTCATACATCAGCAGCGCCTGGTGATCGTCGCCGAAAGCAGCGATCATGCGCACACCGGTCACATCCTGTGAAAGTTTGGTCAGGCCCTTCAGGTAGGGGGCCTTGCCGGTCGATTGCTGCATCGGCCCATCAAAAACGACGTCGTCGGCGACATAGGATGCTGGCTTTTCGAGGTCGTGGCCTGTCCACGCCTTGGTGAAGGCCGTGGCGATGTCGAGGGGTGCTGTCTGTGTCATGGCTCTGTCCGATTGATTTGATGTGAAACCCCGCACCCTTGTCCTGCACTCCCGAACCAACGGCGAGTTGGCTTCCCGGTTCCTCCTTTGACGTGAATGGTGACATTTCGGCCTCTCGCCACCTCGGCGGCGTTCGGCTACATCTGCCGGCCGGAGACCTTGAAATGACTGAACTCGACACCAGAAAGACCATCGTGCTGACCGGCGCCAGCCGCGGCATCGGCCACGCCACCGTCAAGCGTTTTTCGCGCGAGGGCTGGCGCGTCATCACCTGCTCCAGGCAGGCTTTCGCCGAGGATTGCCCGTGGCCGGCCGGGCCGGAAGACCACATCAAGGTCGATCTCGCCGATCAGGAGGATGTCGGCATCGCCGTCTCCGAAATCCGCCACCGGCTGGAAGCGCATGGCGGCCAGCTGCATGCACTGGTCAACAATGCCGGCATTTCGCCGAAGCTCAAGGACGGCAACAGCCGCATGGATTCGATCGACACGCCGATGCATGTCTGGCGCGACGTGTTCCAGGTCAATTTCTTCGCGCCGATCATGCTGGCGCGCGGCCTGTTCAAGGAACTGGCGGCGGCCAAGGGCTCGATCGTCAACGTAACCTCGATCGCCGGAACCCGCGTGCATCCCTTCGCCGGCACGGCCTACGCCACATCGAAAGCGGCACTCGGCTCGCTGACGCGCGAGATGGCACATGATTTCGGCCCGCACGGCATCCGCGTCAATGCCATTGCGCCCGGCGAGATCGACACCGCGATCCTGTCGCCGGGCACTGACAAGATCGTCGAGACCATCCCTCTCAGGCGCCTTGGCACCACGGCGGAAGTCGCCGACATCATCTTCTTCCTGTGTTCGCAGCAGGCGTCCTACGTGACCGGCTCGGAAATCCACATCAATGGCGGTCAGCATGTGTGACAAATCAGGGTGCTCATCCGGTTATTGTGAGAACGGCCTTGCCGCTGAAGCTGCGCTGTCGCAGTGCGTCCAGCACTTGGGCGATGTCTGTCCACGGCACGGTCAAGGCCACGCGCGTTTCGAGCCGGCCGGCTGCGACCAGAGCGAGCAGCGAGGCGATGTCCTCGCCAATGCCTGGACCAGACGTGTAGTACGCGAAAGTCTGAAGCCTCGCTCCTTCACGATCCGGAACGAACTGGCGGAATCCGACGGGCGTCAGTTCGCCGCTGCTCGAACCGAACATGACGATGGTCCCGCCAGGTGCGATGCGCTCGATCGCGTGAGCGAGGCTTTTGCCGCCCACCGACTCCGTGATCAGCGAGAACGGTCCCTCGGCCAGATCGATCGCTTCGACAACCTGCTCGGCTCCAAGGCCGCGGAGATCCTCGGCGTGCCGGGCGGCGGCGATTGCCGTCACCGAGGCGCCCTGCTCGCGGGCAAGCTGGACCTGGAAACGGCCGACCGCGCCGCTTGCACCGGTAATCAGCACCTGCTGGCCGGTCAGGTCGCCGCCATGGCGTAGAGTCCTCAGCGCCGTCGTGCCCGCGACTGGCAACGTGGCGGCGGCGGCAAAGCTGACGTCATCGGGCAGGACGGCGAGACGGTCGGTCGGAACGGCGACACGTTGCGCCCATCCGGCTTCATCGACCAAAGCCGCGACGCGGGCGCCAACGGCCGGTCCTGAGCCATCGGCTGCTGCCCGTTCGACGATCCCACCGATGTCCTGGCCGGGTATCCAGCCGTTCGGACGTATGCTGAGCAGGCGCAGTTCGCCGCGATTCAACGAGGTCGCGTGGACCGAGACAAGCGCCTCGTTCGAGGCCGGTTGAGGCTCGGCAAGCTCTGAGATCCTCAGTCCGGTCGCGCTGTCGGAGGAGATGACGAGGGCGAGCATGGTTGATACCTCCTGGCTGCGCGGCGGTCGCACCGCTCATTCGCAAGTGTACCTTATCGACTTTTGCCTTTGAATAATTTAGATATGAAAGCAATTGATCGCTAAAAACTGTCAATCATGAGACAGCCCCTCAGCTACCCCTGGCTCGATTTCGATGTGGATGACCTTTCCGCGCCTGCGATTGCCGTGCGCGTCGATATCCCAGAGACCAGAGCGGAGGTACCCTCCCATTGGCACCGCAAGGGCCAACTCGTTTTCGCGCTTGCAGGCGGCGTCACATGCCGCGTCCCAAGCGGTTTATGGATGGTGCCGCCGCATTGCGGGGTGTGGATCCCCGGCGGCATGGAGCACAGCAATGTCGCAACCGCCAACGCCCGGATTTTTTTCGTCTACATAGAGCCGGGAGCCGCCGATCTGCCGGAGCGGTGCTGCACGCTTTCGATCTCGCCACTGCTGCGCGAATTGATCATCGAGCTTTCCGATCGGCTGCAGGACGACGAGGCGAGGGGCGAACTCTTGATCAAGATACTGCTCACCGAATTGCCACGCATGGCTGTCCAGCAGCTACACCTGCCGATCTCGTCCGAGCCGCGCTTGAACAGGATCGCCGAGGCGTTGGCGCAGGATCCCGCCGACCGCAGCACACTGGCGGAATGGGCCAATCGCGTGGCGCTCAGCGAAAGCAGCCTCGCCCGCCTTGTGGCAAAGGAGACAGGGCTGAGTTTCGGGCGCTGGCGCCAGCAATTGCACTTGATCGTTGCAATTCGGGAACTGGCTTCCGGCAAAAGTGTCCAGCAGGTCTCGGGCGATCTCGGCTATGGTTCCGTTACGGCCTTCATCACCATGTTCAAGAAGGCGCTTGGGAAGCCGCCGGCCAAATACCTCAGTGGCATCGCGCAAAATGGCGGCTCTGCATTCGTGGCGTGATGCTCGCTTGAAAGGGTGGTCGAGCCGATCACGGTGCCAGCGTGCGAGAGTGCAGCCTGGGCTTTGGAACTCAGGCCACCGATGGCTCGGCGGTTTCGCGCCTCAACTCCGGTTTGGGACCGAGAACTTCTTCCACAATCCCGCGCGCAATCTCGCGTTCACCCATGATCACCGTATCGGCGCCCAAACCCTTGAGATGTTCGACCTCGGCGTCGGAATGGGCACGAGCGATGACGTTGATGCCAGGGTTGGCGGTGCGGGCTCGGAGCACGATCTGGCCGGCTTCGAAGGCATTGGGGATGGCAAGGATCAGCCGGCTGGCGCCTTCGGGATTGGCGGCGGCGAACACTTCGGCATTGGCCGCATTGCCGGCGACGGTCTCGATGCTGTCCGCTTTCAATTTCGCCAGCGTCTTGTCGGCGTCCTCGATGACCAGGAAGGGCATTGCCGCGTCTTTCAGCGCCGAGCCGACCAGGCCACCGACACGGCCGTAGCCGATCAGGATAGCATGGCCGGTGAGTGCCGTCTTTGGAGGCGGGCCGTCCTCCTTTTTCGTCGTTGCCGCGACAGAGGCTACCTGGCCCGGCTCCGTCGCCGGACCAACCGGTTTTGCCTCGACCGGTGGTGCCGTCCTGGCGGCGCGCCGTTCCAGCCACGGCTTCATCCAGTCGATGGCCAGGAACATCAGCGGGTTGAGGACAATCGACAGGATCGCACCGGCCAGAATGAGGTCGCGGCCCTGTTCCGGCAGCAGCTTCAGCCCGACGCCGAGTTCAGCCAGAATGAAGGAGAATTCGCCGATCTGGGCAAGGCTTGCCGAAATTATCAGCGCCGTGGCGATGGGATAGCCGAAGGCGACAACGATGGCGAATGCGGCCAGTGATTTGCCAATGACGATGATGGCCAGCGTCGCCAGGATCGGCCAGCCATTGCTGATCAGGCTGAACGGGTCGAACAGCATGCCGACCGAGACGAAGAACAGCACGGAGAAGGCATCGCGCAGCGGCAGCGATTCCTCGGCGGCGCGGTGGCTGAGCTCGGACTCGCTCATGATCATGCCGGCGAAGAAGGCGCCCAGCGCCAGCGAGACACCGAATAGTTTTGCCGCACCGAAGGCGACGCCGAGCGCGATGGCCAAAACCGCCAGCCGGAACAGTTCGCGCGAGCCGGTATGGGCGACGTAATGCAGGATCCAGGGAATGACCCGGCGGCCGACCACCAGCATGACGATCACGAAAGCGGCGACCTTGGCCAGCGTGATGCCGACGACGCCCCAGATGCCGTAGCTGGCCGGCAGCGACAGCAGGCCGCTCGCATGGGCGTCAGCCTGCTCCTGACCGCCGAGCACGCCAGCGAGCGCCGGCAGCAGCACCAGCGCCAGCACCATGGCCAGATCCTCGACGATCAGCCAGCCGACGGCGATGCGGCCGCGCTCGGTCTCGATCATCCGCCGTTCCTGCAGGGCACGCAGCAGCACCACGGTCGAGGCCACCGACAGCGCCAGGCCGAACACCAGCCCCGCGCCCATCGACCAGCCAAGCATCCAGGCAAGACCGGCGCCAAGTGCGGTGGCGAAGCCGATCTGGACGATGGCGCCCGGCACGGCGATGGCACGCACCGACAGCAGATCCTTCAGCGAGAAGTGCAGCCCGACGCCGAACATCAGGAGGATGACGCCGATTTCGGCCAGTTCGTTGGCAAGGCCGGCATCGGCGACGAAGCCAGGCGTGTTCGGCCCGACCAGCACGCCGGCTACGAGATAGCCGACCAGCGGCGGAATGCGGAAGCGATTGGCGAGAGCCCCGAAGACGAAAGCCAGCCCCAGACCGGCGACGATGGTGGCGATAAGGGGCGTGTCATGCGGCATTGTCTATGGAGCGCCTTTCAAAAACAGCGATGTTGGATGAGCGCCGCCCAAAGCCGCCGCCTGTTTGCAATATGGTGGATGGTATGTCGGCGATGCAACCCGCAAAGCCATGAAATCGACGGCGCTGCCGCAAATATTTGACCGGCAGCTGAGAAAGCTGCCGGTCAAATCGGAATTTGTGCGGTGCTATTCGTCTCGATCGGTCAGGGCCGATCGACAATGATCAGGCTGCCTGCAGCAAGGCCTCGATTTCCGGTATGGCATGGTTGGTCAATGTCTTGGGAATTTCGGCGGTCACCTTGTCCCCGACCTCCTTGTGCAGCTTTTTGCGCATTGTCCCAAGCACCACCGGCGGTGCGACCAGCACGATCTCGCTGAATTCGCCGTCATGCGCGAGCTTGTAGAGCCGGGCGGCGATTTCATCGGCGAAACGCTCCTTGCCGATGCGGTGCCAATCCGTATCCTCGACCGCGCTGCGGTGTACGGAGGGACCATCATTGTATCGGCCCGGGCTGTCACTGCCTTGCTCGCGGGTGGGCGGGTTGTCCTGCTGCATTTCCTGCACCACCTCGAGATTCGGATATTTATTGTCGCCAGCGTTCCTGAGGAAAAGCGCCTTCTCGCCATCGGCCACCATGACCCAGATACCGTGCTTGAGTATGATTGTGTTCATGATGACAGGCTCCTTTTCAGCCGCGTGGTGGCCTTTCGTGGCGT
This sequence comes from Mesorhizobium sp. M0140, assembly GCF_040322475.1. Lineage (NCBI taxonomy): Bacteria > Pseudomonadati > Pseudomonadota > Alphaproteobacteria > Hyphomicrobiales > Phyllobacteriaceae > Mesorhizobium > Mesorhizobium sp. M0140. The sequence continues at coordinate 13,943 of NZ_JAMYTM010000023.1, read as the reverse complement.
TCCGCAGCCGGGTTTCGATCCGATATGACAGGCCTTTTGAGAACGCGCCCGGAGCCACTAATGTTCCAGTCGGCAGCCGCGTCGGCGTTGGACATTCTGGCTATCCAGAGTTCGCGGCTTTAATCTACTAATTTGGTAGAATTTAGAAAAAACGGTTTTGCGGCTTTTCTCCCCAGGCGCTAAAAGACCCGGAAAACAAGGCCTGCGACAGCAGCTTGAATCCGCTCCATCTGTAAACGAGAAATATTTTTCTCTTGGCCGGGATGCTTTCAGAAAAGCAATTGCATCCCGATAAGGGATGCGCGAGTGCGTTCCTTCTGGTTTCTCGCGCCCGCGCGTAGAACTGCAAGCTCATTCAGGATTCCGCTCGCGTCCATGTCGCACACTGCTCCCAAGCTCAACGCCTTCCCCGTGTTCATGCGGGTCGAGGGCGAAGCCGTGGCCATCGTCGGCGGCGGCGAAGAGGCGCTGGCCAAGGCGCGGCTGATCGGACAGTCGAGTGCGGTCCTGCGGATTATCGCGGAACACGCCGAGCCCGACCTGCTCGCCTTCGTCGCCCAGGCCGGCGCGAGCCATTTTGCCGCCGCTTACGACGCATCGCAGCTCGAAGGCGCGATCATGGTGTTTGCCGCCAGCGGCGACGAGGAACTCGACCGTCGGGTGGCTGCGGATGCGCGCCGCCTAAGCATTCCGGTCAATGCCGTCGATCGGCCTGAGCTTTGCGATTTCTTCACCCCGGCGCTGGTCAACCGCGCGCCAGTCGCCATCGCCATCGGCACCGAAGGCGCCGGGCCGGTGCTTGCGCAGATGCTGCGCGGCCGCATCGACCGTATGCTGTCGCCGTCGCTCGGGCCGCTGGCAACGCTTGCCGCTTCGTTTCGCGGGGCTGCCGAGAAGCTGCTGCCGAGAGGCAATGCCCGGCGCCGCTTCTGGAATGATTTCTTCACTGGTGCTCCTGCACGCGCGGCTGAAATCGGTCAGCTTTCGCAGGCGCATGATGCTGCCGTCGATATTCTGCTGTCGAACACGCCCGCTTGCGGTCACATCGCGCTGGTTGGCGCCGGTCCGGGCGCCGAGGATCTACTGACCTTGCGGGCCCATCGTCTGCTGATGGAAGCCGATGTCATCGTCCATGACGCGCTGGTGCCGGAGGCGGTCGTTGCCATGGGTCGCCGCGATGCCGAGCGCCTGCCGGTCGGAAAGCGCAAGGGCTGCCACACCAAGAGCCAGGCTGAGATCAATGCGCTGCTGGTCGAGCTTGGCCGTGAAGGCAAGCGTGTCGTGCGGCTGAAGTCAGGCGATCCGCTGGTGTTCGGCCGGGCCGGCGAAGAGATGGCGGCACTTCGCGATGCCGGCATCGCCTATGAGGTGGTTCCGGGTGTCACCGCGGCCTTTGCTGCCGCCGCCGATTTCGAACTGCCGCTGACCTTGCGCGGTGTCTCCTCGTCGATGGTGTTCACCACCGGCCACGATCTCAAGGGCAATTCGCTGCCCGACTGGGCCAAGCTCGCCATTTCCGGCGCCACCGTCGCCGTTTATATGGGCCGCTCGGTGGCCGCCGAGGTTGCCGGACGGCTGATCGAGGCCGGTCTGTCGCCAGATACGGCGGTGGCCGTGGTCGAGAATGCCAGCCTCGCCAACCGGCGTCGCTTCCACGGCACGCTTGCCGACCTGCCGTCGCTGGAAACGCGCGCCGATCTTTCCGGCCCGGTCATGACCATCATCGGCGATGCGGTCGCCGGCGCCAACTTTGAACGGTCCGAGCCGCTGGCGGCACACAGGCATGAAGGCGCGTCCAGTTCGGTCGCCGAAGGAGTTCAGCAATGAAGATACTGACCGCCAACCGCCTCACCGACGGTATTGCCGTCTGGTACGCCGATGGCGGCTGGGCCGAGACGGTGGACCATGCCGACCTCGCCCATGACAAGGCAGCCGAGGACAGGCTCGAGGCGATCGGCGCCAAGGCCTATGCCGCCAACGAAGTGGTCGACGTCAATTTGATCGACGCTGAAGTCGTCAACGGCGTCGTCCAACCGGTGCGGCTGCGCGAGAAGATCCGCGCCGCCGGCCCGACAATCCGCAACGATCTCGGCAAGCAGGCTGCGCGGGCAGCATAACCGAGACACCAGGCATGGGCGGACGCGCCCTGAAAGACCAAGCATGTACCGTTACGATGAGTTCGACCACGATTTTGTCCAGGCCCGCGTCGCGGAGTTCAGCGACCAGGTGCAGCGTCGTCTTGCCGGCGAGATCACCGAGGACCAGTTCCGGCCATTGAGGCTGATGAACGGCGTCTATCTCCAACTGCACGCCTACATGCTGCGCATCGCGGTGCCTTACGGCACGCTGAACGGCAAGCAGTTGCGCATGCTTGGCCACATCGCCCGCAAATACGATAAGGGCTATGGCCATTTCACCACGCGCCAGAACATCCAGTTCAACTGGCCGGCGCTGTCGGACATTCCGGCGATCCTGGCGGATCTCGCGAGCGTTGAGATGCATGCCATCCAGACCAGCGGCAATTGCATCCGCAACGTCACCGCAGACCACTTCGCTGGCGCTGCCGCCGACGAAGTCGCCGATCCGCGTCCCTACGCGGAAATCCTGCGCCAGTGGTCGTCGGTGCATCCGGAATTCTCGTTCCTGCCGCGCAAATTCAAGATCGCGGTGACGGGTGCCGAGCGCGACCGCGCCGCCATTCAGACCCACGACATCGGCCTGCACCTGAAGAAGAACGCCGCCGGCGAACTCGGTTTTGCCGTCTATATCGGCGGCGGCCAGGGTCGCACGCCAATGGTTGCCCGGAAAATCCGCGACTTCCTGCCGGAAGCCGATCTTTTGTCTTACTGCACGGCGATCCTGCGCGTTTACAACCTCTATGGCCGCCGCGACAACAAATACAAGGCGCGCATCAAGATCCTCGTCCATGAGACCGGCGTCGAGGAGATCACCCGCCAGGTCGAGGCCGAGTGGCAGGAGTTGAAGGACGCCGAGTTGAAGCTGCCGGAAGCCGACATCCGCGCCATCGAGGCCTATTTCGCGCCACCGGTGCTCGCTGGGCGGCCGGAAGGCGACCAGGCGGTCAAGCTGGCGCGGCTCGATTCCAAGGGGTTTTCGGAGTGGCTCGACCAGAACGTCGTGACGCACCGCCATCCCGACTATGCGGCGGTGACGATCTCGCTGAAGGGCATCGGCGAGGTGCCCGGCGACGCTTCGGACAGCCAGATGGAAGCGATCGCCGACATCGCCGAGAAATATGGCTTTGACGAGCTGCGTGTCAGCCATGAGCAGAACCTGATCCTGCCGCATGTGGCCCGCGCCGACCTCAAGGCGGTCTATGATGCGCTGGTCGGCATCGGTCTGGCGACAGCCAACTCCAACCTGATATCGGACATCATCGCTTGCCCGGGCCTCGATTATTGCGCGCTGGCCACGGCGCGCTCGATCCCGATCGCGCAGGAAATCTCGCAACGCTTCGCCTCGCTGGAACGGCAGCGCGAGATCGGCGAACTGAAGCTGAAGATCTCCGGCTGCATCAACGCCTGCGGTCATCACCATGTCGGCCACATCGGCATCCTCGGCGTCGAGAAGAAGGGCTCCGAACTCTATCAGGTGACGCTGGGCGGCTCGGCAGACGAGAACACCTCGGTCGGCGAGATCATCGGCCGCGGCTTCTCGTCGGAAGAGATCACCGACGCCATCGAACAGATCGTCGAGACCTATCTCGGCCTTCGGCTCGACCCACAAGAGAAATTCATCGACGCCTACCGCCGAGTCGGTCCCGCGCCGTTCAAGGAGGCGCTCTATGCTGGCGAAGCCAAGGCCGCTTGACCGTATCGGAGACGTCGATGACGGCATCGCCGCCAAAGCGGCGGGGCTCGACGCGCTCTACGGTCATCTGAAGCCGATCGAGATCATCGAACGCTCGGCCCGCGAACTGTTCCTCGACGAGATCGCTGCGGTGTCGTCGTTCGGCGCGGACTCGGCTGTGCTGCTGCACATGATCGCCAAGATCGACCGGACACTGCCGGTCATCTTCCTCGACACCGGCAAGCATTTCGAGGAGACGCTCGGCTATCGCGACGCGCTCGCCGCCGATTTCGGGCTGACCAACATAAGGGTGATCAAACCCGAGGAAGCAGCACTCGAACGGATCGATCCGACGGGCAATCTGCATCAGAGCAACACCGACGCCTGCTGCGATGTACGCAAGGTCGAGCCGTTGGCGCGTGGCGTTGCACCCTTCCGCGCCTGGTTAACCGGCCGCAAGCGCTTTCAGGCCGCGACACGGGCAGCGCTGCCGGTGTTCGAGGCCGTCGGTCCGCGCATCCGCATCAATCCGCTGGCACACTGGACGACATCGGATCAGGCCGACTACATGCGCGCGCATGCGCTGCGCGAAAATCCACTGGTCGCCTATGGCTATCTGTCGATCGGCTGCTTCCCGTGCACGCAGCCGGTGCAGCCGGGCGAGGACGCGCGCAGCGGCCGCTGGGCTGGTCACGCCAAGACCGAGTGCGGCATTCACCTGTCGGGGCTGGAGAAGTCGCTGACCGACGCATCACTATAGGGTATGCTGAAATTCAGCCGGCCTGCGAACGGCGACCTTCATCCGGAGGCCGCCGGCTTTGCGTGGGATGGACTTTCAGCGGACCTGGATCTTGGGGCTTTAGGAATCTTTATGACTGGACCGACGACACCGGAGACCCGGCTCTGGACCCCTGCGGGTTTTCACGAGGATGAGTGGACGCATGCCGAAAGCGCCGATGCGCTGTCCGGCAACGGCCGCTTCATCCTGCCGTTGCAAGTCTTCCTCGATCTGGATCCGGAGGTGCGCCGCTCGGCCAAGGAACGGCTCGGCGTCCTGCTGCAGCCGGGTGATCAGCTCGAGAAGATTGCCGACCTGCTCGACCAGCTGTCGCTGGTGGCGTTGGCCTTCCCGGCCTTCAGCGACGGCCGCTCCTTCTCTAAGGGAGAACTGCTGCGCGGCCGCTACCATTTCGAAGGTGCCGTTCGCGCCACGGGCCAAGTGCTGGTGGACCAGCTGCCGCATATGCTGCGGCTGGGCTTCGACGAGTTCGAGATTTCCAATCCGGTGCTGTTGAAGCGCCTGGCGGAGGACCGTACCGGCGGATTGGGGCTCTACTACCAGCCAGCCGCCGTGCCGGAACCAAAAGGCCCGAAATACTCTTGGCGGCGCGTTCGCAGCAGCTGACGTTGCGGTAATTCCGCGCGTCTTTACATCAGTCGTGTTCAGGCCTTTTCTTGATCATCCGGATGGAAATCCGTGGACGATCGGGGAGGGGTCTTCATGCGTTACGACTATGTCATAGCCGGCGGTGGGTCCGCCGGCTGTGCGCTTGCCGCGCGGCTTTCGGAAGATCCATCGAAAACGGTCTGCCTGATCGAAGCTGGCGGCGAGGGCAGGGATATGCTGATCCGCGCTCCTGCTGGCATTATCAGCATGCTTTCCGGCCGGCCCAGAATCAACAACTGGGCCTTCGAGACCGTGCCGCAGCAAGGTCTTGGCGGCCGCAAGGGCTACCAGCCGCGCGGCAAGGCGCTGGGCGGCTCCAGCGCAATCAATGCAATGCTCTATGTCAGGGGCCATCGCAGCGACTATGACGAATGGGCAAATCTAGGCTGCGAGGGCTGGTCGTGGGATGAGGTGCTGCCCTATTTCCGGCGCGCCGAGGGCAATGAGCGCGGCACTGATGCGTTGCATGGCGGGGACGGCCCGCTGAAAGTGTCGAACCAGCGCTCGCCGAGGCCGATCGCCAAGGCCTTCATAGAGGCTTGTGCCGAAAACCAGATTCGCGCCTCGGACGATTTCAACGGACCGGAACAAGAGGGCGCCGGCTATTTCCAGGTGACCCAGTTTGCCGGTGGCGCCCGTAATGGCGAGCGCTGTTCGACTGCCGCCGCCTATCTCCATCCGGTGATGCAGCGGACCAATCTGACCGTGGTCACGCGGGCGCACGCCACAGGCATCGTCCTTGACGGCAAGCGCGCCACCGGCATCCGCTACCGGACACGCAAAGGCGAGACAGTGGCACAGGCGTCGCGCGAGGTGATCCTCTGTGGCGGTGCCTTCGGTTCGCCGCAGCTTCTGTTGCTGTCGGGTATCGGCCCGGCGGCCGAACTTGCCGTGCATGGCATTCCCGTCGTCCACGAATTGCCGGGCGTCGGCAAGAACCTGCAGGATCACCTCGATTTCATCGTCGGCTGGAGATCGAAGGACACCGATATGCTTGGCATGAGCCCGCGCGGCGCGTTGAGTTTCCTCAGGCACATCGCGCAGTGGCGCCGGGATGGAACCGGGCTGATCGCCTCGCCGGCGGCCGAGAGCGGCGCTTTCGTCAAATCCGACCCGGCGCTTGAACGCCCTGACCTGCAGCTGCAATTCGTCATCGGCCTGGTCGAAAACCATGCGCGCACGCTGCACTACGGCTTCGGTTTTTCCTGTCATGTCTGCATATTGCGGCCGCACTCACGTGGCGAGGTTGGGCTGGCCAGCGCCGATCCATTTGCCGCGCCACGCATCGATCCGCGCTTTCTCGGCGACCAGCGCGATGCGGAACTGCTGCTGAAAGGCGTGAGGATCACCCGGCAGGTGCTGGCTTCGCCGGCGCTGACGCGCTACCGGCACAAGGAAATGCACATCGCCGGCGAGCCGAGCGATGCCGATCTGATGACCCATATCCGTACCCGCGCCGACACGGTCTATCACCCGGTCGGCTCCTGTCGGATGGGAGTCGACGAGATGGCGGTGGTCGATCCGCAACTCAAGGTGCGCGGGCTTGAAGCCTTGCGTGTCGTCGACGCCTCGGTGATGCCGACACTGATTGGTGGCAACACCAATGCCCCAACCATCATGATCGCCGAAAAGGCCGCCGACATGATCAGGGCTGCCTGATCGGAGCTCCAGGCCGCGGCGCCCATAGCGCGGCGGTCCTTTTGTTATGACGCAATTGCCCAGGGAAAACGTTACGCGCTTTCCCTGGAAAACCGTTCAAACTTCTCCTGGAATTGCTTAAGCCGCCGCCCGTGCCTCGCGGAACGACACCAGCTTGCGGCGGTTTTCGTCCCACAATGCCAGTTTGACGCAGCGCAAGCTTTCGAGCAGCGTGACACGGCCGATGTCGCGCAACTCGGGATAATCCCGCAGCACTTCCTGCAACCGGTAGCACGGCACCTTGGCGGAGAGATGATGGACGTGATGGACACCGATGTTGCCGGTGAGCCAGTTCAGCACCGGCGGTAGATCGTAATAGGACGATCCGTGCAGGGCAGCGTGCTGGAATTCCCAGTCGGCATCCTTCGCCCATTCCGTTTCCTCAAACTGGTGCTGGACGTAGAACAGCCAGATGCCGGCCGAACCGGCGAGGATGACGATCGGCAGGTGGACCACCAGGAAAGCGCCCGGGCCGACGAACCAGATGAGGATGGCTGCTGCGACCGCGATGCCAAGATTGGTGGTCATCGACGACACCCAAGGGGTCAGGCCGCCGCGCATCATGCCGACGGGGAGCCTTTGCTCGAAGATGAACAGCCAGATCGGACCGAGCCCGAACATCACCAGCGGGTGGCGATAGAGACGGTAGGCGAGGCGGCCTCGCCACGACATCTGCCGGTATTCTGCAACGGTCAGCGTCCGGATGTCGCCCATGCCGCGTTCGTCAAGATTGCCGGCGCTGGCGTGGTGCGTCGCGTGGGCACGCCGCCAGCAATCGTAGGGCGTCAGCGTCAGGATGCCGAGCGCGCGGCCAATCCAGTCGTCGGCGTAGCGATTGGCGAAGAAGGAGCCGTGGCCGCAGTCGTGCTGGATCATGAAGATGCGCACCAGAAACCCGGCCGCGGGAAGGATGAGGACCAGTCCCCACCAATGGCCATAGGCATAAGCCGCCGAGGACAGTCCCCAGAGTATGGCGAATGGAATGAGGGTGATGGCGAGTTCGACGGCGCTGCGCCGCCTGTCGGGCTTCTTGTAGCGGGCGAGAATCTTCAGCCAGGCGCGCTTGCTGTTGGCCACCGCCTCAGGGGAAATCATGTTCATCAGGAAGCATAGGCGCGGTGCCTCGCCGCCGCAAGGCAACATCACGCAAAATTACTGTGCGTAATTGTCGCGTGGCTTGGCGGTCGAGCCAGCCAACCGCCAGCTCAACCTGCTGATGACGTCGACCGCTATTCGCGATCGAGGATAGGACAGCCGCGCTCGGTGCCAAAAGTCACGCGCACGCGGTCGCCACCCTGTCTGCCGCGGACCGTGATCTCCCGGCGGCCGATGGACTCAATTCTTGCGCGGCGGATGCCCATTCGCTCTGCCTTGTCGAGAGCCCGGTCTTCCGTGCAGCCTCGTTGACGCCGGTCGCGCCGATCGTCGCGACGGGGACCTTCGCAATCGTCGTAGGCGGGGTCGCAATCTTCCATGAGCTTCAGCCGCGGGCCATGTTTGCCCAATTGCAGCTGCAGATTGTCTGCTTGTGCCGGAAAGGCCGCCAAAGTTATGGCGCCGAGGCCGACAAGCGCCATCAGCGATGAGGTAATCGAAACCTTGCGCATTACGTCCTCCATTTGAACCAACCCATCTATCCTTAGATGGTTCGGCTCTCCCCGGCTATTGCCGATAGGAGGTTTGCTGCCAAGATCGATTGTTGCGTTACGGCCGGCGCCAGCCGATGTCACCGCGCTCCGCCCCATCGAGGCGGTCGAGCAGTTCTCTGAGCCGGTCGGGGATGTCGGCTTCGGTGCGGAAGGCCGGCAAGGTGCGCAGAAAGCGGGTCACCGCCTCGGCGCCGAACTGGCGCCTGATCTCGATGGCCAGCCCCTCTGCCTTTTCGCCCATGTTGCGGGTCATCATCTCAAAATCCTGTCTCGGCTTCGAAACTCCTGCAGCAAGAGAATGGTTCCCCCATCATGCCTGTGTGGCAAGCAAAGCCGGCGGTTAAGGTAAAATTTGAATTAAAGTCGAAATGTCTTGCCTGTCATTGTCCCGCCTTGGCCGGCGGCTTCCATAGTCGCTTACCCCTTGATTTTTGGCCGCCAAACATCGATATCGGGCACAAAATCCACATCATTCGAGATTGACGGGAAACGGCGATGAGCGACCAGGCAAAAGACGAACGCGCGCCCGATGAAGTCGAGGCGACCGAGCCCACAGCCGAGCGCACGGAAGGCAGCACCGACGGTGATTATGAAGCCCTTGTGCGGCTGCTGAAGGAAAATGAAGAGCTGAAGGACCGCGCGCTGCGCGTGGCGGCCGAGATGGAAAACCTGCGGCGCCGCACGGCGCGCGATGTGCACGATGCGCGCACCTACGCGGTCGCGAATTTCGCCCGCGACATGTTGTCGGTGTCGGACAATCTGCGCCGCGCGCTGGATGCGATTCCCGCCGAGGCCAAAGCATCGGGTGACGCCGGCTTCAAGGCGCTGATCGAAGGCGTCGACCTCACCGAGCGCGCCATGCTGTCGGCGCTGGAACGGCATGGGGTCAAGAAGCTCGCGCCTGAAGGCGAGAAGTTCGATCCCAATTTCCACCAGGCGATGTTCGAAGTGCCCAATCCGGATGTCCCGGCCAACACCGTGGTCCAGGTCGTGCAGCCGGGCTATTCGATCGGCGACCGCGTGCTGCGCCCGGCCATGGTGGGCGTCGCCAAGGGCGGGCCAAAGTTCGTCGCCGCTGAAGCACCGGTTGAGCCGGGGCCGGTGAACGAACAGGCTGAGAAAGATGCGTGAGGCAGGGGATAGGCAGTAGGCAGTAGGAAACTAGGGCAGTCGTATCAATCGCGCGGCTTCGTGCTATTCATACTGCCTAATCCCTAATCCCTAATCCCTACTGCCTTGGCCTCATGAACCCTATCGCGCTTCTTGACTATGCCGGTGTCGCCGTCTTCGCGGCGACCGGGGCGCTGGCGGCTTCGCGTAAGCAACTCGACATTATCGGCTTCCTGTTCCTGGCCAGCGTCACCGGGATAGGCGGTGGCACGCTTCGCGACGTTATCCTCAACCTGCCGGTTTTCTGGGTCGCCAACTCCGGCTATGTGCTGGTCTGCGCCGCGGTTGCGGTGCTGGTCTTCTTCAGCGCGCATCGTGTCGAATCGCGCTGGAAATGGCTGCTCTGGCTCGACGCCGTCGGGCTCGCCGCTTTTTCGGTGATGGGCGCGGCCAAGGGGCTTGCGATTACCGGTTCGCCGGTCGTCTCCGTCATCACCGGCGTGCTCACCGCCACTTTCGGCGGCATTCTGCGTGATCTCCTCGCCGGCGAGCCATCGGTGCTGCTCAGGCCCGAAATCTACGTTACGGCGGCCCTTGCGGGTGCCGGCCTTTACACGCTTGGCGAACTTGCCGGACTGCCGCCGCTCGCCTCGGACCTCGCCGGTTTTGCGGCGGCGTTCCTCGTGCGCGGTGGTGCGCTCAAATTCGGCTGGTCGTTTCCGTCCTACAAGAGCCGACCCGGCAGGCGGCCGGAAGATATTCCGTGAAGAGAGGGAATAGGGAATGGGGAATAGGGAATAGGGAATAATCAGTAGTCACAGGAGCTTAATCGTGGCGTCATCACTACTGCCTACTGCCTACTGCCTACTGCCTACTCAATCTCACGCCGCGAAGCGCTGGGCTTCGCCGCCATAATAGTTGACGTAGCGTGCGCCGATCTCCTTGACCGGCATCACGACGAACACATCGACCGTCGAGAATTCGCGATCGATGACGCAACCATCGCCGATGCGGGCACCGACGCGCAGATAGCCCTTGACCAAAGGCGGCATCGCGGCGATCGCCGCCTTGGCATTGACGGCCTCGATCGGCATCAGATCCATCGAGCAATAGCGCCCGGACACCGCGCGCACGTCCCAGGCCGAGTTCGTCCGGCAGTGGTGGGCTAGGTAGGTGAGCGCCTCGGCATGCGCCGCCGGCACGGTGCCGTGAAAGGACGCGCAGCCGGTCATCACACCGATTTCGTAATGGTTGATGTAAGCCCAGATGCCTTGCCACAACGCCTCGATGGTGCGCTTCGAGCGGTATTCCGGCAACACGCAGGAGCGGCCGAGTTCAAGGAAGCGCTGGCCGGGGTGGCGGGCGATGAGCTTGGTCAGCTCGAATTCACCTTCGGAATAGAAGCCACCGGCCGTGGCCGCGATTTCTTGCCGCAGCAGCCGATATGTGCCGACGATGCGGCGATGTTCGGGACCGGAAAGCGTGGTGTCCAAAACCAGCAGATGGTCGCAGAGCGGATCGAACCGATCGGCGTCCCGGCGGTCATGGGCCTGGAACAGGTCCTTCCTGGCGCCAAGTTCGTCGTAGAACACCCGGTAGCGCACTTCCTGCGCGGCCGCGATCTCGGCCTCGTTGCGAGCGAGCCGCACTTCAAGATTGCCTATACGGCCCAGCGCAGCGCCCTTTATGACGGAATCGACGTTACGTCCGGCAAGCAAAGCGCTGCTGGCGTTCGGCCGAGTGTCACATTCCGGCATAACTGTATGCACGAGTGATTCTCCTTCGAGCCATCCCTCTTGGCACGGGGATACGGTGTAGGTGCAACAGGATTGTGACAGTACCGTGATACGACGTCATGGGCAATACTTCGTCGGCTGGCGAATACGATCAACCGGCTACGTTTAAGTGATCGCCCGTGCCGAATGGCGGTGGAAAGCTCAGGCCGCGACGACCTGCCCCTCGACGGCATTGACCAGCGCCTCGGGGTCGAGCGGCTTGGTGACAAAGCCGCTGGCGCCATGGGCCAACACCGCATGACGGGTCTTTTCCTGGCTGTCGGCCGACAGCACCATGATCGGCACCGGCCGCACTGCACTTTCTTCCTCATGGCGGCGGATGGCGGCAATCGCGTCCAGCCCGTCCATGACCGGCATGTGGAGATCCATCAAGACCACGTCGAAGCGGTCCTTGTGCGCGGCGCCGGTGACAGCCTCGACGGCGGCCTTGCCGTTGCCGACCACCTTGACGCGATGCCCGGCCTTCAGCAGCGTGGCGCGGGCCAGCATGGCGTTGATGTCATTGTCCTCGGCGATCAGCACCGACAGGCCGCGCTGGCGGTTGCCGATGGCGCGCAGCGTCGGCGCGCCGCGCCTTTCCGGCTGCGGCGGGCCGAGGCTCGGAGCATGGCTGCTCAACAGCACACGCAGAAGTGTTCCGCCACGCACCGGTCTGGCCAGGAAGGTTGCGTAGCCGCTGGCTCGGAACTCGCCAAGCATGCCGCGATCGGTCGGCGCGATCAGCGTGATCGCCTCACAGTCGGAGAAACCGCTTTGGCGCAGGCGCTTGAGCAGCCTTCCGTCGCCTTCTTCCATCGCTGCATCGACCAGGATCGCATCGCAGCCGGCGGCGAAAGGCGCGGCCTGTGCGGCAGTGGTGGCGATGTCGACCGCGCCGCCATTGGCGCGGATGGTGCGGGCGATGGCGTCGGCCTCGACGGCGTTCTTCGACAGGATCACCGCGCGTCTGCCCGAGAGAGCATTCTGGTGGCCCTGCGGCGCTTCGGTGGCCGCTATCGCAGGGATTTCGAAGACGAACTCGGATCCCTGGCCGAGCCGGCTGGATACCGAGATCGTGCCGCCCATGGCGGCCACCAGGCGTCTGGAGATGGCAAGGCCGAGGCCGGCCCCGCCATGTGTGCGTGTCGACGTGCCGTCGGCCTGCTCGAACTCCTCGAAAATGCGCTCCAGGTCGGCATCACGCAGGCCCGGACCGGTATCGGCGATGGTGAAGCATATGCGGTCGCTGGTTTCGGTGCGTGCGCGTGCTATGCTCACCAGCACGCCGCCGCTGTCGGTGAACTTGATGGCGTTGCCGATGAGGTTGAGAAGCACCTGCCTCACCTTGCCCGGATCGGCGGTGATCAATTGCGGCACGTCGGGTTCGACATGGCAACCCAGCCCGATATCCTTGGCGAAAGCCCGCGCTGCCAGCAATTCGATGATGTTGTCGGCGATCTCGCGCACCGACATCGGCTGCGGCTCGGGGTCGAAACGCCCGGCTTCGATCTTGGAATAGTCGAGAAGATCCTCGATCAGGGCAAGCAATGCGCTGGCCGAGGTCGAGACGGCGCCGACATAGGTTTGCTGCTCCGGCGACAGGCTGGTGTCGGCCAGCAACCTGGCCATCCCCATGATGCCGTTCATCGGGGTGCGGATTTCATGGCTGACGGTGGCGAGGAAGCGCGATTTGGCCTGGCTGGCATATTCGGCCCGTTCGCGTGCGGTGATCAGCGAGGATTCGGCGCGTTTGCGGGCGGTGATGTCGCGGGCGATGGCGCGGTGCGAAACCGCGCCGCTGTCCTTGTCGCGCACCGACAGTTCGATCCAGGAGAACCAGCGCTGCCCGCTCGGCGTGCTGATAGAGACATCGGTGGAACTCAGGCACTCATGGTCGGAAAAGGCGGCATCGGGAACCATGCCGACCTCGATGCCCAGTTCTGCCAGGGTCTTGCCGGCAAGGTCGCGCTGGTCGATCTCGACGAGATCGGCGAAGACCTTGTTGGCATAGACGATGTAGCCATCGCGGTCGCGATGGATGACGAGATCGCCAAGCGCGTCGATCAGGCCGCGAAAGCGCTCATCGCTCTCCTGCATCTCCCACATGCGGTCGGCCAGCGTCTCGATCTCGGCGCGGCTGCGGGCAGTGGTTTCGTCAAGAAGGGCAGAGGTGCGATGTTCGCTCCGCCTGGCGCGCAGATGCAGGGCAAGACCGGCAAGACCGGTTGCCAGCAATGCGACGCTAATGAAGATTGGTGCCCCGGTCAGATGCGCCAGCCCGGCCACCACCACGATGGCGACGAATGTCAGAAAGGGCAGGCTTTCGCGCCTGGAGAATTCCGGCTCGGGCACCAGCGGCCGGGGGGGGCCGGACCCGCGACGCCCCCCCCCCCGGCGCGGCCGCCCCCCGCCCCGGGGGCCAGGGCGGGGGCATTAGGCGCAGGGGGGCCCACC